>CAZQNY010000046.1:0-21960 GCA_964594665.1 uncultured Bacteroidales bacterium
AAAGCCGCTTTATGCTGTACCTCGACGACCGAAAATCAATACGAAAGGGATCACTTTTGCCAAATTTATCAAACATCTGCAGTGAAATGTTTGTGATAAGATTTTCATAGTTATCGATATAAATAATCTTCCCTTTCAATTCATTGCCTTCACGTACAGGTAAAAAGGAGTAGCGTTTATTAATCTCTTCCCGTGGCTGTCCCATGTCAGAAAGTGCTTTTCCTTCGGCAATATGAACGGCAGCTTTTATGAATAAATCACGTGTTGAAAAGGTGAAAAAAGGTGAATCCTGCATGATATCCAGCTCAATAACTGCTTCAGGTTTGTTCCCTTCGGTAAGCAAATTAAAGATGCCATTATCGGCACCAATGAAATAATGACCGTCGAATTTCAGTACGGTATGCGGCGTCTCAATCGATGCCACGGTGTTAATTCCTATAATATGTATTGTTCCGGCTGGAAAATTTTTATAGGCCTGACGTAATACAAAGGATGCCTCGGTAATATCAAACGGCGTTATGGAATGACTGATGTCAACAATGGATATTTCCGGAATACGTGATAGAAGCTGTCCTTTTACCGATGAGAGGTAAGAATCTTTCACGCCCCAGTCACTGAGAAGAGTTATAATCTGCATAGAGTGTTTCCTTAAGCTGCAAAATTACAAACTTTATGATAATTGAATTAACTTTGCATGATTATAAATAAAATCTATGCCTGAACGAATATTAAGCCTGGCTTCATACAGCCCTTTGGAAGTATATGGTGTTAACGACTGCCATCTGGCGCAATTGAAGGATGCATTCCCGAAATTGAAAATTATTGCCAGGGGAGAGGTAATGAAAATTGTTGGTAGTGAGGAGGATATTTCTGCCTTTGAAGCCATGTTTGATAAATTATTACATGCTTTTGACTCCTGGGGGAAGATTGACAGCGATTTGATATCGCGTATTTTGGCCAGAGAAGATGTGCAGCGCACAGCAAAAGATGCGAATGGGAAAGATAGCGCACTGGTATATGGCCGTAATGGAATGGTTATCAAGCCCCGCACTGCAAATCAACGTAAAATGGTTCAGGCACTGGAAAAGGATGACATGCTTTTTGCCATTGGCCCGGCAGGTACCGGCAAAACATATACCGCTGTGGCTCTCGCTGTTAAGGCTCTCAAGGGAAGGGAGGTGCGAAAGATCATCCTTACCCGCCCCGCTGTGGAAGCAGGTGAAAACCTGGGTTTCCTGCCCGGAGACCTGAAAGATAAACTTGATCCCTATCTCCGCCCGTTATACGATGCTCTGAGGGATATGCTCCCCTCTCAAAAACTCAATACTTACCTCGAAGATGGTACCATTGAAATTGCACCGCTGGCATTTATGCGCGGAAGAACCCTTAATGGCGTTTTTGCCATTCTCGATGAAGCTCAGAATGCCACTCCCAATCAGTTGAAAATGTTTCTTACGCGTATGGGTCAGGGTTCCACTTTTGTTATTACAGGGGATGTCACGCAGATCGACCTTCCGCCGCGGCAAAAATCCGGCCTGGTGCAATCTTCACATATCCTCAAGAACATTGCAGGTATTAGTTTTGTTTACCTTAACGAAAATGATGTTGTACGGCATAAGCTTGTTACGAAAATTATTGATGCTTATAAGAAGGAAAATATAGTGAAGGAAGAGAACGGAAAGAAGGAAGAAAATGGCATCACCACAAAAACATCCGATAGTTATGACAATATTTAACAAAAAAAACCATAAAAATGAAAAATGCTTTAGATGCTACAAACTTTGACCTTCCGCGCCAGGAGGGTGTGTACAAAGGAAAAGTAAGGGATGTTTATAATCTTGCCGATGGTTACATGGTGATGGTTGTTACAGACCGTATTTCTGCTTTTGATGTTGTACTTCCAGAAGGAATACCTTACAAGGGACAGGTATTGAATCAGATTGCAGCTCAGTTTCTTGATGCCACTGAGGATATTGTGCCCAACTGGAAAATCGCCACTCCTGACCCCATGGTAACTTTTGGCCGTTACTGTGAACCTTATATGGTAGAAATGGTTATCCGTGGCTATCTGACAGGCCATGCATGGCGTGAGTACAAGGCCGGAAAACGTGAACTCTGTGGCGTGCCTTTGCCCGAGGGAATGATCGAGAACCAAAAGTTCCCTGAACCTGTCATTACTCCTACAACAAAAGCTCTTGAAGGTCACGACGAGGATATCTCCCGCGATGATATTATTAAGCAGGGCCTCGTTTCGGAAGAAGAGTATACCAAACTGGAGAATTATACACGCGCATTGTTTAAACGGGGTACTGAAATGGCTGCTGAAAAGGGGCTTATCCTTGTTGATACCAAATATGAATTTGGGAAGGCTCAGGGGCAGATCTATCTGATTGATGAAATTCATACCCCAGATTCATCGCGCTATTTCTATGCTGATGGTTATGAACAACGCCAGCAAAACGGTGAAAAACAAAAACAACTGTCAAAGGAATTTGTCCGCCAGTGGCTTATCGATAATGGCTTCCAGGGCAAACAGGGCCAGAAGATGCCTCATATGGAGGAGGATTTTGTCAATAGTGTCTCTGAACGCTATATTGAACTGTTTGAAAATATAACAGGTAGTGAATTTGAACGTGCTGATATTCAGGATGTAATGAAGAGAGTAGAAAATAATATTCTTACATTCCTGGATATTTATTTTAAAAGATAGTTTTTTTAATCCCGGGTTTCGTTAAGGGCTTTTGATAATTTTTTCAGCTCTTCAGCCCGGGATTTTTCTCCCTCCGATTCATACGCCATTATCAGGTTTGTTATTACCCTTTTAATTATTGTAATATTATCGCAGGGTAGAAAAAAACGTTCATCCCTGTTGATATTCATTTGCTTTAAAAAGGCTTCAATGTCGGCTTTGCTGAAAATTTTCCCTTTCCGGAATGCGTTGATGTAAAACCTGATTTTGTTTTTGTTTATGATGTTTTTTTGCCCCTCCTTCTGCTCATCTGCATAGCCCACAATAAAATGCTGGGGCAGGTTGATACCGTAAACGGGAATCTTCAGGCTCTGCGCAATGATCATATAGATAATGCCCAGTGATACAGGGTTGCCTTTGCGGGTTTCAAGAACCGTATTAATATAATTGTTCAGCGGAGAGCCTATCTTTTCAAGGTTGCCATCGAAGCCGTGAACGTCATATAAAATGTGATTGAGAACCCTGATTTTTGCCAGCGCAGTGAGATCCTTGTTGAGCTCAAGCCATACATCCTGAGTGAGTTGCCCTATCTGGCGCGTAATGGCTGTTTCATCCAGATCAGGATATCTCGATTTTGATAATAATATAAATCCCCTTAGCAGGTCTTCGCCCCCCGTAAGGTACCAGTTCCTTAAATCAGTGTAAAGGCTCTCATACTGAAGTTTATGAATAATGTCTTCCAAACGTATCTGTACCAAAGGGTCGAAGGAATTCTCCCAGGCTTGCTCCAGGTATTTTATCGCATCTATACCAAAGGTATATAGCTCCTCAGAGATTTGAGTATAAACGCCTTCGTCCGGATCGTCAAGTAAACTGACCAGCGCCTCAAGTTTTTGTATTTCCTGCTCTTCTTTCATACTGTCTTGCCTCACCTCTAAAACTATGCCACAGAAGATTTTGTTTGTTCTATGCAATAAAAATACGAAATTTTGCGTATTCTTTCTTCTTTTTCATCTTCCTGCTGTCATAAAAACAGTCGGAATTTTCATTATGTCAGAAATATATATCTTTATCGCCGAAAACTGATTGCATGGTAAAAAAAATATTTTTCGTTGTTTTAATGTCCGCACTAATGCAGGTTTCTGCATTGGGACAGTTTGCTCATCAGCCTTTTAATCTGAATTTTAAAACAGATTTATCTGAAGAAAACCGAAATTTTGTAGAATCATTGATCCCGGATATTATTCAGGCCAATAATGAAGTGCTCTGGATCAGAAACCGGATTATTGATATCCAAACCGCATTTGAGAAAGATTGTCATATTACTACCACATCCCTGCCATTTCTGCGAAGGGTTGCATTGAATTACAAACTGGATTTTGATTTTTCCATATACACTACCCCTGAGGATTTTAAAAATCAGGTGGCTTCATTATTGGAACGGGTCGATAAAATTCCTGAAGAGCTTGTTCTGGCGCAGGCAGTACTGGAATCTGAATGGGGACGCAGCCGTTTTGCAATTGAAGCCAATAATTTCTTTGGCATACGCTGCTATAAACCCGGATGTGGAATCGCACCTCAAGGCATAACAAAGGTTTCCTTTATGGTTCGCTGTTATGATACTCCTCTGGATGGTATCCGCGATTATCTTTACAATCTAAATGTTGGTAGTGCTTATGCTGCATTTCGGGAAGAACGTGCTGCACAACGGAAAAACAAAAATTTTCCCCAGACCCTTGAGATGGCCAAAAAATTACACGGATATTCTGAAATAGGAGACCAGTACTTTACCCGTGTGTCGTGGCTTATCCGCAAAAAACTGCCGGAAATATCCCTACAGTATCCGGAGATGTATTCTCAAAAGTAAAAATTCTGCGTTTAAAGAATTATTGCAAATCGTTATTATGCCCTGGTAACTTTTTCAAGGACAATTTCGATAAGTTTTCGCACCGATTTATGATAATCGGAAGAGAAGTCACCGGTGGCTCTGTTGGCGATAGCAACACACACAGTGAGCATATCATGCCCCATTGCCCCACCAAGGCCATAGAGCGCCGAAGTCTCCATTTCGTAGTTGGAAAGTTTTACACCGTTATAGCTGAATTGCTGCATCAGGTCATTTGTATCCGGGAAACGCAGCCCCAACCGCATGATACGTCCCTGTGGGCCATAAAACCCCGGTGCAGTGGCTGTGATGCCCTGATAAAAACCATTTCCGGTAAACTTCGATAAAAGCGCTGAACTGCCCTCTACGCCATATACATGCGGCAATAACGGGCTCCATTGTGTGTGCTCCCTGAACGACTTGCCCAGCTCCTCTATGATAATACCTTCCGGAATATCATAAAAATACAATAAACCATCCAGACCCAAAGCATAGCGTGAAACAACAAACGAGTTCACCGGTATATCGGGCTGTAATGCTCCGGAAGTTCCCAGGCGGATGATTTTGAGCTTGCCGGGGCGCTCTTTTAATACCCTGTTACGAAGGTCGAAGCTTACCAATGCGTCAAGCTCGTTCATTACAATATCAATGTTATCGGTACCCATACCGGTGCTCATTGCCGTTAGCCGCACTCCGTTGAGCCATCCTGTGTGGCTTACAATCTCACGGTTGCTGCGTTTTAACTCTATGCGATCGAAATATCCGCTGATCTGCGATACCCGCCCCGGATCACCTACAACAATAACATTCTCTGCAAGCTCTTCAGGGTGAAGATTCAGGTGGTATACAGCTCCGTCGCTGTTAAGTACCAGTTCGGATGATTTAAAGGTCTTCATTGTTTTCGTTTTAATGAACAAATGTAGCAAATCATCGCTTACCTTTGCACTTTAAATTAAAACGATGAAAGCTGAAATAATTTCCATAGGCGATGAATTACTTATCGGGCAGGTGATAAATACCAATGCGGCCTGGATGGGAGAACGCCTCACTGAAGCAGGTGTTGAGGTTGACCGTGTGGTTACCATTAGCGATGACAGAGATGCTATTGTCGCAGCCATAGAAAATACTACCGACAGTGCCGATGTAGTGATCATGACCGGAGGGCTGGGGCCTACCAACGATGATATTACCAAAAAGGTGCTGGCTGATTATTTTGATTCTGAAATGATCGAGCATACACCCACTTTGGAGCATATCCGTGAAATGTTTAAACGACGGGGGTATCCTTTTACTCCATCCAACCGTCAGCAGGCCATGTTGCCGGCAAAGTGCACAATTCTGCCCAATTCGGTGGGTACCGCTCCGGGGATGTGGTTCCAAAAAAACCACGTGGTTTTTGTTTCACTTCCCGGTGTGCCACAGGAGATGAAAGCACTGATGCAAGAGCAGGTTGTTCCACGGCTTACGAAGCTCAATGGCGGCAGTGCAATTGTTACCCATACCATCATCACCCATGGTGTCGGGGAGTCGTGGCTGGCAGACCGTATTAAAGAGTGGGAGGATAATCTGCCACCAAATATGAAGCTTGCTTATCTGCCACGCCCCGGCATGGTAAGGTTGCGGATAACTGCTTTTGGATCAGATTCCGCATCACTTCGCACGGCGGTTGAAGCACAGGCCCGCAAGCTGCATGATGTGATCCCGGAGCTTATTATTGGCAAAGGAAACGATACTATGGAATCGGTGGTTAAAGGGCTGTTGATTAATCAGAGAAAAACCCTGGCTGCTGCCGAAAGTTGTACCGGAGGAAATATATCTCATCTTATGACCATGATGCCAGGCGTTTCTGCCTGCTTTAAGGGTGGCGTGGTAGCCTATGAAAACGCTGTAAAACAACACGTTCTGGATGTTGATGGCAACGATTTGGAGCAGTATGGCGCTGTTAGTGAGCAGGTTGTAAAACAGATGGCTGCCGGTGTGCGTACCGTTACCGGCGCTGATTTTGGTATTGCAACATCAGGAATCGCAGGCCCTGACGGAGGAACAGAGGCAAAACCCGTGGGAACAGTATGGATTGCCTTGGCAGATGATGACACGGTGATAGCAGAGAAATTTTTCTTTGGCGGTTCCCGGGAGCGCGTTATACGACAGGCTTCTGCTGCGGCTCTTAATATGCTGAGAAAAAGACTTATCAACGGAGCGCAGTGATTTTGAGCATCTTTTTTAGAAAAAACCATAAGCACTTTTGTTTTTCTGAAAAATAATCCCGTATTTTGCACTCCATTTTAGAAAAACGACTTAATAAATAGAGCGATGTCACGTATTTGTCAGATTACAGGAAAGAAAGTGATAACAGGGAACAACGTTTCTCACTCACATATTCGCACAAAAAGAAGATTCTATCCAAACCTCCAGACAAAGAGATTCTACATTCCCGAAGAGGATAAGTGGATAACATTGAAGGTTTCGGCTGCTGCAATCCGTACTATTAACAAGAAAGGGATTACCCCTGTTCTTAAGGAAGCACGAGCTAAAGGATACCTGAAGTAGAAATACCGGAAATAATCTCAGATATGGCTTTCGTAGTTTTTACGAAGGCCTTTTTTTGTTTTAATTGTACCAATATGAGGTTCTTAACGTTTTTTAGGATGTGATTCTCGTGATAATACAATATTTTTGCCCCGTATGAAAATCGTGAAACGACATCTTACCCTGCTTTTGGCCCTGATAATTACCTTGTCGGCAGCTGCACAGGTTGAATCAAAACGTGAAGTCACCAATAAGGATCTGGTGCAGTTTTCCGGTGTTATTGTTACTGCCGACAGCCTGAACCCCGTTCCCTTTACTACCATTATGATTACCAATACCGGCCGTGGAACCATCGCCGATTATTACGGTTTTTTCTCTTTTGTGGCCGTAAAGAATGATACCATTAAGTTTTCTGCTGTGGGTTTTAAGGATGCAGAATTTGTGATTCCTGATACGATTACAGAAAATCGCTATTCGCTGATTCAGGTGATGTCTTCAGATACAATAATGTTGCAGGAAACCGTTATATACCCGTGGCCTTCGAAAGAGCAGTTCCGGGAGGCTTTTATCAATCTGGAAATTCCCGATGATGACTATGAAATAGCCCGGAAAAACCTTGAACAGGCCGAATTGGTTGCTCGCGCTGAAGAGTATGATATGGATGGTAGTATGAACTACAAAAACTATATCAATCAGCAAACCAGTAAACTGTATTATGCCGGGCAGGCTCAGCCTATTAGTCTGCTGAACCCCTTTGCCTGGGCACAGTTTATCAAAGCATGGAGGAATGGCGACTTTAAGCGCAAATCGTCCAAATACGATGAACTGAAAAAATCAGACAACTGGGAAGAGTGGGAGCAACCTGATGAATGGATGGAAAAATAACACATGAAGCAGGTTTTAATCTTTGTCTTTTTTCTCTGTGCTTTGTCGGCTTTCAGCCAAAAGGCCACAGTTTTTGGCGTTGTTACCGATCAGAATGGTAATGCCCTTGAGTTGGTAAATGTCACGGTTGCTGGCCTCCCGGGAGGCACTTCCACTTCCGCCGACGGTTCCTTTGAGCTATCGGTGCCCGCCGGAAAGCAAATCGATGTGGTGGCTTCCTATATCGGGTTTAGCCATGCAATACATCCTATGACCCCTGTTGCAGGTGAACGTTATAATATTGATTTTACCCTCTCGACAGAAGCACAGATTCTCCCGGATGTGATTATTGAAGATAAACAGATACGGCATTCTACCCTGGAACGCATAAACCCTAAAGATGTTAAAGTAATCCCCAGTGCTACAGGCTCTGTGGAGTCGATGATTAAAACCATGCCGGGTGTTTCGTCCAATAATGAATTAAGCACACAGTATTCTGTGCGTGGCGGCAACTTTGATGAAAACCTTGTTTATGTAAATGATATTGAAATATACCGCCCTTTTCTGGTGAGCTCAGGGCAGCAGGAAGGGCTCTCTTTCCTGAATCCGTCGCTGGTATCTTCCATCAGCTTCTCTGCCGGTGGTTTCGATGCCAAATACGGCGATAAAATGTCCTCTGTGCTGGATATTACCTATAAGCGCCCCAAAGATTTTGCCGCATCGGTGGATCTTAGCCGTTTTGGCGGCTCCGGACATGTGGAGGGCGTGTCAAAAAACAAACGTTTTACCTACCTGCTGGGTGTAAGGCATAAAAATAATCGTTTCGTACTTAAAGGCCTTGAGGTCGAAGGTGATTATAAACCCTCTTTCACTGATGTGCAGGGAATATTATCCTATCAGCTCTCCAATGCCTGGAACCTTTCAGTACTCGGG
Source organism: uncultured Bacteroidales bacterium (assembly GCA_964594665.1). Lineage (GTDB taxonomy): Bacteria > Bacteroidota > Bacteroidia > Bacteroidales > BM520 > BM520. The sequence goes on from CAZQNY010000046.1 coordinate 8,901, forward strand.
AACTACTCCAGAAACAAGTATAATTTTGCTCCAACATACCGTGAAACGGATTTTGGTACCATCACCGAGGCCTACCGCCTCTCCATATATTATGATGGGCAGGAGGTGGATTCCTATGAAAATGGTTTGGGCGCACTCACTGCGACCTATCAGCCACATGAAGACCTTAAATTAAAGTTTATTGTTTCCGCATATAACTCTGTGGAAAGTGAAACCTACGACCTCCAGGGCCAGTATTGGATTGGCCTGCTTGACAACGATCTGGGCGCCAGTGATGAGGAGTTTGATGAAGTGCTTCAAACCGTTGGTGTGGGTACTTTCCTGGATCATGCCAGAAACTATCTGACCACCACAGTGGCATCTGCTCAGCATCGTGGTACCGCTGTGCTTGATGACCACCTGCTTAACTGGGGTTTCAATTATCAGCTTGAATATATCGATGATCATTTGAATGAATGGAACCTTGTGGATTCTTCCGGATATACCATTCCACGGCCCATGGATTCTATTGGATATACCAATCCGTTTATACAGCCTGAAAACCCGTTGATAATGGACGAAAGCGTAAAGGGGATCAACTCCGTTTCCTCTCAGCGTATTACTGCTTATATTCAGGATAGCTGGGATATTTTTCAACGGAAGAATTCACATATGGCATTGACTTATGGTGTGAGAATGCACTACTGGGATTTTAATGGTGATGTTCTGTTTAGTCCCCGTGCAACGCTGTCCTATAAACCAGCCTGGGAGAAAGATATCGTCCTGCGATTCTCAACAGGTCTTTATTATCAACCTCCTTTTTATCGGGAAATGCGTGATATGACAGGAAGTATTAATCCGGATACAGAAGCTCAGCGCTCAATACATTTTGTTGCCGGCTCCGACTGGAATTTCCTCGCCTGGAACCGACCTTTTAAATTTATCACGGAAGTTTATTACAAGCAACTGGACAACCTGATTCCTTATAAGGTCGACAATGTAAGTATTCGTTATTATGCCGATAATATTGCCCATGGTTATAGCACCGGAATCGACATGAAGGTAATGGGGGAGTTCGTTAAGGGTGTGGATTCCTGGATGACTCTTTCCGTTCTTAAAACTGCTGAGGATATTGAAGGGGATTTTTATATTGATGATGAAGGGAACCGCGTGGAACCAGGTTATATCCCGCGACCTACCGACCAACGCGTGAACCTCAGTATCTTCTTTCAGGATTACCTTCCTAAAAATCCAACCTGGAAAATGCAGCTTAATCTGCTCTTTGGTACCGGATTACCGTTTGGCCCATCCAAATCTGAAAGATATCAGGATATCTACAGAATGCCTCCATACAGACGCGTGGATATTGGATTTTCCAAAATGATAAAAGGAACCAATACGGTTATGAAAAAACAGTTTTTCAATAATTTTGACGATATCTGGATTACTGCTGAGGTACTAAACATTCTACAGATTAGTAACACCGTCAGCTATATGTGGGTAAGCGATGTAAGTGGACGTCAGTGGGCTGTTCCCAATTACCTGACTCCACTAAGGATCAATGTGAAGTTGATAATGAACTTCTGATTCTAATATCCCAGTGCTCTGCCTTCCATCTTAGTAATATGGATTTTGAAAATCTTTACATTCCGTAAGGCCGGTTCATTATAGGTAAAATCATCTTTACCATTGGCATATTTTTTCATAAAGAGGTTCAAACAACGCACCTTTTCCTTTATATCTTCCTCGTAAGTAACTGCCCCATAAGCGATAACACTTTTATATTTCATACTCCAGCTACAGGCAACCTCTTCATTGACCCATGCAATTTTATGACCTGTGCTAAATGAAATACAAACTTTATTGTTTTTATGAAGATATTCGGATTTTTTACCGTGATAATCGCTGTGCAGGTATAGGTAATCGCCTTCCAAAGCAAAGTTCATTGGCACCACATAGGGTTCATTGTCGTTGGCCATTGCCACATTACACACCTCACACTGATCAATAATTTTTATCAGCTCTTCTTTCCTGTTTATTTTTCTGTGTCCCATATTACTTCATTCAATATTCAGTATTCAATATTCAGTATTTTATATTCTATATTTAATATTCAACACCATTTTTATTTCGCATCTTCCTCAAAATTATTTCAAAATCACCCCGAGATTCTTTTTCCCGTCGATTTTTACCACAAGTGGTTTTTCGAACCGCACATGGCGCAGGAATTCGTTTTCATATACTGCAGGCATACTGTTGAGGTATTCCAGATCGTAGGATCCGTCGTTAATAAAAGGGTTTATGGTGAAGTACCCCACTCTGAAAGAGGTAAGGTTCTGGAAGAAATGAGTTCCCTGGCTGGGGTCGATACGGTAATCTTCAAGCCCGGATTCAACGATAACCCTTGCAGCGCTGATATGTGGCCATTTGACGGGTATTCCAAGCCATGGGTCGCTACTGCCCCAGCGTCCCGGGCCAATAAGGATGTAGTTCTTTCCTTCCCGCAGGAATTCCTCATTTACCTTTCCCACGGCCTCACCGATTTCTGTGTTCCGGGAAGCGTCAAACGATTCCGGACGAACATAAATAACATCCTGAAGCGTATTGATAATGCCATTTCCCAACGCCGACTTGCACGTTATCAACGCCTCATCAGGAGTAATACGCGAAATATCCTCGTCCAGCGTTTCCTTGTTGTCGACAATAGGGCGTATCTGAAGCAGATTGAATACGATTTCTCCGTTGCCATTGGGCGTTAATTCAGCAGCAAATTCAATTTCAATGGGCTTGTTCATCTCCTTCTGTCCAATTTCAAGACTCTGTTTGATGATTTCTGCCAATGGAAAGATATTGTGAGTCAGTATATTGGAGAAAGTAACAAGATATTTTCCATTATCCTGCATTCCCTGTCGGATCATATGGCTGTGGTAGTCAAAAGTAGAGACCACATGGTGCAATGAGTTATCTTTGACAGCCTCTTTAATTCTGAAATGTTGGATATTTACTCCGTCATCAGTGGAAGTGACAAATTTTTCCGGGTTCATATCCAGGGCGGCAAAATGGCGTTGCGTCTCTCTTAGTGCCAGCTCCGGAGTTGACAGCTGCAGGATTTTTTTTGGATATGCCGGGGAGAACCGCAGTGTCTGGCCGCCGTCGACAATGTATTTCCCTAATCCAAAGGCAATATTGGCGATACCATCTTCCGGTTTTTCAGGTTCTATGGGATAAAAGTTAATGGATCGTGCCACGCCTGAAAGAGTAGGGTAGAAGCGTTCACCATAACGTTTACCGCAAACCTCCTGCAACACAATCGCCATTTTTTCTTCATCAATAACATTTGAGGTCGCCATCATATAGGCCTTGCTGTCTTTGAAAAATGCGGAGGCATAAACGCTTTTAATGGCGTTACTGATTTCTTCAATCATCATCCGTTCATCTTCCATGCAGGGCACCATATAAGTGCTGTATATTCCTGCAAAGGGCTGGTAGTGGCTGTCCTCAAGCAATGAAGAGCTCCGGATGGCAACAGGTTTGTTTATAACGTTAATGAAGGAATAGAGGTCTTCATGAATTCGGAATGGCAGCCTGGCTCTGATAAACCTTTTGAGTATCTCCTCATCGCTGTTGTCGGAAAGTGCAATCGTGTAAAGGTCGTTTTCCTCCATAAACTGGTCAAAAACATCCGTACAAAGAACCACCGTTCGGGGGATCGTAACATTTACACCCTTAAAGGATTCAAAAACGGTGTTTCTTTTAATGAGGTTATCCAGGAACGCCAGCCCGCGGGCCTTGCCTCCGATACTGCCATCGCCGATGCGTGAGAAGGTAAGGTACTCGTCGAAGTGATCGCGGCTGAATTGCGCAATAACGCCTTTGGCTTTGTGATACCGGTAGGCAGCAATGGCATCAAACATAAACCTGCGAACCTCTGTGAGGTCCTCAAAATCGTCCATCTTAAGGTCTTTATACAACGAGGCAATGGGGAAGAGTGCTCGTGCATTAAGCCATTTGGAAAAGTGATTTCGTGTGATGTGGTATTCCAGTACATCATCGTTGATCTGGAAGAGCTTTTGCTGTAGTGCTTTAAGATTTGCTGCCCGTGCAACAGGCTTCTGTGTATTTGGATCCATAAACACAAAGTCACCAAAGGCAAAATATTTATTCATGAACTTTCGCAGCTCCATGGACAGGGTTTTACTGTTTTTATTCAGAAAACCAGCTTTAAGTTCTTTTGCAATGGCCTCGTTTTTCGATTCTGACGACTGCATCAGAACCGGCATATACTTATCGTCTGACTTTACTTTTTGCACCAGTTTTATTCCTGCTTCCCCGTCCAGTTCACCAAAACGTTTGTACCTCACATCGGTGATGATGCCCAGCATATTGTGCTTGTAGCGCTCGTAGTATTCTATGGCGTCATCATAGTTGGTAGCAAGGATAATCTTCGGTCTTCCCCTCATTCTGATCATCCGCTGGTGTTCATTGAGGCCTTCGGTCATAAAGGCCTGTGATTGTTTGAAGATGATTTTGTACATATTGGGAAGATAGGAGGAGTAAAACCGGATGGAGTCTTCCACCAGCAGGATAGTTTGCACACCAACTTCGTTGACATCGTGCTCCAGGTTCATTTTATCCTCTATAAGTTTTATTATGGCCAGCAGAAGATCGCTGTTGCCAAGCCATGAAAAGACGTAATCGATCAGGCTGAGGTCTTTCTGGTTTACCTTCATGATCACCTCCCTGCTAAAGGGTGTCAGCACGACCATCGGCTTTTCAGGATACTTTCTTTTTATTTTCTCTGCCATGGCAAAGTTGTCCTTCTCCCCGGCACTATACATGGTGATAATGAGATCTATCTGCTGTTCTCCAAGTATTTTAAAGGCTTTGGTTTCGGAGGAAGTCTGGATAAACTGCGGCGGGTAGCGAAGGTTAAGCGCCACGTATTCATTAAAGATCTGTTCGTCGATTCGTCCGTCACCTTCAAGCATAAAGGCATCGTATTTACTGGCAATGAGTAAAACATGATAAATACGCTTACGCATGAGCGATATGAAAGCCGTATCAGTAAAGTCGACAGGTTTATTTTTTATGGCAGGATAATTTAAATACATAGAGAGCCGGTTTATATTTATTGCAAGATAAAAAAAAAGCCACCTCAAAGGGTGGCTTTTAGAAATATTTTAATGATCGTTAAAGACCAAGTTTCTTTTTCACCATTGGCATAATGTCATCTGATGGTTCAGCATAAAGGAGCAGGCCTTCAGTAGAGTTAAAGATATAGGTGTAACCATTTTCTTTGGCAACGTCTTCAACAGCTTTACGGGCTCTTTCAATCAGCGGAGCGGTAAGTTGGTTCTCTTTATTGCCAAGTTTTTCCTGTGCGCTGTACTGGAATGCTTCAATACGGCTCTGAAGATCCATGATTTCTTTTTCCTTTGTTTCACGGATGATATCTGACATGGTAGCAGAGTTCTGCTGGTAGTCCATCAGTTTATTCTCATATTCGCCTTGCATTGCAGTAAACTGGTTTTGGATATCTTTTGCATAGGATTCATAAAGCACTTTTACTGTATCCTGACCGGGAACCAAAGCATAAAGCGCAGCAAAGTCAACATGACCAAATTTAGCTTTGCTCTGAGCCTGTACATTCATTGAGCCGGCAATAACCAGGGCTGCAACAATAAAAATTTTAATTACGTTTCTCATTTCTTTTATTTGTTAGTACGTCGCGCAAATTTAATTAAAAAACCATTTACACCACAAGAGTTATATTTCTTTAACAATTAATATGAATATCCGAGCTCATCAAGAACCTGATCACTCATATCATAGCGTGCATTGACAAAGAGAATGGTAGTACTTCCCGCTTTGTCGAACACCATACCATAGTTGTTGGCTGTGGAGAGTTCTTCAATGGCATTATAGATTTTTTCCTGAATAGGTTTAATAAGTTCCTGACGCTTTTTAAAGAGTTCGCCTTCCTGACCGAAATATTTTTTCTGCAGGTTTTTGGCCTCTTTTTCCATCTGGATGATCTCTTCTTCGCGTTTTTGCTTCATGTCTTCCGGCAGAAGAACCGCATCAGCCTGGTATTTTTTATAGGCTGCATCGATTTCACCAAATTTCTTCTCAATTTCTTTTTGCCATTGTGCTGCAAGGTCGTCAATCTGAGCCTGCGCATCATTATAATCGGGGATGTTTTTCAGAATATAATCTGTATCTACATAAGCAAATTTTTGTGCCTGTGTTAATCCCATGGCACCAATGGCCAGCATTGCAACTAAAATAATTTTTTTCATGATATTTCCTCCTGATAATTTATTCACGAAGCCTGCAGTTCCAAATTTCATACCAAAATTATATTAATCAATGGAACCGTTAATAGAGAAGTGGAATTGCCCTTTGTTTGCTGAAGGTATTCCCGGTACATCATCAAATCCATAACCCCAGTCAAGGCCCAGTACACCAAACATAGGCAGGAATATACGAACCCCAAATCCGGCAGAACGATAGAGGCTAAAAGGATCAAATTCCGAGAATTTTAGCCATGAGTTACCCGCCTCAAGAAAAGTTAGTGCATAGATTGTAGCTGATGGATTTAACGACAACGGGTAGCGTAACTCCAGCGTGTTTTTATTGTATATCGTACCCCCAAGGTTTTCGTTGTAGTAATACAAGGGAGTGAGCGATTCATTGCTGTAACCACGCATCCCTACAATCTGTCGCCCGTCGAAGTTGCTGTAACCACTAAGGCCGTCTCCACCAAGGTAGTACCGCTCAAAAGGAGTGATGCCGATATCTTTGTTATACGCTCCAAGGAAGCCATATTTTAACCTCGCCATTACCACCAGATTCCCTACAATCTTCTGATAGAAGGATGCTTTTAAATCCCACTTATGGAATTCAATCCACTTATAGCGTTCCATGTCATCAAGAGTAGAATAATCTTTCTGGTTGAAAAGTGAGTAGGGTGGTGTTACTTCCAGACCTACACTTACTTCTGAGCCACGACGCGGGTAAATAGGCGCATCAACGGAGTTTCGGCTTAGGGTGACACCGTAGCTGATACTGTTGTAATCTCCGTTACCATCACCAAAGGCAAAGATCCCTGAATAGTTGTCGAGGCTATAACGCATCAGATTGATGTTCTGGTACAGCGTAAAGAAGTCATCAGGCCATTGCAGACGACGACCCAGTCCAAAGGAGAGGCTGTTGATATTTAACCCCCGGTATGTGGCATCGTCTTTTGAAACACCATTGGAAAATAGCGAATGGTAGTAGGTAACACTAAAAGCATTGGGTCGCTTTCCTCCAAGCCAGGGTTCGGTGAAGGAGGCTGTAAAGCTGATGTATCCCAGGCCATACGACTGTGCCCTGATGCTAAGCTTCTGACCGTCGCCCGTAGGTATGGGGCGCCACGCCTTTTTGTTAAACATGTTTCGTAGCGAGAAGTTATTAAACGAAACCCCAATGGTACCAATAATCCTTCCGTATCCCCAGCCACCGGATAATTCTACCTGGTCGGAACTGGTCTCTTCAACACCATAGCTGATATCTACCGTGCCGTCTGCCGGGTTGGGCTGAACATCAGGGTTAATGGTTTCGGCATTAAAATAGTTCAGCTGAGAAAGCTCGCGGGTGGTTCGGATGATATTTGTACGGCTGAATAAGTCGCCGGGCCGGGTACGAACCTCACGGATGATTACATGGTCGTTTGTCCGGCTGTTTCCGCTAATGGATACATCATTAATGGTAGCCTGTTTGCCCTCACGAACCTGCAGCTCAAGGTCGATACTGTCGTTCTCCACAAGCACTTCCACCGGTGTTACAGAGAAAAACAGGTAGCCGTCGTCCATATACAGCGATGAAACATCCATGCCGTTGGGGTTAAAACTAAGGTTCGCATCAAGCTCCTCCTGGTTATATACGTCTCCTTTTTTAATCTTCAGAATGGAGTTTAGCATGTCATTGTCATACTTTGTATTTCCTACCCAATCGATATTTCTGAAATAATATTTTCTGCCTTCATCGACAGTGATATCCAGTTGAATACTGTTTTCATCATGTGGGTATACCGTATCATTTACAATGTGGAAATCACGGTATCCCAGGGAATTGTATTTCTGAGCCAGTAAGAGTTTGTCGTCTTTATAGTTCTCTTCAATAAATTTCGATCCCTTAAAAATGCGTAATCGGATATTATCGGTAGCATAATTGGTAAGGACTGAAACAATGCGCCCCATATCAAAGGAAGGTGCTGCTTTAACAGTAGAAACAAACAAGGTGTCAAGATATGTAAACGGGGTGAAGTGACTTTTTTCTTTTGTTTCTTTAAAAACAGCTTTTGCCTTGTTGTCGCGCAGGTTTTTATTTCCCTCGAAACTAATGTTATGGATACGTACTTTTTTCTTTTTATTTACATAAATATTAAGAATTGAAGAGTTGACCTCCGAAGTATCCCGTAACTGCACAACATTAACTTCGGCGTTGAGAAATCCTTTGTCGGTGTAGTAATCTTTAATTTGATTTGTGGCTCTGATTTTCAGGTTATCGGTAACCACATCACCACGAACAATTTTTATTTCATCGCGTAGGTTATCGGCTTCTGATTTTTTCACTCCTTTGATGGCATACTTACTTAGCCTGGGTCTTTCCTGCAGTTCGATATTCAGGAATATTTGATTTTCGGCAATATTTATTGCTGAAATACGGATATCTTCAAAAAGTCCTTGTTTCCAAAGGTTTTCCACTGCCCTGGTTACCTCTTCACCGGGAACCTGAATTTCCATCCCTACGGTAAGCCCTGAAACCATTTTCAGGGCATTTTCATCAAGATACTGTATTCCGCTGACAGTAAGCCCCCCAAGGATATATTTTTTTGGTGACATATAATCGATCTCGTCAAGGTCGTCACTAAGGGTTACCTGACCAGAGAGAAATGCCGGTATCAGCAGAAAAATTGTTAAGACAAGTAAAATATGTTGTTTCATGAAATATTGTTTTCTATCTGTTGGCTGGTTTTTCCGAATCTTCGTTCGCGGTGTTGAAAATCTATAATTGCTTCGTAGAGATCTTTTTTACGTATTTCCGGCCACAGCAAATCGGTAAAATACAGTTCTGCATAGGCAATCTGCCAAAGCAGGAAATTGCTTATCCGGAGCTCGCCACTGGTGCGAATTAACAACTCGGGATCCGGAATATTGCTTGTTTCCAGGTATGATGTAAATGTTTCCTCCGAAATTTCTTCCGGCGACAAAGATTTATTACAAATATCCTGTGCGATGTTTTTTACGGCATTGGTGATTTCCCACCTGGAGCTGTATGATAATGCCAACGTAAGTGTTAATCCGTTGTTTTGTGCAGTGGCATCCAGTGCCTCCTGAAGTTTCTTTTGGGGCTCCTCGCCAAGGCTTGAAATATCTCCTATGGCATTAAGGCGGATATTGTTTTTCTGCAGCGTAGGAACCTCATTGTTGATGGTTTCTACCAATAATCCCATCAATGCCATGACCTCTTCCTTTGGCCGGTTCCAGTTTTCGGTAGAAAAAGCATAGAGGGTGAGATATCCTACTCCCAGTTCAGCAGCTGCTTCTGCGCATTCTTTCACCGGTGTTACACCATGCTCGTGGCCAAAGCTTCTCGACTGACCCTGTTTCATTGCCCAGCGGCCATTGCCATCCATAATAATGGCAATATGTCGTGGTAACCGTTTGGGATCAATCTTATCTTTTAACTCCATGAGTAGCAGTTCATTATTATATTAATAGCCAAATTTATTTTGAAAATCAGAACACCGTTTCGGGTCTTCAAGCCGCAGTGAATAGGTTACTGTTATTCCTGCAAATGAATACCAGTCATTATTTTTACTGTTACCCACCTGAATACCATCAATGGTTACATCGGGCATATTGTCAATATTGTCTGACATGGTTTTTCGGTAGCCCCATTCACCACCCAGGCAGAATCGTTTTGTAAGGCTGAGCTTAAAGCCCATCCCAAAAGGCATGGATGGAATTAGAATGGAATAACTTTCCGCAGGGAATACATTGCTGCTGCTGGTACCGTTGCCAAATAGAAAAGCAAGACCGCCAAAAAGATAGGGTGAGAAAGTGTTGTGTGTTCCTCCGGTGATATATGGTAAAAAGTTCACCTCTGCCTGAAATGAAATCTCATTGACAGTGCTGTTAAAGACCCATGCCCGCTCAGGAGTGTTTCCTGCTATAAGGTCGCTGTTGTTGAGTTTGCTGTTGATAAAAGTCGCTCTGGCAGTCCAGCGCTGGTTGAAATTATAGCGGTATAAAGCCCCGAAAGCGGGTGAAGGTGAGGAAAAAGGCATCCCCGGATTGACATCTCCCACGTAGTAGGCGACACCAGCATAGGGGCCAAACTCACCTCGTTGTGCCAGTGCCGGCACCATTGCAATAAAAAGCGTAATAATAATTACCAGTTTTTTCATACTTCAGGGCGTAAAAGTACAGTATTTTTTATAAACAGTAACACATCCTAATTACGGATGTCCAGACCCCACATTAATTTCTCACGGATCGTCTTAAAAAACTTTTCACTATTGGGCTTGACCATATTAAAAGTAAAATCCTCTCTGCGGAGAATGAGGTCTTTACTATCTTTATATGTTGCCTTTCTGCTGTCGAGCCCAACGATGTATTTTTTTTCCCTCCCCGTAACACGTATGCGGATGGTGCTGTCGTCAGGAATAACGATAGGACGAACCGGTAAATTGTGCGAGGCAATGGGTGTAATAACAAAACAATGGCTCTCAGGAGTAACAATAGGCCCGCCACAGCTTAACGAATAGGCTGTAGATCCCGTTGACGTTGCTGCAAGCAGCCCGTCGGCCCAATAGGTGTTCAGATAGTTGTCGTTGACAAAAACCTCGATGTTTAACATTGTTAGCGGTGTGCTTTTGCTGATGCTGACTTCATTAAGGGCATAATTCATGGTGCCAAAAGGATTATCCGGGCAGTCAAGACGCAATAATGTGCGCCTGTCGAGTGTATACCCTCCTGAAAGCACTTCCTCAAGAACCGTATTAATACTTTTTTTTGGTACAGAAGATAAAAACCCCAGCCTGCCCAGGTTGATGCCCAGAACCGGGATGCCACTGTCGTGTACCAGCTGCACGGTTCCCAGCATGGTGCCATCGCCACCAACGCAAAAAAGAAAGTCGGTGTCGGAAGGCAGATCCTCCCGGCTGGTGAATACCTTCGGCGGGGTGAGAAATGTGATACTGCCTTTTAAATTATCGTATAAAGGGGCATATACTGTTAATGAAGCATAGGTCGCCTCAAGCCTCGAAACAAGCTGCTGTACATAGTAAGTATCTCCCGTGGCAACTGTTGTACCGAAGAGCGCAATTTTCATGGTTTATATCTTTGTTTTGCAAGTGTACAAAATCGTATCTGTAACAAAATGATCTTTAACAATTATTATGAGCTCTGAGCTTTAGATGTTTATATACCGCATCAGTGAGTCAAAACGTTTTTGCAGGCCATCATCATAGGCATTTTCTCCATAAAAGGCCTTGATGGTATAGTTATACCGGTGAAAAGTCTGAAGTATGCCTCCTGCATCCAAACGATTAACCTTAAGAGTTACTTCCATTTGCATGTTGTCGGGAGTGCTGGTAATGGACGAGCTCAGGATTTTTGCATCATTGGATTCAACAATATGGGAGATCTCTTCCATGGAATAATCACGCTGACCGATTTCCAGAACAATGACGGTCCCCGGGTTTCTTACCGACATGCTGTCGGCAAACTGATGCACCAGGTCGCTGATGGTAATTACTCCGAGATAGCTTTTTGATTCGCTGATAACAGGCAAGACAGAAAGGTTGAACCCTGCCACAAGTTTTAATGCATCGTAGCAGTGTTGAGACTCATAAACACTGTGTGTGTCCCATTGATGCGATAAATCTGATACTTTTATGGTGTCATCTCCCACAGCATAAAGATTCATTTCCGATAATAGTCCCACATATCTGCCTGCTTCCACAACCGGTAAATGCGAAACCTTATTGTCTTCCATCATATGAATGGCAAGCCTTACCATATCGTCAGGTTTTAACGGAATTATTTTGTCAGAAATCAACTCTTTTACGATCATATAGGATTCTTTTTTGTAAAAATAAACAATGCGAGCCACATGCAGTTCATCGGGGTGAGAAAATCGTGTTATTTTCTGCAGTATCTTTACTTTTGTTGTAAGAACGTTTGATTATGGAACTTTATTTTCGAAAATACGGACATGGTAGTCCGGTGATTATTTTGCATGGCCTCTTTGGCCTTTCAGATAACTGGGTGGCAATAGGAAAAGAACTGGCAAAAAGCCATGAAGTCTATATTCCTGATTTGAGAAATCACGGTTTGTCACCTCATGATCCGGCAATGAATTACTATGCAATGGCAGCTGATCTGGAGGAGTTTATTGATTATCATGAAATTCAAAAACCTGTCCTTATAGGGCACAGCATGGGAGGAAAGGTGGTGATGCAGTTTCTTGCTGATTATCCTGGCAGGGCTTCAGGTGCAGTAATTCTGGATATCAGTCCTGTGGAATATAAAGCCCGCAGAACGCATCTTGATATTCTGATGGCCATGAAATCGGTAGATGTTTCTTCGTTTTCATCCCGTAAGGAGATACATAAGGCTGTTGCTGAAAAAATCTCAGATATTCGGTTGCAGCAGTTTGTGTTAAAGAATCTTCAGCGATCAGGGAATAAAAGTTTTAGCTGGAAACCAAATATTGATGTTATTTTCGAGTCACTGGATGATGTTTTTGCCGCTGTTGATATGCCGGAAGAGAAACCTGAAATCCCGGTATTATTTGTAAGGGGTGCTGATTCGAATTATATCCGGGATGAGGATCTGAATTTTATCGAAGAAAAATGGAGTCGCCTGCCGGTACAAACTATTCCCGGAGCCACACACTGGCTTCATGTTGATGCCCCTGAAGAGGTTATAGGTGTACTGACGGGTTTTTTCCCAGGATCCGGCACCCCGTGTGATTGACCTGACAGCGTCCGCAGGACGAGGTCGGGATTGAAAAAAAGACGCTTACA
>CAZQNY010000047.1:0-21663 GCA_964594665.1 uncultured Bacteroidales bacterium
TCAGCGAGATATATCTGCTTTTTAACCTGAGCCTGTTTTTTTGCAGAATTATTACTCCATCGCCAAAGAGGGACAGATATTCCGGCTACCACACCATCGTACCCGACAGTACCTTCAAGCTGTTGATAGAAATATCCGGCGGAGAACCCCGGTAATCCTTCCTGACGGACCATTTCGCTTTCCTTTTTTGCTTCCGTCAGCATGGCATCAATAAGCAACATATCGGGTGTGTATACTTCAGGCAAGGAATCACTGACAAGGTATATCACCGGCTCTTTTTCTGCCGGAGTGATAAGATGATCGGTATTAAGATGCAACTGAATATCCACGGCATTAGTATATTTTTCCCGCTCCAGATCTTCAATCATAAGCCTAAATTCTGCGAGGTTCATTTTCATAAGATTCATCTCCAGGGCCGAAGTCTCTCCTGTTTCAACAAGTAGCTCAGCAGAACGGGAAGCACTTTGGTATTGACTGAATACTTTGTTTATAAGATCCCCTTTTTCACTTAAAATCAACTGTCCGGACCACAACAAGCGCAAATCCTTTTCATATTGATGCAGCGATACAATATGCCGCTTTTCTTCCACATTAACTTTTGCGTTATGGTATTGCGATGCCTTAAGATAGTACCCCGGGAATTGAAAACCCTGAGAAATCTCGGAATAAAAATCATTCATCGGACCGTTAATCTGACCATACTGAAACCCTACCTCCGGATTATCCAGCGTCATTATGCTTCCTTTTTCTGTTCGCACAGCATCGATTTCCAATTCAGAAACTTTCAAATCCACATTATTCTTCACACCATGACTCAACGCTTCCCCGAAAGTCATCACCTGATCCTGAGCGGATAGGGTTCCGGTCAGGACAAAGAGTAAAATCACTGTGGTTAATCGTCTCATATTTTTTATTCTTTTTATCGACCAGTGCTGAGAAAAAAGCGCATAGATTGCCGGCAGCAGCACAAGAGTCAGGAAAGTAGCCGTAAGCAATCCTCCAATAACAACAGTAGCAAGAGGTTTTTGCACTTCGGCTCCCGGTGCTTTAGAGATAGCCATTGGCAGAAAACCAAGTATATCTGTTGCGGCAGTGAGGAGCACAGGCCTTATACGTCGCCGTGTACCAATAACCACCCTTCGGTTAATATTTTTAATGCCTGATTTTTCCAGTTCATTATAGTAAGAAATCAAAACAATACCATTGAGTACCACAATACCAAACAGAACAATAAAGCCCACCCCGGCAGAGATAGAGAAGGGCATTCCGCGAGCCCACAGTGACCATATACCTCCCATGGCGGCAAGAGGTATGGCACTAAATACCATCAAGGCCTGTTTTACTGAATGAAATGCAAAATACAGGAATACAAGGATCAGCAGTAATGCAATGGGAACTGCGACGGCAGAGGTTCTTTTGGCGGCCTGAAGGTTTTCGAACTGCCCTCCATAGGTTAAACGATACCCGGGAGGGAGGGTAAGTTCATCTTCCAGCAATTCGCGTATTTCATCCACTAAAGACTCTACATCCCTGTTCCGGACATTCACCCCGATATTAATTCTGCGTTTTGCATCGTCGCGGCTTATTTGCATGGGGCCGTATTCCATTTCAATATCGGCAACCTGGCGAAGATGCACCAAATCACCACCGGGGCGGTTAATGCGCAGATTTTCCAGCACTTTAACATTGTTGCGATACTTCTCTTTAAGCCGCACTACGAGGTCGAATCTTTTTTCACCTTCAAAAACCACTCCTGCAGATTCGCCGGCAAAGGCGGTTCGTACCGTGCGGTTAACATCTTCCACCGTCAGGCCGTATATGGCGAGCATATCGCGCTTTATCTTCACCACCAGCTGCGGTAATCCTGTAACCTGTTCCACCCTCACGTCGGCAGCTCCCTCAACATTCTCTATCAGGGAAGCAGCCATCCTTGCCTTTTCATCCAGCACCTCAAGCGATTCACCGTAAATCTTAATGGCAATATCAGACTTTACCCCGGTCATCAATTCGTTAAACCTCAGCTGAATGGGTTGCGTAAATTCAAATGCGGCACCAGGCACTGCGTCGAGTGCTGTTTTCATCTTTTCCACAAGTTCTTCCCGTGTTTTAGCCGACACCCACTCCTTTTTGGGTTTCATCACAATCATAATATCGGCATCTTCAATAGCCATGGGATCGGTTGGCACTTCTGCTGTACCTATTTTCGACACCACCGAAATAACTTCAGGAAATTGATCCAGCAGAATCTTCTCTGCTTTTGTAGATGTTTCAATACTTTGTGTTAACGAGGATCCCGGAGATATGGTCATTTGTACCGCCAGATCACCCTCCTCCAATGTAGGGATAAAAACTCCTCCCAGCTTTGAGAAGCTAAAAATGGAAAGTATAAAAACCAATACTGCGATACTAATCAATGTGATTTTATTCCTCAGTGCCCAAATCAGCACAGGTGCATGTGAACGATTCAGGAAATCAATTAACCGGGACGAAAATGTAGGCCCCACAGAGATCTTCTTTGAAAGAAACAGCGAACTCACTACCGGGACATAGGTAAGGGAAAGTATTAAAGCTCCCAGCAAAGCAAAAATTACGGTCTGAGCCATTGGCCTGAAGGTCTTGCCTTCAATACCCGTAAATGCCAGAATAGGGATATATACCAGTAGGATAATAAAAACACCGAAAGTCGCTGAACGTCCAACACTTTTTCCCGCTTTAAGCACATGATTATCCATTTTGGTCATGGTTATCGGGGCAGTATTCAGGGAACGCTGCAGCCGGTAAACAATTCCTTCCACAATAATCACGGCCCCGTCAACGATTAGTCCAAAGTCGATAGCACCAAGGCTCATAAGGTTGGCAGTAACGCCAAAAAGCCGCATCATAATAAATGCAAACATCATGGATAGAGGTATCACGGACGCCACAATCAGGCCACTACGATAACTTCCCAGCAGGAGTATGAGCACAAAAATTACAATGAGACCACCTTCCAGGAGGTTATTGGTTACTGTATTGGTAGTTTTTTCTATTAATCCGGAGCGATCGAGATACGGTTCAATGCGGAGTCCTTCCGGCAGTATATCCTGAATTTCCGCAACCCGTTCTTTCACATCGTCGAGAACAACACTGGTATTGGCACCTTTAAGCATCAGCGTTATACCACCGACGACTTCACCTTTCCCGTCTTTTGTCATAGCGCCGTAGCGTTTTGGAGCGCCAAACTGCACCTCAGCAAGGTCGCCAATTAATACCGGTACGCCACTATTCTCCTTAATAACAATATTCCTGATGTCATCGAGGCTTTGCAGGAGTCCTTCAGTACGGATATAATATGCGTCACGGTTTTTTTCAATATAGCTACCGCCGGTATTCTGGTTGTTATCCTGTAAAGCGCTATAAATTTCATCCAACGTAACATCCAGTGCGACAAGATTACGCGGTATAACCGAAACCTCGTATTGTTTATACAGGCCGCCGAAGCTTGATATTTCAACAATTCCCGGGATTCCTGCCAAATACCGTTTTACGATCCAGTCGTGTACGGTGCGCAACTCCATCAGATCGTATTTATCCTCATATCCCGGCTGCGGCTGAATCACATATTGATAAATTTCACCAAGGCCGGTGGTCACAGGCATCATCTGCGGGCTTCCATAGCCTTCAGGAATCTGCTCTGCAGCAATATCAATCTGCTCTTTCACCAATTGTCGCGCAAGGTGAATATTCATTCTGTCCTTAAATACAATGGTAACCACCGAGAGGCCAAAGCGGCTGATCGATCTTATCTCCACCACATTCTGGATATTGGACATAGCCATTTCCACCGGGAAGGTAATAAACTGCTCCACTTCCTGAGGTGCCAGAGATGGTGAGCTGGTAACTACCTGAACCTGATTATTGGTAATATCCGGAACTGCATCTACAGGTAAATTCCTGAAGCTATATACACCAAAAACAATTAGTGCGATGGTAAATAAACCAATCACCAGTTTATTCCGGATTGAAAACTCTATAATTCTATCAATCATCCTGAATACTTTATATTAGTCGGCCATAATTTTGGTCGTAACATATAAAGTATCACAGGGGTGTTTTTGTTCAATACAAAAAAAAGATACCCGAACCATGAAAAAGCAACCAACGCTGCATGTGCAAACAACCCTTCATAAAAAAAGGAATCATCAGAATTCATCACCACGCGATGCAGATTGCCTGGTTCGGGTAATTTCTTAATGACTAATTACTATTTTTCCGACAGAGACCGGCTCCTTGTTTTCATCAAATAAAGTAACAAAATACAAGCCGGCCGGCACATCAGCGCAGGAAAATACTCCGGATAATGCGTTAACACTGTGATCTGCAACCTGCCGTCCGGAATAATCGAAAAGTGCTATTGTTTTTATATTATCAGGTATATCTTTAATCCGGAAACTCTCTGATGCCGGGTTCGGAGATATTGCGAATGATGCATCATTATGATCTCCAATTCCAACAGCAGAGGATCCATATTGAATGGTGGTTATCGGATCCTGCCCATCATCGAGAACAGACACACGCGCCACAGAGTGCTTCGAACCGGCGCAATACCAGTGATATGCTGTTTCTGTCCACTCCCCGGAATCCACCAGAATGCCTTCGGCATAGGTTTTCCACGCCTCATTTATGGTATATTTAACGCGCAGCACATCCGTAAATTCCTGTTCCGGAGTAATTAGAGTACCCCAGCCATCGGCAAGAACCGTAAGCTCACTCCAGGCACTGTCGAGCATATTATATCCAATCTGAGAATAATCGATTGTATAGGCGATATCGTCGGTGAATGCGTCATTAAAACCAAATGGAAACACCATCTCCAGATAGTCATTCCAATATTCGCTGAGGGTCTGGAAGCCGGAATAATCGGTGCCAACAAATTTCAGGCGCTGGTCATTTGGAGAAATTTTATAATACAGCACAGTTTGGTCTTTCGATTCGCCAACGAGAGCCATATTACAATCACCTACCTGCCCGGCCCAAAGGGTATTTTCAGGTGCTTCATAATAATATTCGCTTAAACCCGAAGCAGGGTATGCTGAAAAATCCCATGTTTGATTTCCTCCGGCATTCCCGGGATCCAGATCAGTATATTCAGTAACATTCGAGAGGGTAATTATATCACCAACCTGAGGCGCGTGATTCGAATAGGTAATTGTATACTGTGTAAAGCCAAAATTGCTTATCAGCAGCATACATAACAATATGAGTAGCTTTGTTTTCATAAATATTTTGTTTTGATTTTTGAAATTTTCGTTAAAGGACAATTGTCGTCTGACAAGGTTCTGAAGGGGTAACATAATGAGTTGTTTTGGTGAATGAATTCATTGATGCTACAAGTATAAAATTCGCGTTTGAGCTCTGAAAAAATTTCCGGGGCGAAGAAGTTGTAAACCAGGTTGCAAAAAGTTGCAGGAACATATACTCACCTGATGCATAGCATATAACAATCTAAATTAAAATAACGGAAAGTCATCAGATTTGCATAATAAAGGCAGTCAGATTGTCATCACCTGTAAGTCCAAGCTTTTTTCTTAACCGAAAACGAATGGATTTTATACTCGATTCGGAACGCATAGTGATAGCACAGATTTCTTTTGTGGTAAGGTTCAGACGGATTAATGAGGCTATACGAATTTCTGATGAGGTCAGTGAAGGTGCTTTGAGGAGTAATTTTTTATAAAAATCATTATGTACTTTTGTGAAGCTATGCTCAAAATCCTCCCATAAATCCTGATGGGCAAAATTCTTTAAACTATTAGTGATACCGGCAATATTATCCGGTATTTTATTTTCATTTGATTTGCACAGGTCATCGAGTTTTTCAACGGTATCTTCTACAAGTGCTGAAGTCTTAAAAAGTGACAGTGCCTTATTTGCAAGTTCCTTTTCCTGATATTCAATACGTTCTTCCATTGCTTTTTTTTGCCTTGATAACAAGAGTTCTTTTTGCAAATGAATTTCTTTTTCACTTTCAAGTAACCGGTTACGATAGAAGAGTTTTTGATTTTTATTTTTAAAAAGAATAATAATAAAAGCCAGGATAAGCACCAGTAAAACAATGCTTCCGGTAAAAATTATTGTTCTTTGCCTAAGAATTCTATCCTGTGCCTGATATTTTAGCAGCTGAAGGTTTTTTTGTTCCGTTTGAAATTTCACTTCCAGTGCAGAGATACGGTTATTTTTTTCAAGAAGATTCAATGAATCATTCAAATGATCATATTGCAGAAATACGGCATATGCATTTTTATAATCTGCCAAAAGGGCGAGGAATTCACTTTTGGTAAGCAGGCATTCGGCCTTCAGCAGAGGGTTTCCAATAACATCACATAAAGCACATGCTTTCATCAGACAACTATCAGCCCGGGTATAATCATGCTGTTTCATCGCAGCCTTTGCCATACACGTCCAGGAATATGCAAGACCAGTCTTTTCGTTTAATGTGGTAAACAGAGTAATCGCCTTTTCAAAGTTTTCCGTTGCAGTTTCCGGTTGTTCTCTTTTTAGAAAGAACCGCCCCATACCCAGGTAAGAGCTTGCAATACGGCGGGTATCTTTTGTGAGTATACGAAAATCAAGAGCTGCCTGAAAAGCATTTAACGCTTTATCATATTCATTTTTCTGTTCATAAACCCTGCCCATACCGATCAGGGCGCTGGCATATTCAGCAGTATCGCCCTGCATCTGGCGTATAGTCATTTCTTTTTGGAAATACTCACTGGCATAATCCACATTTCCCTGCTCCAGGTGTAGCGAAGCAATCGCATGTAAAGCAGCAGCTTTTTGGTTAATGTTATTACTCTGCGATGCAATAGAGAGTGATTTACGCAAATATAGAAGAGCACTATCAGGTTCTCCGCGGAGCTCATCCATAACACCTGTAAAGAACCATAAACGTGACAGTGTCAGGCTGTCGCAAAAAATCTCCGGGTCGCCGGCAGCTTTTTGAAAATATAATTCAGCTTTTTCATATATATCAGCATAATAATACATCACCCCCATCTCAACATAAAACTGCGGTATAAAACCAGTAAGCTGAGGATTTGCGTCCAAATGGCGGTTTAATTTATCAAAATAATGTACTGCATAAACAGTATCACGTGTACTGTAATAGGATGCAAGGTCAAGCAATGCATCTGCTGTTGCGATACTTGTGCGTGCTTCGTCGAGATTTTCCTTAAGTATTCGTTCAGAAGAATCCTGAGCAACCCCGAAAAAAAAGCATCCAAGAAAACAAAAAAAAGCAATAATACTTCGCATGAAACCGGCGCTATAATGTTGGTTAGTGCAAATATACAAATTTCATTAAAATGCTCATTCAGGGAACAACAGTTCAACTTTTAATAACTTTTTAAAAAAAAATCGCCAAACAGAGGGTAACGTTTTGCCCTTTTTGGTATAAAGAGGGCAGGAAGTAAAAAAAGAGCCATAAACATTTTATACTTTTACGGAAAATCGTGATTTATGACCAATAATACAGAAATAGCGCTGGCATATAATTTTGTTCGGAACACCGATAAAAGTATATTTCTCACCGGTAAAGCCGGTACCGGGAAAACCACTTTCCTGCACCGTGTTAAGGCAGAGATCCCAAAACGCATGGTTATTGTGGC
The DNA here is from genome assembly GCA_964594665.1 of uncultured Bacteroidales bacterium. GTDB lineage: Bacteria > Bacteroidota > Bacteroidia > Bacteroidales > BM520 > BM520. The sequence continues at coordinate 7,647 of CAZQNY010000047.1, forward strand.
GCCTACAGGAGTGGCAGCCATTAATGCCGGCGGGGTAACGATACATTCGTTTTTTCAAATGCCTTTTGGCCCGATTGTCCCGGGTATGACAATGAAAGAGGAGAAGCAAAAAATGACAAAGCGCAAGATTGACATGATTCGCGCACTTGACATGGTCGTTATTGATGAGGTAAGTATGGTTCGTGCCGATTTACTCGACGGGATTGATCAGGTTTTAAAGCGATACCGCAGAAACGACAAACCCTTCGGCGGGGTTCAGATGTTGCTGATCGGTGACTTGCAACAGCTGCCTCCCGTTGCACGACAGGAAGAATGGTCGTTACTTTCTCCTCACTATGCAACACCGTATTTTTTCAGTGCTAAAGCATATCAGCAGGCTAATGCAATTGGAATAACACTTAAAAAGGTTTATCGCCAGTCGGACAGAAAATTCCTAAGTATTCTGGAAGAGATCCGCAATAATATTGTTCATCACCAAACACTAAAGCAACTCAACGAACGCTATGACCCTGAATTTGCCAATGGCGAACATAAGGGCTATATAACCTTGTCGACGCATAATGCAAGCGCAAACCGCATCAACAATCGTGAGTTGGATAAAATTCCCGGCAAGGCAAAGGTTTTCAAAGCGACCATCACAGGTACATTCCCGGGGCAGAACTACCCTACTGAAGAGGAATTGATGGTTAAGGTAGGCGCTCAGGTGATGTTTATAAAAAACGATCCCACACCTGAGAAACTGTATTACAACGGAAAAATCGGCACGGTTAGCCGCATTGAGAATAATACCATCTGGGTAAAAGATCATGATAGTGACAAAGAGCTGGAATGTGCCCGACTGGAATGGGAAAACAAGCGCTATTCAATAAATGAAAAGAATGCTGAGATAAAAGAAGATGTCATTGGAACCTTCAGACAGTATCCGTTGCGGCTGGCATGGGCAATCACGATTCATAAAAGCCAGGGACTAACCTTCGACAAGGTAATTATTGATGCAGAGGCCGCATTTGCTCACGGGCAGACCTATGTAGCCTTAAGCCGTTGCCGAACACTGGAAGGCATTGTCCTGAGCTCACATATTGACGAGAGAGGTATCATTTCAGATTATAATGTTTCAAATTTCACACAAAATATCGAGCTGAACCCACCCACTGAGGAGAGCCTTGATTCAGCAAAAAACAGCTATCAGCGTACCCTTCTGGAAGAACTGTTTCTGTTTGATGCTATTGATAAAAAAACAGGTTATCTTTTAAATACAATACGTAAAAACGTCTCCCCTCTTACGGGCAATCTTGAACAAACGATCCTGGAAATCAGGCAGAACCCGTTACGACATGCCAGCGATACCGGTAAAAAATTCATTGCTGAAATAAGGCATCACCTTGCCGACAGTCCCGATGCGGAAAAAAATGCCGTTTTACAGGAAAGACTAAAAAAGGGCGGTATATATTTTGGTGAAATTATAAAAAAACAATTTTCAGAACCGCTCGCAAAAGCATCATGGGATACGGATAACAGCAATTATTTAAAACAGCTTTCTAATATTCTTTTTGATCTTGAAGATTTGATCGATGAAAAAAATATCGGTTTTGACGTCTTGAAAAACGGTTTCTCTGTATCCGAATTACTTGAAAGAAAGGCACGGAATATTGTAAAAAAAGAAGGCCTTCCAAAAAAGAAAAGAAAACCCCTGCCCCAATCCGAAAACCCGGTGCTTTACCGACGGATTATTGAATGGCGAAACAAAAAAGCTGATGACAGCAACTTACATAACTATATGATTGCAAGCCTGGAGCTAATCATATCGATTTCAAATGAATTACCCATAGCAAAAACGCATTTGTTATTGCTCCCCGGGCTGGGAAAGAAAAGAGTGGATAAGTATGGGGATGAGATAATTGCCATGGTGCAGGAATATTGCCTGGAGAATGGAATAGAACCTGGTGAGGAACCTGAGCCGAAAGCAATAAAAAAAGCACGTGATAAGAAGGCTATGAAGGGTGAGAGTGCGAAGCAAAGCTATGAGCTGTATAATAAAGGACTGAATATTGAAGAAATCGCTATAGCACGCGACCTCAAGCCCTCTACAATTGGGTCACATCTTCTGCCATTCCTGAAAAATGGTGATGTGGACATCTTTCGGCTCATTGATGAAGAGAAATACAAACTGGTGGAAAAATATATCGCTGTAAAACCTGATGCCACGCTTACAGAGGCAAAAGCAGACCTTACCGACGACCTTTCTTACGAGGATATCAGGTTTGCAATAGCTGCCATTAAAAAAGATTAACAACGGTAATCACTTTATGGCTTTTCCTTTCCCCGGTTTGTCAATAACCATATGACAACAAACGGAAGTAAAACCATGAAACACCATTACCGATTGTACCCTCATTTTATTCTGAGGGCACCACTATTTCCTGTTCATTACGGAGAATCTGAAGAATCTCCACTTACATTTTTCAACAAGAGCACACTTTTCAGGAATGCCATTTTTATTGCATCGCCGCAACTGTATTATGCAGCAAAAAGGCTTATTTCAGATCCAAACCCGGATAAAAAGCAATGCAAGCGTGTTGAAATATCTCTCTTAAAATACCTTATCAGAATGAGTTCAAGAAGTACACCTTTCGGACTCTTCTCAGGTTTTTGCCACGGAGAAATAAATAATTCCACCAAAATTCAATTCAAAAACCCGCACTGTAAAACGTTTACACGTCCGGATATGGAAATACTGGCACAAATTGCGGTGAACGCTGAACAAGATCACGAAATCAGAAGTCAACTCAAATGGAAACCAAACAACTCTGTATATAAAAACGGAGGCACTATCAGGTTCATCGAATTTCAACAGAAAGACAGCAGCAGGAATTACACCATATCTTCGGTAAAGAATCAAAACTGGATTCAGGAAACCCTTAATAAATGTGAAACAGAAAAAACACTGCCGCAGATTGACCAAATATTAAAGTCTCAGAATATCCCTGAAAACCAATGCATTGATTATCGCGAAGATTTAATAAACAACCAACTTCTGAAAAGCAACCTGGAACCAAATATCACAGGCGAAGACTATGGCAGGAGAGTATTAAAAATCTTACAGGATATTGCACCCACACATTATCTGACAAGAAACCTTCAGCAGGCAATTAATTTATTTGATGTATTCGATGAGAAGCCGGATATGGAAACCTTAGTGCAAGGAAAGGAGAAACTTCTCAATGCACTAAATAATGATCAACACAAACATTTCATTCAGACGGACAGTAAAATCCTCATGCAATCCTGCACTATCTCCCGCTCAGCAGAAGCAGCCATTCTGGATGGCATTGAAGTGCTGCGGATATTATCGCATGAAACGACAAACAAGGACCTTGAAAAATTCATTGAACAATTCACACGTCGTTTTGGCGACAGAGAGATTGCCCTTTCCGAGGCTCTGGACAGTGAGAGAGGAATAGCCTACCCGGAAGAACAGATGCTTGGAGACAATCACCCGCTAATCGACGATCTGGTCATACCTATACACCAGGAGCAAAAAAGGACATACTTGTGGAACAGCGCATTAAAAATGCTACACACAAAGGTGGAAGAGGCTTTTTCGGAGCAACAAAACATAATCACCCTTACTGATAAAGATCTGGGAACCATACAAAAAACAACCACAAAATACGACAATCCCCTTCAATTCAGTGCTTTAATACGAGTCCTTTCTACGGACAACAATGGTAATCCAAAGAACATTTGTATCGGCGACACAGGAGGCACAGGAGGGATAAACCTGATGGCACGATTTGCCTATGCCTGCCCTGAAATACACAACACTACACAGGAGTTATGTGAGAATGAAGAGCTGTATTATGCAGATAAAATCATTGCAGAAATCGTTCATCTTCCTGAGGAGAGAACAGGGAACATCCTTTTTCGCCCTGTTCTTCACAAACATGAGATTCCGTATATAGCCCACCCGGGGACAGACTCCGGTCATGTTATTCCTGTTGATGATCTGATGGTTTCCATTAGAAACGGACGGCCGTTTTTAAGATCGGTCAGACATAATAAAGAGGTCATTCCCCGCTTATCCACAGCACATAACTTTCATCGTAATGCATTACCGGTTTATCGGTTTCTATGCGATCTTCAGAGGGGGCTAAAAGCACGGCATCTATCTTTCTCCTGGGGTGAACTGGAACATTTTTTCTATCATCTTCCTGAGTTAAAATACAAAAACATCACTTTAGCTCCCGAGCAGTGGATTATCCATCACAGTATACTTGCTGATTTGAATAAAACAACCAGGATGAAGGAACCGGGGCGCAATGACTCATTTTCCAATTGGCGAATAAGGCATGGCATTCCCGACATAATTTATCTATGTCAGTATGATAATCAGTTAAGACTAAATCTTACTATCCGTTCTCACCGTGAAATTTTCTATTCCACAGCCTTATCATCAGACAGGATGGTGCTAAAGCGTTATTCATTTGATCAACAAAATGCCTTAATAGCAGATCAGAACGGAGGCTATACCAACGAAATCAACATTGTAATTCAAAAACAGGCCTAATGCAGAATACCTTTTACCCCGGCCAGCAATGGCTCTATTTCAAAATCTACTGCGGTTATCATACAGCAGATAAAATAATTGCAAAAACACTGTTACCTTTTTCATGCGCATTGATTCAGCAAAACAGCATTGAAAAATGGTTCTTCATTCGCTACCACGACCCGGACCATCATATCCGGTATCGCTTAAAAATAAACCAGGCAAAAAACAATTTTCCAATCATAGAAGCCATACAGGATCATTTACGACAATATGAACTGTCAGGAGCAATTTACACATTGGAAATCAGTACCTATAAAAGAGAGATTCAACGTTATCCGGAGCAATCGTACGACAAAGTTGAATCATGGTTTTATCATGAAAGTGCCCTTGTTGCAAACTTAATTGATCAGGTCATTGAAATGGAAGACAGTAACGGCAATTACCGCTGGCACCTGGCGCTGATCATTATCCATAATATGCTGGATATTTACGAAATGGATTTTAAAGAGCGTTCCGTGATTTTATCTGATATCGCCTCATCCTTTGGTAAAGAGTTTAATACAAACTCCCGTTTGCGTCATCAACTGGCCGATAAAGTGCGGAATAATATGACAACAGCAGCACATTTATTAACTGATGAGCTGCCACCTGAAGTACAAAAACCGATCAACCAATGGATTGTAGACACAAAAGATCTTGTCAGGGAAATTTTGCCCGATAAGACAGACAAACATTTGGTTTCCAGCTATCTGCATATGTTCTGCAATCGGTTTTTCCGCAGCAGGCAGCGGCTACACGAATATGTCCTGTACGATCTTCTGGCCAGATACTATAATCAACAGTATTACCTCAACACAAAAACTGCTGTGAATAAATGAGAAAACACTTTAAATATATCGGACAACAGGATACCACATCATGTGGAATTGCATGCATACAAATGCTGGGGCATTACTACGGCAAACATTTTTCTGCCAGAGCATTACAAAACAGCGCCAGAACAACCGGCGAAGGCATTTCTATGCTGGAGTTAAGCCGGCTGGCAGAAAAAGCAGGTTTTGATACTACCGGTTGCAAAATAACCTTATCACAAATACATCAGGAAGTCACACTCCCGGTAATATTGCACTGGACAGGAAATCACTATGTTGTTTTATACCGTATAAGTGGCAAAAAGCAAAAGAGGAAGTATCATATTGCTGATCCTGCACGTGGGAAATATGCTATAGACCAGACAACCTTCCTCAAATCATGGCTTGGAGAAGCAGCAGCAGTACCTCAAATGCCGGGCATCTGTCTGCTAATTACACCGGGGGAAGAAACCACGACGTTTGACAAGCCAGAACGTATAGGGATACTCTCACGTTTTATCAAATATCTGACGATGCATCGTAAGCTTTTTCGCCAGGTAGCCTGCGCCATGCTGGCAGGAAGCCTTATCCAGCTGATCATCCCTTTTCTTACACAGTCACTGGTAGATACAGGCATTCAAACAGGAGATATCACCTTTGTAAATGCTCTGGTCATTGCACAGGGCATCCTGTTTTTCAGTTTAGCCATTTCCGATTTTCTCAGAGCAAAGATCCTTCTGCATATATCCACCCGGATAAATTTTAATCTGGTCAAAACATTTCTTATAAAAACCATGAAACTCCCTGTAAGTATGTTTGGGGGTGCAAAAACGGGTGATTTTCTGCAACGCGTTGCTGATCAGTCTCGTATAGAATCATTTCTTACTTCCGGCGGATTGCAGATATTGTTTTCCGGGATTAATTTAATTATTTTCTCCATTGTTCTTGCCTGGTACCACAGTACGATTTTTATTATTTTTCTTGTAGGAAGCATATTACATCTTTCCTGGGTTGCCATTTTTCTCAAACAAAGAAGACATCTCGACACGAGCAGATTTTTTCAGTTATCTGAGCACCAATCGAGCCTGATTGAAATTGTAAGCGGAATGCGGGATATACGCCTCAATGGAGCTGAGCGCAACAAAAGGTGGGACTGGGAAAAAATCCAGGCAAACCTTTTTAATTTAAGTATCAAAAGTCTCACCGTTAATCAGACCCAGAACATGGGAGGGAAAATAATGCTCTACGGGCAGAGCCTGATTATTACCCTTCTTTCTGCGCGGCTTGTAATTGATGGCAGTATAACGTTGGGTATGATGATGGCCATTCAGTTTATCCTTGGCCAGGCAAATGCTCCCATTGAAGCCATGCCTTCACTGATACGTGAATTCCAGGATGCGCTGCTAAGCATGGAGCGTATTGAAGAAATCCACAATATGGAAAATGAAGTTCAGGAAAACAAAGTTTATCTTCCGGTTCCTGCAAATCAGAATATTGAGCTTCAGAATATTTCCTTTCAATACGACGAGGGTGGACTGACCTATGAGCTAAAGGATATCAACTGTATTTTTGAAGCGGGAAAAACCACAGCGATAGTAGGTAAAAGCGGAAGCGGAAAAACAACATTGATCAATCTGCTGCTGGGTATACTAAAACCCGCAAGCGGAAATATCCGCGCAGGAACAGTCCCCCTGGATGCAATGAACCCTGATGAATGGAGAAGTCATATTGGCACAGTGCTGCAGGACGGATATTTGTTTAACGGCACCATTGCGGCAAATATCACTTTAGGCGATGATTTCATAAACCATGAAAAGCTACAGCAGTCATTGTACATAGCGAACCTGATGGATGACCTGAAGTGTTTTCCGTTGGGAATAAATACAAAAACCGGGAATAATGGCAGCAACCTCAGTCAGGGGCAAAAGCAACGTATTCTTATTGCCAGAGCTATATATAAAAATCCTGATATCATCTTTTTCGATGAAGCAACAAATGCTTTGGATGCTAATAACGAAGCGAGTATTACCCGGAAGCTAAGTGAATTTTTTAATCATAAAACAGTGGTAGTCGCTGCGCATCGTCTTAGTACCATAAAAAACGCCGATAATATCATTGTACTCGAGGGAGGAACTATTCTTGAACAGGGAAACCACAACAGCCTTATCAGCAAAGAAGGCGCATATCACGATCTTATTCATAATCAACTAAACAGCAACAGTTTATGAGCGAAGATAATATACAGTCGAATATTCCTGAGATGGAAGCTTTAATTTCCGCCCGACCGTCACTGTTTATGCGCAGCGGAGCCTTGATAATACTGGGAGTTTTGTTAATAATCCTTTTATTGGCACGCTTTATTCAGGCACCGGAAGTAATGACAAGCAACTGCACAATATATGCGGGGAAACCAGCTACACTATGTTGCTTTGAAAACAGCGGAACACTTGACACTGTAATGGTTTGTGAAGGGCAATCAATACAGAAAGGCACACCACTGGCAACAGTTTCAGGGTCTGTATCATATAATGACTATGTTGCATTTCATGAATTGAAAAAAAAGCTTCTGATAAACAAAAGCAATCCCCGGGAGCTTTTATCCATGGTTGAAGGTGCTAAAATCCTTTTCACCGCCGGTGTACCCGGTGAAAAACTCAACAGCCTCAGAAACAATTTACAAGAGTATGTCAGCTATTGCAATTATAACACTATTTTCCAGCAATTGGATCAGATTACATCTGAAAGAATTAGCCTGAAGAAAGTAATTAGTATTCAGCGCAGAAGCATTATCAAAGACAAGGAGGAGATGCGTTTATCGAAGGAACAATTTCGAACAGATTCAGTACTATGGAGAGAAGGAGTAATATCAAAAACGGCGTATGAAAAGGCACTGTTAAACATCATACGTTTGCAACGTAAACACTATGAGAAACTTGAGCAGGTTAATGAATATGAGCAAAAATGGGAATCCCTTGCATTCAAAAAGGAGATTCTCACAAGAGATTATAATCTGGATGTTTCACGGCTGCGACAATCGATAAATACAGCATTGGATATTTTCAATAATGAATTTCGTGAATGGGAAGAAAAAAATGTAATCCGGGCTGCAGAGTCAGGGGTTATATCAATGAAAAAACAATGGCGTAAAGGGGAATCAATTACAAATGGAGAAATATTTGGATCCATATTTAGCAACACTGTTGACAGCATATATGCAACAATTCCTGTTTCGGGAGCAGGATCAGGTAAGATAGCTATTTACCAGAAGGTTATTTTCACACTCGACCAATATCCTGCATCGGATTTCGGATATCTGCAAGGCATTGTTACTTCAAAATCAAATATCCCAATAGAAGGAAGTTATCATATAACTGCATCACTATCAGCTCCATTAACAACATCCTGGAAGTACGATGTACCGGAAGGCGAATACACAGCAAAAGCAGAAATCATCACCCAAAAAGCGCATCTGCTTCAAAGGCTCTTCCGTATAGCAAAAAGCAAAACAAAGAAGCCTTAGGAAAAAAAAGCGATTTAGTAACCATAAATCCATTAAACCCGTAAACATATGACTACTGTTATGTGTTATAAGTAATAACAAATAGTAGTATAGGATACTAAACAAATTTGTCTAACATAAAAACCTGGCCATGTCAGAGCAACTTGATCTTACAGGGAAGACCATCCTCATTGTAGAGGATGAACCTAACAACAGAGAGTTATTGGAGATTCTGCTTGAAGAGACTCATGCTAAAATTCTTTCCACAGCATATGGGCTGGAAGCCTTTGAAATTGTTGCTGAACAGCAGATTGACTTGATTTTAATGGATATTCGTTTACCCGATTCCAACGGGCTGGAGATAACTGCTGAAATCCGTAAAACCCATCCTAACCTGCCTATCATTGCTCAAACAGCTTTTGCTGATATTGAAAACAAGGATAAAGCACTCTTTTCAGGATGTAATGACTTCATGGCCAAACCCATAATCGAAGACGAATTATTTAAACGAATTAAAGACTGGATACAATAACTCCCCCATTTCCTGTCTCTGATTAACTTTTTATACTTATTTTTATAAAAAATATATGTTATGATCAGAGGCCAACGAACAATATTCCACATTTCAATAACCCTTATCAGTGCAATCATACTTTCATCGGTAATTACCGGGTACACCGTTTATCGAAACAGTATGAATACTTACCGCAATGAAGCTCAGAATGAGCTTCATTCCAAGGCATTTTTAATTAATAAGGTAGTCAACAACCTTGAAGAAAAGGCATTAACTTTAGCCATATCAATTGCTGAAAAAGAAAGCGTAAAGCAGGCATACATGCTTTCAGATACAGCACAAAAGAAAGAGACGCTAAAACAAATTGCTTCCCCATTAACAGATCTTATTGAATCTTCCACAGAATCAACCATTCTGAAGGTCCATTTCCATCTTCCACCCGCATTAAGCCTGCTGCGCGAATGGAACAATACCGGTGGTGATGACTTAAGTTCGTTCAGGAACACAATACTTCATGTTCATAAAACAAAAAAACCGCTAAAATGCATAGAGCTTGGGCGGGGTGGTTTTGCAATCAGGGGAATTGCACCCATAATTGACAACGGAAATTACCTGGGCTCTGTGGAAGTATTTTATGAAATACACGACGTCTATCCTTATATATCTGATTCTTCACAAACATCAGATTATATTGTGCTTGCAAAAAAACGGCTCGTCGACAACCTTTTCTTTCAAAATGAGCAATCAAAATATATCAAGAGAACACTGGCAGATAATTATATTATCGAGAACACTCTAACAGATGAAGTAGCACAAGAAATTATTGACAGTAATCTTCTGCAACTTAAAAATAATGAGCTACGATTTTCATTAAAAGGGAAATACTATCTGGCCATACTCCCCATAATGGATTTCACTGCACAACAAGCCGGATATTTTGTTTTTGTAGTAAATGAAAAAGAACACATTAATGCAGTTATCGCTCAAATAGTAAAAATCAGCGGGGTAATCTTATTGTCAGGAATAATTCTGATTCTAATTGTAGTTGCTCTGGTTAAAAGACTCCGTCTTCAATTTAAATCATATAATGATCGGTTATACGAGAAAAACATTGAGAGCAAACGCATAAACAAGGAACTGGACAGCACCCTGAAAGATGTTAAAATAGCCAAAGAAAAAGCCGAAGAAGCCAACAAAACGAAGAGTGAATTTCTCGCCAATATGAGTCATGAAATACGAACACCAATGAATGCAATTCTTGGATATTCTGAAATTCTTGAAAACAAACTCACCGACGAATCGCAAATAGATTATATAAAAGGTATTCGGACCAGTGGTAAGACCCTCTTACAGATTATAAACGATATTCTTGACCTCTCGAAAATTGAAGCCGGCCGTATAGATATCAACCTTGAGCCTACAGACCCGCATAAACTCATCAATGAATTTCGTCAGATTTTTGACCTTAAATTAACAGAGAAAGGGTTAGACTTCAAAATTATTATTGATTCTGATTTGCCAAAATGTATTGTAACTGATGCTACACGATTACGACAAATCATGTTTAACCTAATTGGTAATGCCATAAAATTCACGCAAAAAGGAGGTATCACAATTCATGTAAAAACCACAGAAAATATTGACGAATTTTCTGTTAGTACCATAAATATTGATGTTGATGTAATTGACACAGGTATAGGGATACCTGAAGACCAGCAGGAACTGATTTTTGAGGCATTCCGGCAACAAAAAGGCCAGCATGTCGGGAAATATGGTGGAACGGGGCTTGGGCTTACAATTACAAAAAAACTCGCCACGATGATGAATGGCGACTTAACTCTAAAAAGTGTTGAAGGCAAAGGAAGCACCTTTACACTTCACCTGAAAAATGTACAAATCGCAGCCATTGCACCTGAAGAGCATGACACAATTGAATTCACCTCCAACATACAATTCAAAGGAGGTAAATTACTTATTGTTGAAGATATTGAATCGAACAGAAAAGTTATCAGAGGTTATCTTGAAAGCTACAATATTAATATTCTGGAAGCTGAAAACGGCGAAGAAGGCATCACCATGGCCCGAAAAGAAAACCCGGACCTTATTCTTATGGATATACATATGCCGGTAATGAATGGCCATGAAGCTTCAATAGCCCTAAAACAGCTGGAAGAGACAAAAGATATCCCCGTTGTTGCGCTTACAGCATCGGTGTTTAAACACCAGGAAACTGCTATAACAGAAGTTGTAGATGGATTCTTGAGAAAACCTGTATCAAGAAAAACCCTTATTGAGGAGCTTGCAAAATATCTGGATCATGAAAAAGAAGAGTTCATACAACAAGATTCTATTCAGTATATTTCCAATATTGAACAGGATATTTCTATTGAAGACCTTCTGCTGAAGGAGATTAACAGCAACCCATACCGAACCGTAATAGCCGAAATATTTCACAATATCTATGAGGCTGAAGTAATACCAATCCAAAAAAATCTCAACATAAAACGCATTCAAAGTTTAGGTAAAGATTTACACGAAGTGGCAGAAAAACACAATATAAAAGTTTTAAGCCAAGTAGCCACAGAGCTGGAGAACTCAGCCAAAGCATTTAATATCAAAAATATAAATAGTGTTTTATCATTATTATCAAATATTAACGCAAAGCTATCAAAATAAAAAAAAATGACTGATAAAGGGAAAATACTTATCGTTGATGACATACCTGAGAATTTGCAGGTTTTGGGGCAAATTCTTGATGCCTCTGGTTATGAAGTTGCCTATGCAATGGAAGGTCAGCAAGCTATCGAAAGTGCAAAATATGACCTCCCCGACCTAATATTGATGGATGTCAACATGCCGGTGATGGATGGCTATACAGCGACGAAAATCCTCAAGGACGACGAAGACACAAAAGAGATCCCGGTTATCTTTTTGACGGCAAAAACAGAAACTGATGATATCGTAAAAGGCTTTGATATGGGTGCGATGGATTACGTAACAAAACCCTTTCAGGCCAAAGAACTTCTAATGCGCGTTGCCACTCACATTGAACTAAAAAAGTCGAGGGAGGAGCTCAAAAAGATGATTGAAGAAAAGAATAAATTCTTCAGCATTATTGCCCATGATATGAAAACCCCTTTTAATGCGCTTATTGGTTTCTCCAACCTGCTTGTGATGGGTCAGGATATTTCACCTGAAGATAAAGAGAGCTTTATCCGTATCATTAACGACACGTCGAAGCAGGGTCTTGGTTTGCTTGAAAACCTATTGCTATGGGCAAGGTCGCAAACGGGCCGAATGGAAATAAAACCTGAAAAAGTAAATGTAAACATGATCATCCAGTCGGTAATTAACCTTCTGCATGCCAGTGCAATGCATAAACAGATCCAGATCAAAAACATGGTTCAGGATGATAACTGGATTTTTGCAGATACTCAGTCTATCAATACTGTCTTCCGGAACCTGATAAGCAATGCCATCAAATTCACACCTTCCAGAGGTAATATTATTATCCAGGCGGAACAGGATGGTACAATGGTAAATATCACTGTGAATGATAATGGTCTGGGAATGTCGGCAAAAAAACAGGAACAGCTTTTCAGATATGATACCAAGGTATCGACAAAAGGCACAGATAATGAAACAGGAACAGGGTTAGGATTGTTGCTATGTAAAGAATTTGTGGAACAAAACGGAGGAAAGATAAAGGTAGAAAGTAATGAAGGTATGGGCACAACATTTACCGTTTCATTACCCCAATATTAGACCAGGCTTTCGATATATCAGTAAGTGGCACATCCTGATATCACAATCCTTCAGATTGGCGACACGTTAAAATCTATATTTTAAAGACTCCTGGAGTGTAAATTTGTATGGAACAAATTATTCATATCTAAAAAGCTTAAAAAAATGATATACAGATTAATAGCATTTCTAATCATAAATTTTGGTGCACTGGCCATTGGTGGTATTTTCACAGGAAAAGGAATACCTTCAGAATGGTACATAAATTTGAATAAAGCACCATGGACCCCACCAGGGTGGGTTTTTGGTTTTGCATGGACAACAATCATGATATGCTTCAGTATTTATATGTCAACACTCTGGCCTGCAGTAAACAACAAAAGCCTTCTCATAGGGTTATTTATTCTCCAATGGGTACTGAATGTTGGATGGTGCCTGATATTTTTTTATTATCAGAACGTGTCACTCGGATTTATTGTCATAATATCCTTAACGTTGCTTGTAGCAATATTCTTTTTTCTTTTCTGGCCTCAGATACAATTTTTATCTACACTGATCCTGCCTTATCTGATATGGCTAATCATTGCCACATCGTTGAATGGGTATATATTGTTGAAAAACTAAAACTATGGCATTTCGATCAATTATTGTGATTTCTATTGCTTTAATAACATTATCATCCTGCAATAACCATAAAAGGTCAAATTTAAAAAATGATACAGAAAATAGCGCTGTAACAAAACACTCAACAATCGAAATTTATGATCGCTCAGTACTATCAGTCATCGATCCTAATACAACATTCGAAGTGCTGGCGGAAGGTTTCTATTGGAGTGAAGGACCGCTGTGGATCGAAGAGT
>CAZQNY010000048.1:0-15201 GCA_964594665.1 uncultured Bacteroidales bacterium
TCTCAATCTTCTCAGGGAGTGCTTCATTTTCCTCCATCAGATAGATAAGAAAAACGCTGTTTTCATTCTGTGTTAAACAAATATTTTCGTCTTTATAAGGTTCCAGCGCCTCAGTATCATAAATTGCATGGCTGTTTACATTCATCCATTTCCCAACACCTTCGAGCATCTCATATGCACCGTCATCCCATGTTCCTTCGGGTGACGGGGCAATGTTGAGGAGCAGGTTACCACCTTTTGCAACGATATCTATCAGCATATGCACTACTTCGTGAGCGCTCATGTATTTGGCGTTGAAGGCATAAGACCATCCTCCGCCTGCAATAATGCACGATTCCCATGGGTAGGGCAGTGTTTTATCCGGAACTCTGTTTTCGGGGGTAAGGTAGTTTTGATTTTTGCCATACACAGCACGATCCACAACAATTAATCCCGGCTGTTTCTCTCTGGCCTTCTCCACCAGCTCGTCCATACGGATATCCTGGCTTACAACACGTTTCTTGATAAAGCCGGTCTCTGTCTCCTCATGAAGTCCTTTATAATAGTTATCCAGATCTTCCTGCGATTGCTTTGCAACCCAGCCCCCGTCGAGCCACAGAATGTCCATCTTACCATAATCAGTCATTAACTCCATAATTTGATTATGTGTAAACTGAACGTATTTCTCCCAGCGCTCAGGATAGGCCTCCGGGGCGTAGTTTACATTCCTGTCGGTGGGAGGGAAGTACGGCCACCAGTAGTTTTCGTGGTGCCAGTCGGGCTTGGAGAAGTACGCTCCGGTCCATAATCCTTCTTCACGGAATGCGCTAAAAATTTCGTTTGCAATATTCGATTTGGGGTTTGTGGAAAACGGGCACTCCTCGTCAGTAACCTTATAGTTGGTATATTTTGAATCAAACATACAGAACCCGTCGTGATGTTTTGTGGTAAAGACAACATACCGCATTCCTGCATTTTTTGCCGCTTTCGCCCAGCTCTCCGGGTTGAATTTTGTGGGGTTAAAGGTAGTTTTCAATCCCTCATACTTTTTTACATAATCGAAATATGATTTATGGTTTTCGCCTTTGGTGCGCTGGCACCAGCCGTAATCTTCCGGGCATATGGACCATGACTCTACGATACCCCATTGGGAATAAGGACCCCAGTGCATTAAGAGGCCGAATTTCAGACCTTGCCACTGTTCCAGCTTTTCAAGTACAATGGGATCTGTTTCAGGAACGTATCGCTCTTCATCGTGCTGGGCGAATGCAGTGACTGAAAGTATTACGAGGAATATTGAGACAATTTTTTTCATAGATATTGTTTTATTATGAACGCAGTGTTTCGCAGTGTATAAGCAGTGTTTCGCAGTGTTTTATATACAGCCTTCACTGTGTAACCCTATGCTTATATTGTGTAACTCTGTGTTCCTTAATTTTCTTAATTCGATTCAATTACCTGTCCTTCTTCACGGTATAATTCAATGGGGCTGTCGAGCAAAACAGCGATTACTGTTACCTGCGGATCAAGGGTGTATTCCGGAAGATCGATGTAGCATATTCCAGGAACAGAGCTCCAATAAAGCTTTCCCTTGATGTCGTAGTTGAGCATGGTGCCATTACCAACCACATACATACGATGGATTTTGTTTTTTATGCCTTTGAGAGCAATCGGGCCGTTTGGCTTGCCATCAACAAAGAGGTAGAGCATCGTTTTGTCTTTTGAAAGGGTTGTCCTTCCGTAAAAATGCTCAAGCGGAATACCCGCCTCAGTGCCATAGATGGCCTCTTTATGTTTTTTTGTCCAGCGACCAAGCTCTTTTAGTATTTCTATCTGTTCTGCAGGAATAGATCCATTGGCTTTTGGCCCGATATCAAGCAACAGGTTGCCACCCATACCAATACAATCCACGAAGATGCGGATAATCTGGTTTGGCGTTTTGTAGTTGAGGTCGTTATGCTGAAAACCCCAGGAATCATTCATGGTCATGCAAAGCTCCCAGTACTTGTGTTTTGGTTTTGTTACAGGCAGACCCTGCTCCGGCGTAGCATAATCGCCATATCCCTGCAGTCGGGAATTTAAGATGGCGTTGGGATTATGCTTTAGAATGAGCTCCCGGATCTCTTTTGCATGCCACTCTTCAGCGCTGTGTTCCCAGTCACCGTCGAACCAGTAAAGGTCAGGAGTGTATTGTGTGGTGATCTCATTAAGCTGGTTCATATTGAAACGCACGAACTTGTTCCAGCGGGCAGTGTCGTCGGTGTAGCGGGGCTCATCGCGCATAAAGCCGGGATAATTCGGGTGCGACCAGTCGATGAGGGAGTAGTATAATCCCACTTTTATATCACGTTTGCGAAGTGCTTTTATAAAAGGTGTAAGAACGTCTTTCCCTGCAGGCGTATTCTTTTTCACCGAATAGTGGTTCTCTTTTGTATCCCAAAGGGCAACACCATCGTGATGTTTTGATGTGATAACAGCATATTGCGCACCACTCTCCTTAATGAGTTTTGCCCACTCTTTTGGTTTGTAATTTTCAGCGGTAAAGCCTTCCAGCTGCTTCATGTAATCCTCATGGGAGATATAATGATTGTAAAATGCCCATGACTCTGAGATGCCATCCACAGCATAGATGCCCCAGTGGATGAAGATCCCAAGTTTGGCATCTTTGAACCACTCCATTTTTTTATGATCTGCGGGGTCAATATTACCTTGACTCCATCCGGAAAAGGAAGAAAAAAAGAAGATAAGTATAAGTGTTGACTCAAGTAGTGTTTTGATATTCATAAGTAGTGTTTTGTGTGCTATGGACAAATATCGGAGAATTTTTTGTTTGTTTTAATTTATTTCACAAAGAATCGCGAAGAAGTCACAAAGAATCGCAAAGATTTTTTACACATATATTGTGTATGGAGGAGAGCCTTGATTCCTCGCGGCTAAAGAAGTCATCCGGAAAAAATGTCACTTTTGCAAAAAGCAATAATGTTGAGTTATCTCTTTTTTGAAAAGCAATAATTTTAAAATAGCGATAGCTGCTCCGTCTCCTCCGGCTGATAATGTCTCATCCTGTCAGGGATGCCGGCGGCTTTGGTGATTTTATAGAAAGTTTCATATAATGCTCTGGCATTTGGAGAGACACAGTTGTATGAGTTACCGAATTCTTTGATATAACGCTCTTTCATGCCGGGGAAATGTTTATCCAGCATTTTGTAATAATACTCGCGTGAGCCTTCGCGCAGTGTTAGTGCAAAGGCAGGCATGATATAGTCAGGTTTTGCCTCTATAGCCTGTTCCAGCAGTAGTTTTATTTCCTTCACGGAGTCATTTATGAAAGGTAAAAGTGGCATCAGAGTAATGCCCGTATATATTTCATTGGCTGAAAGTACTGAGATAGCATTAAAGCGGTATGATGATGGCGGACTTACCGGTTCAATGATTTTTGCCAGCGCATCATTTGCCGTTGTAATGGTGATGGATACTGCTGCATAAATCCTGCTGATCTCTTTTATGATATCCATATCGCGCAACACAAGGTCACTCTTTGTGATGATATGGACCGGGAATTTGTGGTGTGCAATGATTTTTAATGCTTCGCGAATAATTCTCTCTTCCCGTTCCGCAGGCATATAGGGGTCGTTCATCGATCCTGTGCCTATAGTACCTTTAACACGTTTCGCATGTAGCTCCTTGTGGAGCAGCTGCAGTGCGTTTTCTTTTACCCTGATATGCGATAATTCGCCCAATTTGTAACAAGCGCTTCTTGAATCGCAATAGATACAGGCATGCTGACACCCGCGGTAGATGTTCATACTGTACTTTGTCCCAAACCAGGGGTCCTCTTTTTGGGAACTTAGAATCGATTTGCTTAGAATCCTGTCCATCGTTGCCCCACAAGATAAGATGATTTTTGTGCTTTACAAAGTGCTATATCATTTTAGCCATGATGAAATAGTTCACCGGATCATGGAATAGTTCTTCATCTTTTAAAATTATAAACCCGTTGTCTTCGAGGAGTTTACGCAGTGAGTGTTTGGAATAAAAAGAAATATATGGAATGACTCCTAAAAGACGGACAATTTTGTAAAGCCATACCATGAGATGGGCTTTAATAGTTTTCTTTTCATTGAAACAATCATCGGCGATAAATATTATACCTTCCGTTTTAAGGTGTTTTTTTGTTTCAAGCAGAATTTGCTGTGGTTTTTTTACCAGGTGAAGGACATTATAAATGAGTATTGCATCGAATTTTTTATTTCCCTGGCCGAGGTTGTAACCATCTGTGTTTAAAAAGGTGATATTTTTGATATTTGCGTCAATAGCCTTTTTTTCGGCAATAGAAATCATATTTTCACTGATATCTGTAGCCACAAGAGAATGTATATGCGGAGCAATACCAAGGGATATTATTCCTGTCCCACATCCTACTTCAAGAATATCGCTTTTTGGAGATGTGTTTTCAATAGTATGGTCAAGGGTTTTTTTATATGCTTCATTAAATTCGCCAACCTGTTTATCGTATTTATCTGCATTGCGATTCCAGAATTTTTTTTCGTTTTTTTGACGTTTGTCGGAATTCATTATTTTAGTTGTTGGATTAAAGATACAATACAAATATAATACATGTATATTTAATAATTATATTTATATGCAAAAAAATATTATTTAATGAAGAGGTTTCAGGAAATAGAACGTAAATTTTTAGTTTCAGATATTTTTGAAAAAACCGGGAAGGACCATAAACAAATTATTCAGGGCTTCTTAAACAGTGATCCGGAGCGAACTGTTCGTGTCAGGATATCGGGTGAAAAGGCATGGCTCACGGTTAAAGGGCTTGGGAATCGTTCCGGAACTACACGTTTTGAATGGGAGAAAGAGATTCCTTTGGAGGATGCAAACGCCCTGTTACCGCTGTGTGAGAAGGGTATCATAGCGAAAACCCGCTATCTCGTTCCTGTGGGAAATCATGTTTTTGAAGTTGATTTTTTTCATGAAGAAAATGAAGGATTAGTTGTTGCCGAGATAGAGCTTAATCATGAGGATGAAGCCTTTATGCGACCATCCTGGCTGGGTGAAGAGGTTACCGGTCAAGAGAAATATTACAACTCTGCCTTGTCGAAAAAACCATATATCTCCTGGTAGTATTTATAACTGCCAAATATTTGTTATCTTTACATAGTCAATCTGACGCCTTTGCACATGACCATTACACTATGAGAGGTTTTATACTTTTTTTACTTTGTTTTGTTACTGCAGGCTCCGCTATTGCCGGAGTAAAGAATATTGGGACTCCACGTGTTATCCAATATCCCAATACGGTATATCAGGGAGGAACCCAGTCATGGTGCAGTGATATCGGCAGCAATGGAATGGCCTATTTTGCCAATAATGAGGGTGTCCTTGAGTTTGACGGAGTGAACTGGCGGAAATATCCCCTTCCCAATCGTACCGTTGTAAGAAGTATTTATGCTGCAGAGGATGGAAAAGTTTTTGCAGGAGGTTATAATGAATTTGGCTATTTTCAACCGGATTCTTCCGGTATTTTTCGGTTTTATGAATTACAGTCCCTGCTCCCGGAAGAAAACTGCGATTTTGAGGATGTCTGGAGTATATTTCCTTTGGGTAACAAGGTTGTTTTTCAGAGCTTTAATCAGCTAATGATTCTAGAAAATGGACTTTTTACTGTTATTCCTGCTCCCAACACTTTTCATTTTTCGTTTTTAGTCAATGACCTGATATATGTTAATGATATTAAATCCGGACTATATGTTTATGACGGCAATGCACTGAAAAAATTAAACAATATTGATAAACTCGCCGGGAAGCTTGTCTGGTCAATTCTTCCTTTTTCGGATGATGAAATCCTTATTGCTACTGATGATCAGGGAATATTTCATTACAATGGGCAACGGCTTGCTCCTTGGGAAACACCAGTTTCTGAAATACTTATGAATAGCCAGGTCTATTGTGGAACACAGGTATCGGAGGATGAATACGCTTTTGGTACTATTTTGGGCGGTGTGATACTCTGCAGTAAAAGTGGCGATCTTATTCAACATCTGAATATTGAAAAAGGACTACAGAATAATACGATCCTTAGTATGTGCCTTGATCAGTATGAAAATCTTTGGCTCGGCCTGGATAATGGTATTGATTATATTGCCATTAACAGCCCGTTAACATATTTGTCGAGTTTTAATAATCATAGTTCAGGATATGCTACTGTTATTCATAAGGGGAATATATATTTTGGGACAAATCAGGGGCTTTTTTATTGTAAATGGGATGCACTGCAAAATTCTGCAGATGAGACTGTTTATAAATTGATCCCAGAAACACAGGGTCAGGTGTGGGCATTGAAAGTGATCGACGAAACCTTATTCTGTGGACACAATTCCGGGGCGTACATTATTAATGGTTCAAAGGCTACATTAATATCTGATATCCAGGGTGCATGGGATTTTATTCAGCCTCCCGGAAGAGACGACATAATTATTGGTGGAACCTATACGGGTTTGGTGAAATATGAAAAAGAAGCAGGAAAGTGGAAGTGTATTGGTGAAATCCCGGGCTTTGATGAATCTTCAAGGTATATCTTCTCGGATGCAAAACAGAAACTATGGGTTAGCCATGGTTATAAAGGAGTGTACCATATTTCTTTATCTGAAGATTATGATCAGGTAACGACTTTTGATTTTTACACAACAGGACGCGGATTTCCGGATGACGAAAAGCTATCATTAAACAGCATTGATGATAAACCCGTTTTTACATCTGGAAATGAGATATATCTGTTTGAGCCTGATGTTGACTCTTTTTTAATTCATCAAACACTAAAGCGAAAATTGGGTTTTTCTGAAATCAGTTCTTTTGTTGAAGATAAAGAAGATAATATTTGGTTTTTTACACCTTATGATATGGGTGTATTCCGAAAAAAAGAAGACGGTAGCTATACCCATGTTGCCATTCCCTTCCGCGAGCTGCATGGTGACTTTATAAAATGGTTCCAGTCAGTTTATGCATACGATGATGCCAATATTTTCATAGGGACTCAAAACGGTTTTGTACACTATTCTTCAGATTATGAGCGGGATTATACGATTCCTTTTAATACTTTTATCCGTAAGATATCTGTTTTGGGGGGATATGACAACATAATTTCCAGAGGGTATGATAATTATCGTTCTGAAGAATCTGTTTTGCCATTCAGGTTCCGGAATCTTCAGTTTGATTTTGCTGCAAACGACTTTGAAAATCAGGATATGATTGTTTATTACTCGAAGCTTGAGAACTTTGATGATGCATGGATTTCTACTGGTAATACCGCAAGCCGACAGTTTACAAACCTTCGTCAGGGAGATTATATCTTTCATGTAAAAGCAATAAATGCCTGGGGAGTTGAAAGCAGTTCGGATACCTGGAGTTTTCGTATTAAGCCTCCCTGGTATTTCTCTATCTGGGCTTATTTTGGGTATTTTGTTATTATTATGGTTGCTGTATATGGTTTTATCCGGTATACTTTGTCGAATATCAGGCATTCTCAAAAGAAATTTAAAGAAGAGCAGGAGCGTGAGTATGCAGCCAAAAAAAGGCAGTTGCAAATCGATACCCTAAAAGCTGAAAAAGAGGTTATCAGACTTCGTAATGATAAACTGCGGTCAGAAAAGAAGCAAAAAGATATGGAGCTGGCAAATACGACCATGCAAATTATTCAGGCAAGTAAAGCATTGGCTTCCCTGAAAACAGATTTACAAATGCTTTCAAAAGAACTTGGAGATCACTCTGCTGTGGGGCGTGTGAACAGAATCCTGAAAAAAGTTAATCGCAATATCGACACCGATAAGCAGTGGGAAGTTTTTGAAAAGCACTTTACCAGTGTTCATGAAGAATTCCTTAAAAGGATGAAAGAAGATTATCCGGATCTCTCTCCCCGCGAATTAAAACTTTGCGCCTACCTGCGTCTGAATATCTCTTCAAAGGAAATTGCCAACCTGATGAATATCTCTGTTCGCGGTGTTGAAATTTCCCGCTATCGTTTGCGGAAGAAGCTTGAACTTGAGCATGACCAGAATCTTACAGATTTTATAATCAAATATTAAGTTGTCGTTGGAATCTCCCGCATTGGTTTTTACGGTCTATCCTTTATTATCCTTTCATTATCGTCCTTTTCTCTAAAATTATTTGTCTCTGAATTGTGTCTCTGTGACCCTATGCATATGCGTTGATTGGCGTTTATTGTTATCTGTCCTTGTCTGATGTATCTGTTGTAACAGGATTGCATAAATGATACCTGAGAAATGTTAAGTAATTGTAAACAAGTAGGTTTATATATTGTTGATGTAGTAATGATGTAGTGTTATGCTGTTACAGAGAGTTTTTGATGTAGCTTATTATTTTGAATCAGTGCAAACGATTGATTTCTTTGTATGAGTCGAAAAATTAACACAAAATTAATTCTAACCTAAATCTATTACGACATGAAAAAGAGAAAATTTAATGTGTTTTCTACAGTGATTCTTCTGATCAGTGCATTTGCCTTTGTATTGGTTTCCTGTGAAGAAGATGAACCCGTAACACCGGATAATCCGGTTGCAAGTTTTCAGTTTGAAGTTGATGCTGCTAATTATCTTATTGTGAACTTTACCAACTATTCGCAAAATGCCACTTCCTACAGCTGGGCCTTTGGTGATGGTGAAACTTCAACGGAAATGAACCCTTCGCATGAGTATGCTGAAGCTGGTACTTTTGAGGTAGTGCTTACAGCCAGTAACGATGAAGGAACATCTGCAAATTATAGTCAGACTATAGAAATTACGGATCCTAATGAAGCCCTTGTACTGCTGGCGGGAGAGAGTTCCAAAACCTGGAAACTTTTCCGTGAAGGAACAAGTATGTCTTTAGGTTCTGGTCCGGATGCTCCAGGAAGTATTTGGGCAGGTTTAACAAATGAAGGAGCTCGTCCATGCTTATATTATCAAACATTTACCTTCCATACCAATGGAGATTATGTTTTTGATGATAACGGAATGTTTTGGGGTGAATGGGGTGTATTCCCTGAAGAAGTATGTTTTGAGGCGATACCTGAAAATATGGTGAATGCGGATGGTCAGGATGTAAGTGCTTGGCTCTCTGGTACTCATTCTTATGATTATGATGCCTCAACAGGTAGTCTTACCTTAAATGGTTTAGGTGCATGGATTGGAATTCCAAAACTTGGCCCAACCGGTGAAACAACAATTCCTATTGCCAGTACCTCCTGCAATATCTCAATTGAAGAGATGGTAGGATATGATATTATGACTATTGTATTTGATTACGGTGATAACTATTGGTTAATCAAGTATGCCAGTTATTCTGATCCATCACTGGAGCCAGAAGTTGTAGAAGTACAACCTCCTTTTGGCGAAGATCTTCCTGACTTAACTCCCACTGAAATGTACAATTACTTCCAGTCTGCAACAAGTTTTATGGTACTCGACACTGCAGGTGTATACCCTGGAGCAGGTCTTGCTGCAAATGGTATGACTTTAACCTATGGTGTTGCAGACCCTGCCGGCGGAGCTGATCCGGTTGGTCAATATGACAGATGGGGCCAATATCAGGAGCTTCAGTTCCAGATGCAGAATGATATCCAGTTTGATAACTTTACTACCGTATCCCTTGAAGTTTATTTCCCAAGTTCAAATGATTACTCAGGAGATTTGTTAAAAACTGTTGGGATCATTATTGGTGAAGCCAGCCAAACAGAACAATGGTGGACAGGACATACTCAGTATGATTATACTGTTGGTGATGATGAGTTGGATCAATGGGTAACCATTACTTTCAACCTCAGTGAACCTACAAGTGCCGGTATGTATAATCCAAAAGACAGAACAGACCTCGACTTCTTTGCTATCTCTCTTGGTGGAGGTGGTCATAATGCTCCGGGTACTTTCTATGTTAGAAACTTTGTGTTTAATTAGTAGATCTGAAGAGCTATGGCCAGCGCACCGGTCATAGCTCTTTTTTAACTCTATGAACAGAATATTTATCATATTAGGCTTAACATTACTGACACTGACACTGTCGTATTGTTCTGAAGATCCGGTTGAAAATCCGGATCCATCCAATCTTTCAGTAACAATAATCTCTGTCGATGAAGAAACACTTACTGTTGAGCTGCAAGCCACTGCGACCAATGCTGTGCGCTATGACTTGCACCTTAATGATTCAGACACACCTGAACAATCCAATACAGAAGGATTTTTCACCTTTACAGTGGAAGACTATGGTATTTTTACTGCCTCGGTAAGAGCTTATGGTACTTCTGGTCGATATCTGAGTATTGATAAGTCAATAGAGATTAAAGATCCTGTGGTTCATGATGTACCACTGGATCAGGGATATTTCAGCCCCGAAAGTTATGACGGATATACAATGGTCTGGAATGATGAGTTTACCGGTAATGCATTGAATACCAATGACTGGACTTACGAAATCGGTGACGGATGCCCGAATAATTGTGGTTGGGGTAATAATGAACTGGAATACTACCGTGCAGAGAATACTTCTGTTGGTGACGATGTTCTTACCATTACCGCGAAAAATGAAAGCTTTGGCGGCAAGCAATACACTTCCTCACGATTAATTACAAAGGGAAAACAGTTTTTTCAGTATGGCCGTGTTGATATTCGTGCGTTGCTGCCTAAAGGCCAGGGAATATGGCCTGCATTATGGATGCTTGGTGAAAATATCTCTTCGGTAGGATGGCCTGCATGTGGAGAGATTGACATCATGGAGCTCGTTGGTGGTGCCGACAGTGACAATACCGTGCATGGTACTTTGCACTGGGATGTTGGTGGCCATGCCTATCAGGGTGGTTCAACAACCTTACCAAGTGGCACTTTTGCTGATGAATATCATGTGTTCTCCATCGTATGGGATGAAACCCAAATTAGGTGGTATCTCAACAATACACAGTATTATTCTATGAATATCAGCGGTTCTGATATGACCGAATTTCATGATGAATTCTTTTTTATCATGAATGTGGCTGTTGGTGGTAACTGGCCTGGTAGCCCTAACGGCACAACAGTATTTCCCCAAACCATGAAAGTGGATTACATCCGTGTTTTTCAAGCACAATAACCTTTTTTATCATAAAACAAAACCCCAAAAACTAAACACTATGAAGTTTGACTTTTACAAAATATTCATTCTTTTCATATTTGTGTTGTTCTCCGGAGGCGTGATGGCGCAGGAACATACTGTATCGGGTATTATTACCGATGCAGAGTCAGGCCTTGGTATCCCCGGGGCAACAATCGTTGAAAAAGGAACAACCAATGGATCGATCACAGGAATTGATGGAGACTATACTCTTACTGTTTCATCTCCAGATGCAGTAATCGTAATTTCCTTTGTAGGATACACAACAGAAGAAATCCCTTTACAAGGCAAAACCACCGTCAATCTTGCAATGATGGTAGCCAATACCGAACTGGAAGAGTTTGTGGTCGTTGGCTACGGTGTCCAGAAGAAGAAAGTCGTTACAGGTGCAATTGCCAGTATCGATGCTGAAGAAATCAACAGTACTTCAAACCTTCGTGTGGAGCAGGCAATGCAGGGTCGTACCGCCGGGGTTCAGATTACCCAGCTCTCGGGTCAGCCCGGTGAAACACCTACCGTACGTATTCGTGGCGCAGGTACAACCGGTACTGCCGACCCACTCTATATCGTGGATGGTATGGCTGTAGGTGGTATCGACTACCTTAACCCCGGTGATATCGAGTCAATCGATGTACTGAAAGATGCGGCCTCGGCAGCTATCTATGGTGCCCGTGCAGCAAATGGTGTGGTTCTTATTACCACAAAATCAGGCGGTGAAGGTGATATGAAACTAACTTATTCTGCCTATTATGGTATTCAGAATGTTACCAACACCATTGATATGCTTAATGCAGAAGATTATATGATCTATCAAAACGAAGGTGCAAGAAATGCAAACCAGCCTGAACCATTCGATTTGAATCAAATACCTCAGTATGATACTGATTGGCAGGATATTATGTTTGTGCAGAATGCTCCTGTCACGAATCATGAGCTCTCCATCACCGGAGGAAATGAGAAGTCATCTTTTTCTTCTTCGCTATCCTATTTCTCACAACAAGGAATTATTGGTGGTGAGAAGTCTCAGTTCGAGCGTATTACCGCCCGTCTGAACAGTAAACATAAAGTGAACGACAGGCTTACCTTTGGAAATAGTCTTACCTATTCAAGCATCAACAGCCGTGGAATTGGCAGTAACGAGTCGTTTAATGGTGTTTACAGTAGTGCCTTAAACCTGGATCCATTGACGCCTCTTTATGAGGAAGATCAGGATGTGCTCGCCAATTACTATCCATACAACCTGGAACCCGTTATTACCAATGCTAACGGGCAAGTATACGGTATTTCCGAATTAGTGGGTGCAGAGGTTGTAAATCCTATGGCACTGCTGGAAATACAAACTGCAAAGAATAAAACGGACAAAATTGTAGGTAATGTATTTGCCGAATTGGAAATCATTGACGGATTAAAGCTTCGTACCAGTGCAGGATTGGATTTTGCCTATGTTAACGGTGGTTCATATAAACCTATTTATTTCCTCAATGGTGCCCAAAACAATACAGAGAAGACCTCTGTAAGTAAGAATATTGATCGCTATTACACCTGGCAATGGGAAAATACATTGACCTACGCCAAAACGATTAACAATCATACCTTCTCAGCCCTTCTCGGAACAACAGCCAGTGAATACCGCTATGATAATCTTACCGGTTTTAACACGATTGTTCCTACTTACGACCCGGAAAATGTTTATTTGAATATGGCAACGGATACCGCCTGGGTTGCAACCGGTGGTGCGGCACATTCTGCTTTGCTTTCACAATTTGCACGTGTTACCTACGATTATAAGAGCCGTTATGCCTTTACCGGTATTATTCGTCGTGATGGTTCCTCCAAGTTTGGTGCAAACAACCGTTATGGATACTTTCCTTCCATGGGTGTGACCTGGCTTATGACGGAAGAGCCCTTTATGCCTGACCTTGGACCTGTGGAATTCATTAAGTTACGTGGATCATGGGGTGTGAACGGTAACCAGGAAATTGGTAATTATCGCTATATCTCCACCATTGATCAGAGCAGTGGATATATCTTCGCTGGTGGACGTATTGTCGGCGCT
Source organism: uncultured Bacteroidales bacterium (assembly GCA_964594665.1). GTDB lineage: Bacteria > Bacteroidota > Bacteroidia > Bacteroidales > BM520 > BM520. The sequence continues at coordinate 13,181 of CAZQNY010000048.1, forward strand.
TCTCCGGCTTATGTTGAAAATCCCGATATTATGTGGGAAGAGTCAGAACAGATTGATATTGCAATCGATATGGGTGCTTTTAATAACCGTCTGACTGCCACCATTGACTATTATATAAAAAACACAAAAGGACTTCTTGAGGAGATTCCAATTCCGGCCCACGTGGGTAACAATCCTCCTGTTTCAAATGTTGGTAAAGTACGTAACAGTGGTGTGGAGATGTCTGTAAACTGGCGCCATTACCTGGATGAACTGCGCTATTCATTTGGTGTTAATGCTTCTTATAATAAGAACGAGATGACTTACATTGGTAATGCTGAGAAGAAACTGGATGGTGCCAGCTGGTCTGTTTTTGGTGTTATAACACGCGGATTGGAAGGATTACCAATTGGTTACTTCTATGGCTATGAAACTGATGGAATCTTCCAAAACCAGGCGGAAGTATATCAGCATATAGGCTCCACAGGACAAGTACTCCAACCTCAGGCCAAGCCGGGCGATGTGCGCTTCGTGGATGTTAACGGTGACGGAGTTATAAACCCTGATGACCGTACAATGATTGGAAATCCTACTCCCGACTGGACACTGGGTATGAATGGATCCCTGGAATACAAGAATTTTGATTTTACATTCCTCTTTACCGGTGCATTTGGACATGAGATCTTTAATGGATCACAGCGTCATGATTTAAGTTTTACCAATACCACTCAGTATCGTTTTGATACACGCTGGGTCGGTGAAGGTACTTCCACAACAACACCCCGTTATACCTGGAGTGATGTTAACAATAACTACAGAGTATCCGACTTGTATATTGAAAGTGGGTCCTATTTAAGGCTTAAGAATTTACAGATAGGATATACACTTCCTCAAAACTTCCTGAAGAAGATTGGTTCATCAAGCTGGCGTTTCTATATCTCCGGAGAAAATGTTTTCACATTTACCAATTATACCGGTGCGGATCCTGAAATCGGTGCGATGGATGCCTTTAATATTGGTATTGACCGTGGTATTTACCCATTGGCACGAACAATCCGTTTTGGTACATCTATTACTTTCTAACCTTGAAAATCAATAATCATGAAAAAAATTATCTTTATAATATTTGCAATTTCAGTGGTTGGATTCTTTTCCTCATGTTCGAAAGATTTTCTCGACAGACAACCCCTGGATCAGGAGGTGTCTTCGAATTTTTATCAAACAGAGGATGATGCAATGCAGGCACTGGTAGCGGCCTATGATGTCATAGGCTGGGAATCTATGCCACAGGTTTCATGGGCACCCATCCTTACCGTATCTGATATGCTCTCTGATGATGCCTTTGCCGGCGGTTCAGATGCCAATGATGGTATGGATGAGAACCAATTGAACACGTTTAATATCCCAACTACAAATCTATTGGCTCATGCTATTTGGAAGAAGAATTATTTTGGGATATACAGAGCGAATCTTTTACTTGAAAAGATCGATGAGATCGATGCTTCTGATGAGTTTAAAACACGGGTGATTGCAGAATGTAAATTTCTTCGTGCATATTTTTATTGGGAGCTGGCACGTTTCTTTGAAAACGTGGTTTTATTGACAAATACTATCGCCGGACCATCCGAATATAGTCAGCCACAAGCTGCTCCGGCAGATGTGTATAATCAAATTGCTGCCGATCTCGTTGATGCTATTAATGATTTACCGGAGACTTTGCCAACTTCAGAACTTGGTCGTGTTACCAAATGGGCTGCCGAAGGATTGCTGGCACGCGTTTACCTTTTTTATAATGGGGTTTACGGTAGCGATATGGATGCCAATGGTACTGTAATCAACCAGGCAAAAGCATTGGAATACCTGGAGGACCTCATTGCCAATAGCGGCCATGATCTTTTTGAGAATTATGAGACGAATTTTAAAAATGAAGGTGAATTTGGTATCGAATCAGTGTTTGAAATTTCCCATGGAGATACTCCTGCATGGTGGGACTGGAATTATGTCGTTGGAGGTGAAGGTAACCTTGCTGCTCAGATGCAGGG
>CAZQNY010000048.1:15301-21579 GCA_964594665.1 uncultured Bacteroidales bacterium
TCTCTCGAAGGTATCAGATACTTCGATGTGTTAAGAAAAGGACAGGCATATGCTGCTCAGGAACTTACCGTTGTTGGTGTGCGTGGCCCAAATTACATCGGTGACCAGCAACTCTTTGATGTTACATTCAACAGCGCAACAAAAGGATTCCTCCCGATTCCTCAATCGGAGATGGATCTTAGCGGTGGAATGTTTTCTCAGAATACAGGATATTAATAACACCTGTTTGATGCAAACAGCTTTACGGCCGGGATATCTTCCGGCCGTTTGCTTTTACACTTGTTTGTTTTTCCCTTTTTGTGATGATGATTTTGCTTTATGAATAAGAACTATACGATTAAGATATCTCTGATTGTCGCTCTGGGCGGCTTTCTGATGGGTTTTGATGCCTCTGTGATTTCCGGAGTGGTGAAGTTTATTGAACCGCAGTTTGATCTTTCAAAAATTCAGCTTGGATGGGCTGTGAGTTCGTTGACACTAACATCAACGCTGGCGATGATGCTCGCCGGACCATTAAGTAATAAGTATGGCAGAAAGATAATCCTCAAATGGGCCGCAGTCTTTTATGCTGTCTCTGCCGTGGGTTCCGCTCTGGCTCCGGATTTTGTGACGCTGGTAATAGCGCGTATGATCGGTGGAGTAGGGGTAGGGGCATCGCTGATTATTGCTCCTATGTACATTGCAGAAATATCTCCGGCAGAAATACGCGGGCGTATGGTGTCATTCAACCAGCTTAATATTGTTATCGGTATCTCTGTGGCCTTCTTTACCAATTTTCTTATTTTACGTTTCTCACAACTCGGTAAACCCTGGGTCTCTGCCCTGGGATTTGATGTTTGGCAGTGGCGTTGGATGCTGGGACTTGAGAGCCTTCCGGCAATTCTCTATTTCGGATTCCTGTTTATTGTTCCTGAAAGTCCGCGTTGGCTCATAATGAAAGGAAGAGAATATGAAGCAAAAAAAGTTCTTTCCCGGGTTGTAAGTGAAAAACAGGCAGATGAAGATATTGCTGCTGTAAAGCAAAGCCTTGAGACAGAAATAAGCAAGAGTAAAATGCCTGTCTCTGAGCTATTTAAACCTGCATTGCGACTTGTGCTCCTTATTGGGATTACGGTAGCCATTGCCCAACAGATTACCGGTATTAATGCGGTGTTTTTTTATGCTCCTATGATTTTTGAACAGACCGGAATAGGAACTGATGCCGCTTTCTCACAGGCTATTCTGGTGGGGCTAACCAATCTGGTATTCACAATTCTCGCTATTCTTTTTATTGATCGTTTTGGACGAAAAGTGCTTTTGATTTTTGGCCTTTCAGGAATTGCCATCAGCATGTTTTTACTTGCCTATGGCTTTTCCATGGATGAAGCAAGTATGAATCCCTGGCTGATACTTATTGGTATCATTGGCTTTGTGGCTTCTTTTGCCATCTCCATCGGGCCGGTTATGTGGGTGCTCTTTTCTGAGATATTCCCAAATTCAGTGCGTGGCATTGCAATCTCCTTTGTGGGGTTGATAAACTCTGCTGTGAGTTTTCTTGTTCAGCTTGTTTTTCCCTGGGAGCTCGAAACCATCGGAAGTTCTGCAACATTTCTGATCTTTGGAGCCTTTGCTGTAATTGGCCTGGTTGTTATTGCCTGGCTGTTGCCCGAAACAAAAGGAAAGTCGCTGGAAGAGCTTGAGAAGCAGTTGATAAAATAGATGTAAGGAACACAGAGTCTCACGGTGTAATGCACGGAGTCGCACGGAGTATTTTAGGAGAGCCGCACGATGCGTATGCCCACGACGGTGGGGCTTTACTGAGGAAGCCTCTCCCGGTAGATACGCACCGCCGTGCGTATCTCAAAAATCAGTACTGTATGTAAATTCTTACGTTCCTTTATTTAATCTTTGTGAATCAGTTTCTTCGTAATCACCTGATCATGCATCCGAATCTTTACCAAATAAATACCAGTTTGCAATGATTCCCCAATATTGTATTCAATTTTACCGGGAGCTTCAATATGTTGAGTCTTCATGTTGATTACCTGTCCTGTTAAATCAAATATCATAACCTCCATATTCCCTGCTTGCAATGCATTCAGCGATAAGGTTGCAATATCTTTATATGGATTAGGAAATATAGTAACATCCTTCTCAATACCAGGTAATTCAATATTTCCAACATTAACCTTACCAATATCCAATACAGCCCCCTCAATGACAGTGAGGTTATAAGGAAGTCCTTCCGGCACATCATACCAGCTGTTATATTGGCCGCCCCAGCCGAAATTGATGTGGTAATAATCGTCGGTGCAATAACCATCAGCCACGACATTATGTCCACCGGGGCCATTTGCTACCAATACTGCCAGGTGAACCGGCAGTGCATCCATGATATTCTCTTTCATCTGTGTGAAAAATGAGGTATCCGTTTCGTATATCAGTTTTGCATCCTCAAAACCAAAGCGCTGGTATGCATCCCAGGCCTGATCCACTCCAAAAGTACCGCTGCCACCTGCACCATAAACCTGATACGCTGCCACACCACAGGCAAACACCAGCGCTGCCTTCTCATTGTTGGTTAGGATATCTCCGGTTGAATACTTCAATGAAATTCCCTCCAACATCACATTCAGGGCAGGGAAATCAGGAAAGTCGTAGGTGATAAAGTCGTCATCGATGTAGTAGTTATTACCGCCGTAAGTATGGTGGTAGTCATCAGCATCGGTAAACTGAGTGTTATGGAGCTCTTTATGGAAATCAATAATTAAACCCAGTGCAATAGATGGACATCCGGCATATGAGCGCCCGCCATTTACAAGATCCAGGGGGCAGAGGTCGTTATAGGGTGAATTTTGAGACCATTCTTCTTCAACCCATCCGCCGGTAGTAGTAGTACCTGGTTCAGGCCAGTACTGAACAGTCTTGCGTTGATTTTCCCCTGAAAGATACGCATCCCATTCTGCAATGTTTTTAGCTTTTCGTGATGCATTATTATCCTGAAGACGGTTGGAGATATCCTTTTTGATTAATTGACTCAATGGGTGATCTCCGTCCTCATAATAACCCTGTAACGAGAATGAAATTACTGGACGAATAGATTTATCAGTAGTAATAATGACAAAACCTTCAGGAAGGAGATTGAATGCTGTGGCAATAGTTGACTCACCATTAGAGATTTCTGTATGGCTGGAAATATTGTACTCAGTGAACTCGTGGTTTATAAGCCACTGCTTAGCGACTTGTTTTTGTTGATCAGGTGAAATCTGCTGCGAGACAGTAAAGAGTGGTATAATGAATAGAAGGGATAACAGTGTTAAAGTTTTAACATTCGACAGGGTATATGAAGCCTTCATAAGCAGTTAGATTAGTCAGATTCTCTATTTTCGTAAAGATATTAAAACAAGTAGTTGTATTAAACCTCTTATAAGAGCGATGAAAGGGAAGAAATGTTACAAAAAAAGCCCGCTGTTTTAGGGCGGGCCATAATTATCAATAACAATTACTATTTTGATATTATCCACCAGTTGGCGCCATTGCTAATTACTGTTTTTACATCCATAGGACCGATAGTCATATTGTTTCCCCATACACCGTTATCAATTTGTTCTGAAGTATTTGGGTCTGGATATACATGAATATCACTGTCCTGGATGTTTTTTATTGTTATGACAAGCCCCTGATATGCTGCTGCAGATGGAAGGTAATAATCCCCAACGGCAGAACAAAGAACAACTCTGTCGGTATGTGCAATGTTCCCAGGAGGAATTGCAGAAACAGATAATGCCATGCCCCCATTTAGATCAAAAGTTGTAACGGGATTTCGGGTTGCAATACCCAGTTGATCACTTATATGGGTTCTTCCAATAAAATAGCCAGCCCATGAGCCGCCTTCTACCTGATTGTTCCATGTATAATTTACTTTATCGCAACCAACGACAGCGGCTCCGGATCTTGTTCCTTGTAATTGTCCATAGACACCAATATTCCATTTATTTGACCCATTACCGGCTTTTCCTGTAACTCCATAGTTTTTTCCATCACTCGGTGATGTATTGACGGCATAACCCATAACTCCTACACCTGCACCATTATTATTAGTTTCAATTATTCCTTGTATTGAATGAGCCCAATATGGATATGCGACGGATGCCGCTTCTGCAGTTATTGCTGTGTAGTCACTCGCAACACTGTTTTTATAGACGTATAGTGCAGTCTGGTTTTGACCATCTGTTCCTACACTTAAAAGTGATTGAGGATTTGTCGTTCCAATACCTACATTTCCGGTTGGATAACCTGTAGCTCCGTGTGAAGTAAGCACATTACTGTTTGCATCAACTTCCCAGTCCAGGTCTGCTCCACCACCTGATATTGTTGTGGCATCACGCCATTTGACAACTCCTGTTCCTGTAACTACAAGCAGCGAGTCGGAGTCATTCCCCTGTAAAGTTTCAATCCTCAGCGGATCGTCACCAGGGTTGGAACTGTTGTCAATATGCAGGAGATGGGTCGGTGTATCTGTATTCAAACCTGTTTTCCCATTTTTTAGCACAGTAAGTGCATTGTGGGGATTTTGCTGGGGCTTTCCATTTCCAACAATGAAAATTGGTTCAGCCAAAACCCAGCCCCCGGCGGTGCCGTTATCGATGTTATTTGAGCCTACAACAGCACAGGCTTGTGGCGAAGCTGTTGTATATTGACCCATAGCAATGGATGCTTCACCTTCAGTAACTGAAAACAGACCAGTGGCAGTACTGTAATCGCCCCTTGCAATAGTATTAAATCCCATTGAAATGCTGGCATTTCCTTCAGCAATAGTGTTTTTTCCTGTAGATGTGCTCGCATTTCCTGATGCAATATTTTCATCACCCATTGCAATACTTGCCTGACCATCAGCAATATTGCCTTTGTTTAGTGTAGCGCTCGCCCATCCATTTGATTTGTTTTCACTGCCCATAGCTAATGATGATAAACCACATGCCTCATTCTTGTATCCAAGAGCAAGTGAAAAATCCCCACAGGCATAATTTTGTTCACTACCTATTTCGGCAGCACCTCCACTCTGACCTTGTATTTCAACATCAAGTTTTACATTTGGGACACAGGTTCCTATCCCGACAAATCCTCCTTCATTATTAATAATTGTATTATTACCATGGATATTTCCTCCTGCCCAGGATGGATTTGAGGGGTTATATGACTGGATAAACAGATCCTCCTGTGCATTTGTTGTCCATATATTATAATGGACAGAATTAGGTGGCATACAGTCAAAATTTGCGGGGCCCTGGATGAGTGAATTTTCGCCGATATAAAGCCGTTTTTTTACTCGCATACTATCCATCTGGAGCATCCCGCTAATACTTTCTGCTTCCTTGGCCTGCAATGCATAGGGAACACTCAAAAATTGAGTCATACCCATATCAATATAGCCTGTCCCGTCATTAACCTCAATCTGACAAAAATATTCATGTTCAGACCATATTACATCTTCCATGGTACCCAGCTCCGGGACTCCGTTCCCTATATTCAGATGAATCAGGCCTAATGTGTTTGTTTCTGTTTCGTGTGTCTCAACGTATATGTTAATCGGAACTCTGGCATCTTCAACTATTGTTACACGAACAGTAATGGGTGTGTTGGATAAAATTTCCCCATTGTTATTTCTTAACTCTGCCTGGTATTTGAATGCATTTGGTACCTGGCTGAAAGCGGATATTGCAATAAATGAAATCATAATTGAAAATAGTATTCTGTTTTTCATAGTTTATTGGTTTTTGATGATTTTGTAATGGTTAAATTGGTGACCCTCTCTCAGGCACATGATATAGGTCCCGGCAGTTAAAAATGATAGCGGAATATGCTGCTTTGGAGAGATGTTTTCCGATTCATATAACAACCGGCCTTTAAGGCTCATAATGCGCACATTGAAAGTTCTTCCGGAAGTCTCTTCACCGGGAATTTTAAAGGCCACATATTCTTCTGCAGGATTTGGAAATATCTCTATTTCATTGGTTATAGGATGAAGGTTTTCAAGTCCAATAAACATCAATTTTCCCTGATAAAAACCCTGAGTCAGCATACAATTGCCACCTGCAATGCACTCTGTGCATAATTCTCCGATGCTCCAGCTAAGCATATAGCCTGAAGATTCAGTTGAAATACCTGTGCTACTAATAGCTTCTTTGGTAATGGTTTGCCCATAACCTGAAACCATGCAGGGAAGTAGCAATAGGAAAAATAGTATTCTTCTCATTTTGTTGAATTTAAGTATACCTACTCTCTTATGGCTTTTCGGT
>CAZQNY010000049.1:0-5254 GCA_964594665.1 uncultured Bacteroidales bacterium
TCCGCCTCACCCAATAATGTGGCAGAGGTACAACTGGTAACCTTCACCATCACATAATCGCCGGCCTTGAAATCCTGACGATCAAAAACAACAACCTTATTCTGTGAATTACGGCCAAAAACCTGCTTCTCACTGCGTTTGGAAACACCCTCCACGAGTACCTCGAAGGTCTTGCCAACATCCTTTTTGTTACTTGCGTGAGACAGCTCCTGCTGTAAGGCAATAATCTCATTTAAACGGCGGCCCTTAACATCATCAGGAACATCATCAGGAAAGCGTTTCGCTGCCACTGTTCCGGAGCGTTCCGAGTATTTAAACATATAGGCATAGTCATATCCCACCCATTTCATTAGCTCCAGCGTTTGCCTGTGATCTTCTTCTGTCTCACCACAAAAACCGGCAATAATATCGGTTGTTATAGACGCTTCAGGGAGGTGTTTTTTTATGGCTCTGATACGATCCATATACCACTCACGGGTGTATTTCCGATTCATGCGCTTAAGCACCTCTGTACTTCCCGACTGACATGGCAGGTGGATGCTGCGGCAGACATTGGGGTTCTCCGACATCACTTTCAACAGGTCGTCGCTAAGGTCTTTGGGATGTGAAGTAGCATAGCGCACACGCAATTGCGGACTCACTTTTGCAACCATCTCCAGAAGTCCTGGAAAAGCTAATTCCCCCCCATCGGGCGTATCCCAGCGGTATGAATTTACATTCTGCCCAAGCACAGTAACCTCTTTATATCCTTTTGCGAAAAGATCTTTTGCCTCGTTAACAATAGTCTGAGGATCACGGCTGCGCTCTTTTCCTCGGGTGTAAGGCACCACGCAATAGGTACAAAAATTCTCACATCCCCGCATAATACTTATAAATGCAGATACACCGTTGCTAACAAGCCTGACAGGGTTTATATCATCATAAGTCTCGGTAGTAGAAAGCAACACATTAATAGCTTTGTGCCCATCTTCGACTGTATCCAGCAGGCGGGGCAAGTCACGGTACGAATCCGGGCCTGCCATAACATCAACAATAGTCTCCTCCTGGAATAACTTCTCCTGCAGACGTTCCGCCATACAACCGATAACCCCGATCTTCACATCTTTGTTTTTCTTCTTCAATGCTGCCAGCTCATGCAAACGCTTATACACTCTTTGTTCTGCATTATCCCGAATAGAACAGGTATTAATAAGCACCACATCTGCCTCATGCATATCGTCAGTTGCCGTATAATCATGCGCTGCCATTACGGAACCCACAATCTCACTGTCGCTGAAATTCATTTGACAGCCGTAAGTTTCTATATATAATTTTTTATTTTTTTTCATTGCCATAGGGTTACATTTTAAACCTTTATGTATAAAGAACAAGAACGGCGCAAAATTAGTAAAAATGGAATGCTTAAAATCAATGAATTTTGAAATACACCTTAATATATGTGCAAATGATCAGGAAAATTATAATTTTGTGCCCGGATTATCACCACTGTGTGAAAAATGGAACATCGCCGAATAGGCTGTTTATTAATTTAATATTTAGATAACCATCTGTAATACAATATATTAATTTTATGGTAAAGAATCTTGTAATCGTCGAGTCACCTGCTAAAGCAAAAACTATTGAAGGGTTTTTGGGAAAAGATTTCACTGTTAAATCCAGCTTCGGGCACGTTCGTGACTTGTCGAAAAAAGACCTGGGCGTCGATATCGACAATAAATTTACACCGCAATATGAAATAAGCAGCGACAAGACGAAAGTCGTGAAGGAGCTGCAAAAACTGGCAAAAGAGGCAGAGGTTATCTGGCTGGCATCTGATGAGGACCGCGAAGGAGAAGCTATTTCGTGGCACCTTGCAGAAACCCTGAAACTCGATAAAGAAAAAACAAAACGTATTGTTTTTCATGAAATCACGAAAACAGCCATTCTTGAGGCCATCAAAAATCCACGGGATATCGACATCAACCTGGTGAATGCCCAACAGGCCAGAAGGGTTTTGGATCGTCTGGTAGGCTTTGAACTTTCTCCGGTGCTGTGGAAAAAAGTAAAACCGGCACTCTCCGCAGGGCGTGTGCAATCGGTTGCCGTTCGCCTTATTGTAGAGCGTGAAAGGGAAATTCGTGACTTTGAGTCGAAAGCATATTACCGCGTAACGGCAATTTTTGATGTAGAAAAAAATGGTGCTAAATCAAAACTGGAAGCAGAACTTCCGAAAAGATTCGATACCAGAGAGAAGGCGCTGGAATTTCTGGCGCAATGTCAGGGTGCTGATTTTTCGGTTTCCAATATTGAAACCAAACCGGCAAGCAAAACTCCGGCACCACCATTTACAACCTCTACACTACAACAGGAAGCATCGCGTAAGCTTGGTTTCTCGGTTTCAAAAACCATGCTGGTAGCACAGCAACTCTACGAATCCGGAAAAATCACCTATATGCGTACCGACAGCGTAAACCTCTCAAACATGGCCATGGCGATGGCAAAAGAGAAAATAACGGAGCTCTATGGTGAGAATTTTGTAAAAACAAGAAAATACGCTACCAAGGCAAAAGGAGCTCAGGAGGCACACGAAGCTATACGACCCACATATCTTACCAATCAGCATATTGACGGTGATGCTGCACAGAAAAAACTCTACGACCTCATCTGGAAACGTACCCTTGCCTCACAGATGAGTGATGCGAAATTTGAAAAAACAACCGTAACAATAAATATCAGCTCTTCCCCGGAAAATTTTATTGCCAAAGGTGAAGTTCTGATCTTCGACGGTTTCCTTAAAGTATATCTCGAATCAAAAGATGACGAAGATGATGAAGACATCCGTAATGTACTGCCCCCTCTACAGGCCGGTGACACAATAACATCAGATATAATTACGGCAACACAAAAATTTACGATCCCTCCTTACAGATACTCTGAAGCAAGCCTGGTAAAACGTATGGAAGAACTTGGCATCGGGCGTCCTTCAACCTATGCCCCCACAATCTCTACCATCCAGAAAAGAGGTTATGTGGAAAAAACCAATGCTCCGGGTGAAAAACGCGACTTTGAAATCCTGACTCTAAAGAAAAATACCATCTCTGAAAAGAAAAAATCAGAAACCTTTGGCGTTATCAAAGGTAAACTGGTTCCTTCAGATATCGGTAAACTGGTAAATGAATTTCTTCTGAAAAACTTTAGTGAGGTTATGGATTATAACTTCACTGCAAGCGTGGAACATAACTTTGATGAAATCGCCAGCGGCAAAAAAATCTGGAATAATATGATCGATGATTTTTACGGCCCCTTTCATGAAAGTATCGATATAGCACTCAAAAGCACTGAAAAAGTAAAAGGTGAACGTTTATTGGGTGTTGATCCTGCATCAGGAAAAAATATTTATGTAAAAATCGGTCGCTTCGGCCCTATGGTGCAGATTGGAGAAAAAGAAGACGAAGAAAAACCTCGTTTTGCCGGCCTGAAAAAAGGCCAGTCCATTGAAACACTAAGCCTGGAAGAAGCAATGGAGCTCTTCAAATTTCCTCGTAAACTGGGCCAGTATGAAGGTTACGATATGTCTGTTGCCATTGGTCGGTTCGGGCCTTATGTGCGCCACAACAATAATTTTTTCTCGCTGGCAAAAACCGATGACCCTGCAACTATTGATGCAGCAAAAGCAATAGAGTTGATTGAAGCAAAACGACTGAAAGATAAACAAAACGAAATTGCCATCTTTGAGGGTGAACCAGTGGTCCAGGTCCTTAACGGTCGGTATGGCCCCTATATAAAAATCGAAAAAGAGAACTTCAGGATTCCAAAATCACAAGACCCCAAAGCCCTGACCAGGGAAGAGTGTCTGAAAATGGCTGAAGAACAAAGGGCTAAGAAAAAGCCCAAATCAACAAGGGCTAAAAAGTAACCTTTAATCCATACCTGTCGTACATTCATAACAAATTCGCAGTACATGGAACTCTCGGTATATTTTAACCCTGTTGATATTTCATCGATGGTGATCCCGGAATCAGCACGACCACGGTTTATGGATTTTTGTAAGCTCCATACCGTAGAAAACGGATTTCCGGAAACTGAAAACCTTAATATCGCGATCATTGGCGTTCCCGAAGAAAGGGGTTGCATTACCAATGAAGGATGTGCTCAGGGAGCAGATAAAATACGCGAACAACTTTATCAGCTCTTCCCCGGAAAATGGAATATCCGTATCGCTGACCTTGGAAACATTAAAAATGGTCACAGCCTGAAGGATACTTTTTTCGCCCTTGGCAGTGTCTGCTCCGAACTTCTTAAAACAAATACTATCCCCGTTATTCTGGGTGGTAGTCAGGATATTACCTGGGCTACTTACAAAGCCTATGAAGAATTGGGTCAAATAATAAATATTGTCAGTGTCGACAGCCGCTTCGACATTGGTGAAGAAGATTCCAACCTGCATTCGCGTTCATACCTCAGCAAAATATTACTTCATCAGCCCAACTACCTTTTCAATTATACAAACATCGGCTACCAAAGCTATTATGTTGATAACGAGGCCGTAAACCTGATGAGCAAATTATTTTTCGATACGTATCGCCTTGGTAATGTAAGAGCAGATCTGGAAGAAGTGGAGCCTATTGTCCGTAATGCTGATATGGTTACTATTGACATCTCTGCGGTGCGCAGAGGTGAGGCTCCCGGAAACAAAAACGCCGGCCCCAATGGCTTTTTTGGCGATGAAATATGCCAGATAACCCGATATGCAGGCCTCTCGGATAAGCTTTCTTCCATCGGATTCTATGAATATAATCCGCTTTTTGATGAAAATAATCAAACAGCCATACTCATATCACAAATGATATGGTATTTCTGCGAAGGTTTTGTGCAACGGAAAAGCGATTTCCCCTACCGCGACAAAGACAAGTCGGATTTTGTAAAATATGTTGTTCCGGTAGAAAATCACGACGAGGACTTAATATTCTACAAATCGAAAAAAAGCGATCGCTGGTGGATGGAAGTACAATGCGCACAAAATGTTAAAGCTCGCTACGAACGCCACTACATGGTGCCTTGCTCCTATGAAGACTATAAAGACGCCTGCGCCAACGACATCCCCGAACGCTGGTGGATGGTATATCAGAAGCTGATGTAGTTCATTGAGTAACATAAAAATTCAATATATTTTATCTTTTTTTTGATACAGCTGTAACAAATTGTGGTCATATTCTATCTAAGGAATGATACAAAAGGGATTTCCTTATTTATATATATAGATTATGATCAACAT
>CAZQNY010000049.1:5354-21196 GCA_964594665.1 uncultured Bacteroidales bacterium
AAAAAATGGGTATTAAAGAATGGGCAGAGCATCTTCCTTCAGAACTCTCCGGAGGACAAAAACAGCGTGTCGCCATTGCACGATCGCTAATAACACAACCCAAGGTGATCCTTGCCGATGAACCCACCGGAGCCCTTGATACACAAACATCCTATGAAGTGATGGAAGTACTCAAAGAAGTTAACCGGACTGGTATTACCGTCATTATTGTTACTCACGAAAATGATATTGCTGCCATGACGGATAAAATCATCTATCTGAAGGATGGTATTATTGAAAATATCGTGGTGAATAATCATGAAAAAGAACCTGCATATGTTTAGTATTGATATTTGGCAGGAGATTTTTCATACCCTTCAGAAAAATAAGTTGCGTACTTTTCTGACTGGCTTTTCTATTGCCACCGGTATCTTTATGCTTGTTTTGCTACTTGGAGTTTCTCGCGGTATCCAGAACGGTGCACAGCAAAATTTCATGGATCAGGCGCAGAACAGTATCAATATCTATGGCGGAAGAACAAACCTGGCCTATAAAGGTACCAACCCGGGAAAATACATAGGACTGAAAAACAACGACTTTCCCGTATTAGAATCTGCCATTAAAGAGGGGTACAACTTCGCATATGAAACCTATATCCCTTCAATGGAAATAATCTCCTACCGCAATAATTTCGGAAACTTTGAGATAGATCCTGTTTCAGAAAATTTCGATGAACTGGAGCGTATCAAAATGCTGGAAGGTCGTTTTATCAATGCCGCAGATATGACTGACAAAAGGAAAGTCGTAATCATTGAAAACAAAGTAAATAAAATTCTAAACCCCAAAACAACCCTCCTGGGACAAGATATCACCATCAATGGAATTCAGTTCCGTGTAGCAGGAATTTTTGAACTCTCTAACTTTGATTTTGAAGAGGGTGGCGGAAGAATTTTTATGCCGGGAACGACAGCACAAACTCTTTTCGGGAGCCCTGATCATCTTACCCAAATCGGTTTTGTTGTTGATGATATGACATTGGAGGAGAGCCAGAAAGTAGAAAAAAAAATAACCCGAATACTGGCAGCAAGACATAACTTCCATCCCAACGATCTAAATGCATTATGGATTAATAATAATATCGAAAACTCAAGAGAATTCAGAAAAGTATTTAAAGGGATTGAAAGTGCCATATGGTTTATTGGGGTCTTCGTTCTTATTCTGGGTGTAATTGGTGTTTTCAATATTATGATGATTATCGTCAGGGAGAGAACAAAAGAGATAGGTATCAGAAAAGCTATCGGCGCATCACCCTCAGAGGTCATAAAGCTTATCCTGACAGAATCAATATTTATCACTGCTGTTTCCGGATATCTGGGTATGGTAGCAGGTATTGGATTCCTGGAGCTTATATCACGATTTGATCTTATTGCTGAAATTAGCCCCAACGTAGCAATGTTTATTGTAAACCCACAGGTGGATATGACTATTGCTGTAAGTGCAACATTGATACTTGTATTTTTCGGAACCATTGCTGGTTATATTCCTGCACGTCACGCAGCAAAAATCCGCCCTGTTGTGGCATTGCGCGATGAATAACGAAATGATAAAACGATATGTTTGACATAGATAAATGGAAAGAGACACTGGCTTATCTGCGGAAAAATAAACTCCGTACCTTTCTGACGATGCTTGGGGTTGCTTGTGGTATTTTTATTCTGGTTACACTACTCGGACTGGGAGAAGGCTTTAACAACGCAATGCGAAAAAACATCTCCGATGCAGCATCCAATTCAGCTGTATTCTGGTGTAATAAAACCACAAAACCATACAAAGGACTTCCTGCAAACAGATACTATAACTTTAGAAATGAAGACCTCAGAATTCTTAAAGAGAGAATTCCGGAAATTCAATTTATCACACCAGAAGTAAATGGCTGGGGTGGTAACCGTGACTTTAATACGGTTTATAAAAATAAAAAAGGAAACTTCCGCGTGCGTGGCGCCTCCCCCGACTACTTCATGGTAAACCCGGTAACAGTTATTGATGGTCGAAACCTCAATGATAATGATGTTAAGAAAAAGGTTAAAGTAGCCGTTATTGGCCCTCGCGTGAAGGAAATTCTTTTCGATGCCGATGAAAATCCTGTTGGAAAATATATACAGGTCAACGGAATGTACATCATGGTGGTGGGAACCATTAAACCTGAAAGTAATAACTATGGTAACAATGACAATGCCGTTTTAATGCCTTACACCACATTGCAGCAAATTTATGGATATGGTGACAGGGTATGGTCTTTTATTGTAGCTCTGCATCCTGATGCAAAAGTGACAGATATCGAAAGTGACATTCTTAAAATCGTTTCTGAACAACATAAAATAGCCCCCGATGACCACCAGGCGATTGGTAGTGTGAACGTCGCCGGTATCTTTGAAAAAATATCAGCGTTCTTTAATACTATCACGGTTCTACTGTGGGTAATTGGTATGGGAACCCTTATCATTGGGGCTATCGGAGTGAGTAATATCATGCTGGTGGTGGTGAAAGAACGCACCAAAGAGATAGGTATAAAACGTGCTATCGGTGCTAAACCCGCAAATATCATCCGCCAAATTATGTTTGAAACCATATCCTTAACTGCCTTTGCAGGGTTCTGGGGTTTCGTGCTCGGTGTTGCAATCGTGGAAGGTGTGAATATGATGGTCAAAAAGGCCGGTAGTACTTCTGAAATCCCATTGCTGAACCCACATGTGGATTTTAACATCGCACTCACGGCACTGGCTATTCTGGTGTTTTTTGGCGCTATGGCAGGCCTGTTACCTGCTCAACGTGCTGTAAGTGTCAGACCAATTGAAGCTTTAAGAGAAGATTAATAACAGAATATAAATTATTGTAAGATGAAAAAAATATTTCGCTGGTTACTGATCATTATTATTATTGCCATCTTCGGTGGTACAATGTATTTCCTTTATCAAAAATCAAAACCAAAACAGGTGGTTTTTGAAATCAAAACTCCGTATTTCTCAGATATCGAGAAGAAAACCATTGCTACAGGATCTGTAATCCCAAGAAAAGAAATTGAGATTAAGCCTCAGGGTGTATCTGGTATTGTGGATGAACTCTACCTGGAACCTGGTGTTCTTGTAAAAAAAGGTGATCCCATCGCTAAGGTGAAGATTATCCCTGATATGATAAACCTCCGCTCTGCTGAATCGCGCGTAACCCAATCGGAACTGAACTTCAAAAATGCAGAGATAAACTACAACCGCGACCGTGAACTTTATGAAAAAGAGATCATTGCACGGAAGGTTTATGAACAGACGGAATTAGCTTACAACACTGCCCGTGAAGAGCTGGAAACAGCAAAAGACAACCTGCAGCTTATTCAGGAGGGTGTCACGAAAAAAATGGGTAGCGCTACCAACACGATCATCCGCTCCACCATCAACGGTATGATCCTGGATATCCCGGTGAAAGAAGGTTATTCTGTTATCCAGAGTAATACTTTTAACGCAGGTACCACCATCGCTATCATCGCTGATATGCAGGAGATGATCTTCCAGGGAAAAGTGGATGAAACTGAAGTAGCCCGCCTCTATGAAGGCATGGACATATCCCTTACCATTGGCGCGGTGGAAGACACTACCTTCCCCGCAAAACTGGAGTATATCTCACCAAAAGGTGTGGTAGAAAATGGTGCAACCAAATTTGAGATTAAAGCTGCCGTGTATGATATGTATGGGATGTTTATCCGCTCAGGCTACTCTGCCAATGCCGAAATTGTCCTGGATAGACGAGATAGTGTTTTGGTGGTTGATGAAGGATTGCTGATTTTTGAAAATGATTCCACTTTCGTGGAGACAGAAACAGAGACGCCTCAGGTTTTCGAAAAGACTGCCGTTACTACTGGCCTTTCAGATGGTATTAAAATCGAAATTCTTTCGGGGATTGATGAAGAAGCAAAAATTAAAGGTGCCGTGGCAAAAGAACAACCTTAAAACAGCGCCAACTGGCTATCATCTTTTTTTGGCTTTTTTTTGTGCTCCTGCTTCTCTCGTTTTACGAGTTCGTTATCTATTCGATGAAGAAAATAGCTGCGTGGCAGGGCATAGGTTCTTCCGGATAAAACCCTGCGGGTTGCATGTGTGAGGTAAAGATATTCTTTTGAACGTGTCATCGCCACATAGAGCAATCGTTCCTCTTCCTTTACATCTGCCACCCGTGTTTCAAACAGCGAGTATGGAAGAAGGCCATCCTCAAGCCCTACAACATAAACACAGCGGAACTCAAGCCCTTTCGATGCATGAATTGTCATCAGGCTAACCTTCTCAGCCTTGTCAATGTGATAGTCGGCAGGTGAACCCAAAGTAACCGACTCAAGAAATGAAACAGGATCCTTATGCTGTTGAATCAAACGAATAATCTTCTCCATATCGTACCAGGTAACATCCGATTTCAGCTGTTTGGCAAGGTTGCGAATGATAAACTCGATATTATTACCATTCCCGTTGTCTGCAGGCACCTGGAGTTCATTCGCCTTAACAAAAGCCTCCACAACCGGATTCTCCGGAAGATAAATCTTTCGAAGCATATACACCAGCGACCGGAAAGGTTCTTTCTTTATCCATGCCTCCTCCCCTGTACGTTGGTAGGGAATACTATGGTCGTTGAAAGCTTTTTCAAAGGCCTCCATTTGTCGGGAAGTACGACATAGCACGGCAAAATCCGATAAGGATTCAATGTTTTCATATCGCTGGCCGCTACTAATGTCACTATCCATTGAAAAAAACCGCAAGCCGCCCATCATCTCTTCAATCTTACGAGCCACATACTCCGCTTCCGAGGCACCGCTCTGGTTTCTGACAATATGTATCTTCACACCATCGCCAATACCATGCAAAAGAGGCTTGTCCTTTTCAAGTACATCTCCGGAGGCATCCACAATGGTATTGCTACACCGATAACTGGTACTCAAATGATACATAGCAGGAGCATAATCACCCTTCAACCGGCTAATTAAAGTATTATCAGCTCCCCGAAAACCATAAATCGCCTGATTCGGATCACCGATAACAAACAAATTCGACAACTTCTGAGGCGCCAGTATACATAGCAGCTCATACTGCCGCGGATTTAAATCCTGATACTCATCAACCAAAATCCATTGATAATGATTATTGGTCTCTCGTTGTTTCTCATCATCATGCTTAAGATACTGAAGCGGGCGGATCAGCAAATCATCAAAATCGGCCAGATTATGTTTTTGCAGATAATCCTGATAAACAAGATACTGATCTGTTATTTCTTCATTATCATCAGGCGTTCCGGAAGATTTCATCACAGAAAACCGGCGAATTAGCTTCGTCGCTTCCTTACGTTGAACGTCAGGGAACAGTAACTTCAGGATAATGAGTTTATCCTGATCATCAATGATGGCATCCGGAGCCAGATGGTTTTCTTTTAACCATTGGAGGCCAAAAGCATGGAAGGTCGAAACAGTCAATGCCTGTGCCTTTTCTTCGCCCAGGTTTTTTTCCAGTCTCCCGCGCATTTCACCGGCAGCTTTGTTGGTGAAGGTCAGTGCAAGGATATTTTCCGGGCGGGCATATCCTTCGTCAATAAGCCATGCAATACGTTGTGTAAGGACACGGGTCTTGCCAGTTCCGGGGCCTGCAATAACCATTGCAGGCCCTGTTACATGTGAAGCAGCGGCATTTTGCTCCGGGTTCAACCCTGAAAGCGGCGAACCGTTACCAAAAATTTCCTGCGGTGCCGATTCTTCAACCGGTATAGTGTTATGATTCGCCTTTTTCAAATCCAGATACTCCTGCATATCAAAATCCAGCGCTTCACGTTTTTTAGGGCCCTCAGAAACATGATCCGTCGTTTCAAACAAAGAAGCAGAATAATTCCTGCTGTTTAGCTCCTGAGCGGAAAAAACTTTTATCTCACCATAAACCCCATCATAACCTTCCGTGATATACACCTCTTTGCTGCGCATACGTCTGACGGCTTCCCCCAGCAGCGAACCTCCGGCAGAATTTAACGCATCAATATCCCGGTGTAGCAATATATCAATCTCCGGTCCGAGTATATTAACCAGTTTATGATATTCTGCATCCACCTTTTTCGCAGTTGGCTTCACCCCGGCAATTTCTGCAATAAGTTCCTTTAAAGGTATTATGGAATAAAACGGGGCTTTTAGCTCATGTGGCTCAGGCGCTTTCCTGTCGGCAAGAGCAGCAATACGATTTATAACGCCCAGCACCACTTTCTTTCCACATACCGGGCAAATACCATTATGCTGTTCTGTTTGCAACGGATTCCACCGCACACCACATTTACGGTGCCCTGCATAATGATATTTACCCTCCTGGGGAAACATATCAATGGTGCCACCAAAAACCGATTTGTCACCACTTGTTATTGACCCTGTAAGGCCTTCATACGAAATTTCTCCTCCAATTATATTTGCATTGCGGCCCAGCTTTTCCGGTGAATGGGCATCGGAATTGGACAAAAGCGTAAACTCATCCAAAAAGCTACACATCCGATTCATAGCCGGGTCAGTGGAAAGCCCCGTTTCCACAGCATGAATATGCGATGTCAGATCGCCATAACACTCGCGTATGGAATCAAAACCGCTTTTCTCACCCAAAGCAGAAAACCAGGGTGTCCAGATATGTGCCGGAATAAAATATAACCCCTTGCTCTCCTCCAGACACATCTCCAGCAAATTTCGGGAATCTAGCCCTAAAATGGGTCTTCCGTCGCTGGTGATGTTAAACTTGCGGCTCTGCAATGCCGACTGTATGGCAGTGGCCTCTTCAAAAGAAGGCACAAAAAGAACATTGTGAACCTTACGTGTCTTATTATCCCGCTTATAAATATTACTTATCTCCGCAGTAAGAATAAATCGGGGCTCCGGGGCACCCGGAACAACACAGGGCATTCGGTAAGCGTCTTTCAAACGAAACAAACCATTGCCCTCCGGCTCCAGCTTCTCCTTTAACTCGTTTAGCCAGCCGGGATGGGTAAAATCTCCCGTACCGACAACAGTAATACCCTTCATGCGGGCCCAGAAATCCAAATATTCCGGTACCAGCAACTTACTCGTGGCAAGCGAGTAATGACTGTGAATGTGGAGGTCAGCAATATACATTTGGCTACTATAGCGCCTTTATAATCAATGTATTATACTTTTCAGTCCGCCAGCTGTCAAACAAGGCTTTCACCTCTTTCCAGTTCTGCTGCCCAACCTCAGGATCAGGAATTCTAAAACTCCGTTTTACAGACAGTACCTTACCATCCAAAATAAAGGAAACCTCAACAGAGCCAATGTCGTTTTTTATTACCAGAGGTTCCTCAGGTATCACAAAACCATATCCTTCAGGAAGAGCAATGTCATAAGAATAACTGATATCCAAACCATTACCAAGGTCTATATCACTCATCCGCTCCGAGGGTAATTCTGAAGGCCAGCTTTTAACAGGATCGCCGGCAAGATATGGAAGTGATAAAATATAGTATCCCCCGCGCGCTTCAACAGGGTTGTCTGTTTCCATGCCAAAGGTCATATTTGCGGCTGAAGAAGAGACATCGAAAACAGTAATATCTTTCACCTTTACAGGCAATGACTTTATCCGCCTGATATGTTCCGCAGTATCAGAATTATGAAAAACAGGAACTCCCATACCCATCATTTTGACAGTTCCGGCAACATTACTTTTTTCAGATCCAAAAGTAATATCAGCATCCATCACCAATTTTGTATCCGGACCCGGGAAGGTTTCAAAGCGCAGACTTTCAACAGCAGCATCAAGAAGCATCGCATTGTAACCGGGATAATCGAGAGCGGCATCGTAACTGTTGGCCTCCTTTGCAGAAAGATAAAAGGGCTTCCCTGTTTTGGGCTTTACCTGCACCAGGTATCCGACAATCTCATTGAGGTTACCGGCCTTTTTATCCGGTGTCCCCGGAGCAAAAAGTGCCATTGGAGAAGCATTGATCCCTCCGGCACGAAGTAAGGTTGCCAGCAGCAATGCATTTTCTGCATCTGTACCTCCATTACTACTCCAGACCATCGAAGGATAGCGCAGATCATATCCTAAGTTCTTCTCATCAATACCAAAATGATGAACCTCATTGACAACAAGATTCTGAATGGCCAGAATCTTATCCATCTCTTTTTCTGCATCCTTTGTTACCTGCTCAACAGCTTTAATCATCTCCGCAGATGCTTTCATTTGAAATGCATTCTGAGCAACATAATTATCAACTATGCGGTGTAAATCTTTTGAAGTTGAAAAAGTGAGAACAGGTTCTCCCGTATGTTCAGCCTTCTGCCAGTAATCATGTGCATGAGGTTTTACGGCCATAAAAGTAAAGGTGTAAATTGTAAAACCTGACTCTTTGGTGATTTCCGGACCTGTGCGAAGCTTTGTAATATGGTAGTTAAAAGGTGTTTCATCCGGAACCCTGACAATAATCTTCATTTCATTTACAGGATCGTTCTGAGGGATAACTATCTTTTCCATCAGAGCGGGGAAAAATCCTGCTTCAGTGTTAATTGTATAATCCAGATGTACGGTTGCACCTACTTCCAGGGCTGTGTGGGTTACCACCATTTCACGCAAATGTGCCGCATGAGGGAAGTCTGCAGCCTGACGAGGAAGTACCGGATTAAATGCATTCTCAGGTGCCACAACCTTTTTACCATCCGCCATCATAGTATAAGCCTCATCAATCAGGAGCTTCTGTGTCTCCGGATTGAAAACAATAAATGTCTCACCATAGCTCCTGTTAAAAGCATAATGGGTATTCAATGTAAGATCTTTTACCTCACGGTACTGCATTCTTCCATCAGGATGAAGCGTGTAATACTTCTCAATTTTATTAAAAACAGCATCACTTTGCTGCGCAAAAACTGCCATCGACAGGAATAATCCCGCCATCAGCAATGAAAATATCTTGTTATTCATATTGTTATCTGTTTAAAATATTAACGCGCTAAAATTACCGGTTCATTCATCATAAAACGCTGATTTTCAACAGCATTTTTATAGCTCTGCCAATCTTCCGGCTGAAAGATACGTTTCTTGATAACGATTTCCTGTTGGAATAAAATCTTCCTGCCTGCAATATCATAGGTTCCCTGATAATCTGCTCCTGAACCTTCAACAGGTTCTGTTTCCGGCACATATACTGCTTTTTTATATTTAGGAACCTTTACCTCCTCACTCATTTTCACCAAACGGGAACAACCGTCGCGGAAAGGATATTCCCTTGTTTCGTATGATGTATTGGTGTGCAGATGCCCCATGGCACGCTGATAAACGCCCCTGGCCACTAATGGCGTAAAGATTACCTCTTTATCAGTTACAACAGCATAATCCGGAATTTCATAGGTGTATGTCATCTTTACCGGTGTATTCTGGTAATCGCTGTTCTTTGTATGCGTAACATTTTTCAAAACAGCATTCGGAGCAACTTTCAGGAGTTCTTTTTCCAGGTTGGCATCCCAGGTAGCAACAGGATAATAGGAAAATACTCCGCGTACAGAAGCATCCGACTGTCCTTCTGCTTCGATAGTGAATGTTCCTGAGAGCGTACCATCACTTTTTATCTCAGATTTTCCGGTAATATATAAATAATGATTTTCAGGAGGAGAAATAGGTGTTTCCATCAGGTCGGCACCCTCAGGCAGTCCCATAAGGTAATTTTGTTGCTGCTCGCGGCTCGACCATAATTCACGAACACCGGGAACCCAGGTAGGGTCAAGCATCATGTATTCGCCATTCCGAAGCTGTACTACAGTTACACTATGGTTAAACTGATCAGCAGGGATATAATCAATGCGTGAACCGGCCATTGTCATGGCAGCATACGAGTTGAAACCTGCAGCACGAAGCATGGTGATCAGCATTCCGGCTTTATCTTTACATACACCACAACGATCGGTGAAGGTCATATCGCCTGTGTGAAGCGTAAAACCTTCGCCCTCGCCCATGCTGATACCCGAATAACGAATCTCATCAGCACACCAGTGCGTAAGTCTGGCGATACTATCCATCTCATTTTTAGCTCCTTTAAGAATCTCATTCACCTTATCATCTATCTCAGGAGTACTCTCAAAACTACCAAAATCTTCATTTACACCATAAAACCACATGGATTTGGCATACCAGTCGGGGCTTGTGGAGAGCAGCAGCTTTGGCGCAACATCCGACCACGCGACCATACCGGATTCGCGTTTCATGGGAAGGATATCCCTTTTCGCAAAGCTGTAGATCGTTTTATCATCCCTGAACTTCACCGAACTTCTTGCTTCTCCATTGTAAAATTCATACTGCAGTTTCTTGGTCGAAGGAAGCATCACCTCATAAACCTTCTCAAGTATAGGTTCCTGACTGAAAAACTCCACAATATCGTAATAATGGCCTCTCATAGGAGGGATATATCTGTCGTCATCATTTTCCCCTGCCAGCAAAGCATAGGTAAATCCTTTACGAAAAAACACAACCTCTACAGCATCACCAGGCTGGAGGCGTCCAACCTCAACCATCTTTTCACGGGCTCCCCAGTATATGGCTCGTGCCGGAGCAGGATAATCAATCACTTTTGAAACATCAATATCGGTAGTACGACCATCAGCGTGATATACTCTTACCAATTTGATGTCAACATATGCCGACAAAGGATCATAGCCGTATTTTATCACACTAAGATCCTTTGCGCCGTGGGCAGTCAAAACCTTATAGAGTTTATGATTATGAACATAGCTAAGACCCGTTTCCTGAACATCCACAAAAGTGGAATCAAAAACAGTAATCTTTGCTGCTGAAGGGAATTCATCAATGCCCCCCGCATTGGTAATCAACGATTTGATATCTTGTGCACTGACTCCCAACATAAGAGTTATGGCACAAAACAATAACAGTAATCTCTTCATATGATTTGTTTTGATTTTGTAGAAATTATAATCAGGCTAATTTACGATATTCTGTGATTCCGCGGATAGGTCACTACTCAATAACAAATACTTTTCGCTGTCGCTGGAAACACTTCTTCAAAATTTGTCGCTTAACATCCTGGTAATCTACTCCTTTAACACCCTTTAAGAGACTGCGGGAGTGGCGGAACCGTCCCAAGTTTCTCATTAACTCCGCCTTACATAATAACGACTCAGGAGATAAATTATCGGTTAAAGAAATTAAAACAAGAATGTTCTGTTTCCAGATTGCTTTATCCGCATTATCGCTAAAAACAGGCTGGTTTCTGCGAATCCTGTCGTTAAAAAACCACCATATCCTTGTACGAATATATCGTTCATCATCAGCGGTGATATCTTCACCTGACTCCAGATAACCTATAAAATCATAAAGATCCGGATCCGGAAGAGACGGGAGTTTTTCATCCTCTCCATTGTTATCCGTGGGGTTTTGTAGTTTGAAAACCTTTTTGCATGACGAACATTTTCCATACTGCTTAAAATCAGGATACATAGAGCCCGATGCAAAACCATCGGAATAAAATGTTGCGCCAATGGTGTTGCCACTCATGGCCTGATAGTATAGATGTTCTGTGTTACAATAGGGGCATTTTGCAATTTCGGGCGTTAACAGCATTTGGTATCGTTTTTTACAAAAATAAGAAACTGTGAAACATTAAAAAACCATTTAACAAAGTTCCGCTAATCATAATGCTTATATGACTGTAAATAAAATAATTAACATTGTTTCCCTTAAGGCTCTCGATGCCTCCTTTGTGGCTCTTAGTGCAATAATTTTCCAATACGGTTTAAAATATTGTTTGGTTTATATTATAAACTTATTTACATTTGCAATGTTAATCATTAAAACTGTAATGCCATGAATGAGAATTTAACACCTAAAGAGAGCCTGGAGATCATCTCCGGCATGATACAAAGCCGTAAAACAAGGCTTAAATCAAATGGCTTCATGATCCTTTTCTGGGGCTGGCTGGTTATTACCGCGGCAGCAGGACAAGTTGTTCTGATGCTTCTTGAGCAGTATAACATTTGCTGGACGCCCTGGCTGCTTACCCTTGCGGGAGGTATCTTTTCAATTTTCTACGGACGCAGCAGAAAAGAAAAAAACAGTGAAAGAACCCATCTTGATATTATTTCCGGCACCGTATGGTTAGTATTTGCAATTAACGCCATGCTGCTGGGTTTCATATTTTTACCTTTGGTACTGGGAGTAAAATACATGGGTATTGTATTGATAATTTTAGGATTTGCTTCAATCGTTGAAGGAACTGTCAGTCGTTTTCGTCCCTCTGTAATAGGTGGAATTATTGCCAACGTGCTGGGATTTGTAAACCTGCTTATCTGCTATTTTTTACCAAACGATCCAATGTTGTGGATATATACTTTTATTGTGTTAATATTGGGGCTTTTGGCAACGAACATTATTCCGGGATATATTATCAGGAGAGATTATAATGCATAGTTTTAAAAATTTAGATCCGTTATTACATTCACAGCTGAGGCTCGCCGTGATGTCGTTGCTTGTAAAAGAGCGTAACAGTGATTTCACTTCTATAAAAAACACCACCGGAGCCACGGCGGGCAACCTCAGCGTACAGGTGAAGAAACTGGAAGAGGCCAATTACGTTAAAGTCACAAAATCCTTCAACAATAATTACCCTCTTACAATGGTTGAAATAACTTCTACAGGACTTGAAGCCTTTGAAAAATATGTGGATGCCTTGAAATCGTATTTATAAATTATTCAGAAAAATACTCACACAATTCATCAGCGACAACAGGGTCAATTTCACAGAGAAAAACATCCTTATCAAAGAGGAAAAGGCGCTTTACCGGTTTGTTAAGTACCAACTCGCTGGTAACACGCATTTGGCTGTAGTCTTCATAGCACACAAGCGATAATGATTCGCGGCTATTTACAACCTCCATAAAGGCTTCGTTAATGTTCGCTTCTTCGATGGTATGCTTTTCATAAAGAGTGCCCTCGGTGTAGTAGGCATCAATAGAGCTGTAATCGACAATTTTGGGGCCATTGGAATTTTGCATAAAGATCTTCATCCGAAAAAGGCCATCGATAATTTTTTCACAGTAGATTTTTTTGTTACCGGAAAGGATGTAGGGCCGTGGTTTGGCACCCATGGCGACGATTGAGAAACCGGCAAGGAGCAGAATAAGCAGACTTTTTTTCATAATGGACAGGTTTAATGTGTTGTTAATGATTGATGTATATTAATTGTTGTTGTATCAGTAAAAAAACGCTATCCCCGGATCAATGTTACTTAACAGGATGTTAAGAACTGTTATTCAATGTTAATGCAAACGTTTGCGGTGTTTATCCGAAAGAAAGCCCCGGCGGAGATGCCGGAGCTGACGCAAGGTAATTTAACACGATACGAAAGGATCTACTCAGAAAAATATAACTGGATGTTCTCAGCAATTTCGTCGTAGACTTCTATGAGAAAGTTATCTTTATCGAAAAGATATAAGGTACTGAATTCGCCACCAGGTATAACAGCACTGCTTGCCATATCCATCATTGTTGGTTCGTAGTATGAATATTTTACCAGGCGAAGGTTGCCTTTCACTGCCACTACCTCCATAAACATGTCATCAATTCCCTCTTCTTCAATACTGTAGCGCTGAAAATATTTACCATTGTTGTAAAATTCATCCACTTCATTCAAAGAGAATTTCATACTCTCCTGATCACTAAACTTCAGTTTAAATCCACTGTAGTTCTCAACGAGCTTATCGCAGAATTGTATTTTACCATCTACAATGACATAAGGTTTTGTTGGCGTACTGGCCATCATTGCAAAACTTGCAAGGAGCAGGCCGATGATTAATGTTGCTTTTTTCATTTGTAATTCCTCCGTATTATTTATCTAACTAAAACTAAATTTATTTTATTGACTATTACTAATATATAATGCACATAATTATCCTGTTTAGCATATAGTCGCTATTTCTACTTAATTATAAATCAAACTTTTAACTTACTTTTGATGGCTGAAACTATTTACCATCTCTCTTGCTCTGTAACAGTAGAATGACGGTGTTAAATCTGTTTTGTTACAGCACCCTATTTTTATTTATGATAAAATACATCTCTTTTAACACGAATATTACATTAAAACAAAACGCATAAGGTGTTTACCGGTCTATATGTAATTGATTATCAGTATTTTATTATATTTATGTTTTTATATGTGTTAATGAATGTCAACAAATGTTAATGACAAAAAAATTCTTTTAAAAAACGGGATTTCACTACCTTTGCAGCAAAACACACAAATCGTATGAGAAAGAAAATCAGTTTATTTGCCCTGGCAGTGGTATTTTTTGCCGGGTGTGTACAAAAAAAAGAAACAACTATGACGAATCCGTTTTTTGAGCCTTTCGACACGGAGTATGGTGTTCCGGCTTTCAATGAGATAGAAACGGCTCACTACATGCCGGCCTTTAAGGAAGGCATGAAGCAGCAGAATACCGAAATCCAGGCTATTATCGACAATAAGGAAGCCGCAGATTTTGAGAATACCATTGCAGCAATGGATTACAGTGGTGCTACACTGAATCGTGTTAGTGATGTTTTTTACAACATGACTGAATGTAACACAAACGAAGAAATCCAGGCTATCGCCAAAGAGATCGCACCTGTTCTCTCCAAGCACAGTGATGATATTTACCTGAATGAGGCACTCTTCAAGCGTGTGGATGCTGTGTATCAAAATCGGGATAACGAAGATCTGAATACAGAACAGAAGATGTTGCTGGAGAAGATCTACAAGCGCTTTGTAAATGGTGGCGCCAACCTGCCTGCTGAGAAAAAAGATCGTTTCAGAGCGATTAATGAACGCCTTTCACTCCTCTCGCTGGAGTTTGGCGAAAACCTCCTCAAAGAAACCAACAATTACACACTGGTGATAACAGATAAAGCTGACCTCGCCGGACTACCCCAATGGGTTATCGACGGTGCTGCTGCTGAAGCTGCTTCCCGTGAGCTGGAAAACAGCTGGGTATTCACGCTCCAGAAGCCATCATGGATTCCGTTCGTGCAGTACGCCGAAAACCGCGACCTCAGAAAGCAACTGCTCCTTGCTTATGCAAAACGCGGTGACAATGATAACGAATACGACAACAAAGCCATCGCAATGGAGATGGTGAACCTCCGCGTGGAAAAAGCCAACATGCTCGGTTATGAAACCTGGGCCGACTACAAGCTCTCCGACCGCATGGCCGAAAGTCCACAGCACGTGTACGACCTCCTCGAAGAGATTATGACTAAAGCACTTCCAGTAGCAGACAAAGAGATGCAGGATATGCAGAAACTCATCAAGAAAGAGGGTGGAAACTTTGACCTCGAAGCATGGGACTGGTGGTATTATGCTGAAAAGGTAAAAGCTGAAAAGTATGCTTTCAACGATGAAGCGCTCAAGCCTTACTTCTCCCTCGACAACGCATTATATAAAGGTGTGTTTGGTGTAACCAACAAACTGTATGGTCTGAAGTACGTTGAGCGTACCGATCTTCCGGTATATCACGAAGACGTAAAAGTATTTGAAGTTCAGGAAGCTGATGGTACTCTTATCGGTATACTCTATATGGATTTCTTCACACGTGAAAGCAAGCGTGGCGGTGCATGGATGACCAGCTTCCGCAAGCAGATGCGTACACAGGATGGAGAGAATGTCCTTCCGGTAATCCAGGTGGTGACAAACTTCAGCAAGCCTGTGGGTGACGCCCCTGCTTTGCTGAGCCTCGATGAGACGCTCACGCTGTTCCACGAATTCGGTCATGCACTGCACGGTCTTCTCAGCGAATGCACCTACCACAGTGTTTCCGGTACTGC
>CAZQNY010000050.1:0-20597 GCA_964594665.1 uncultured Bacteroidales bacterium
CGGGTTATAGCGTCTTTCCGCCTTAGCGGTAAAAAACCAAAAACAGAAGGAACCAGGAAAGATTAAACCATTAAACAATTTCCAATGGGGAGAGGCTGATGAAAATTGAGCTGTTCTGCGGTTGGATTAATGGATATTGGTTCCTGAAAATTTAAATCCTTATCTTTGCAAAAACAGCAAAATGAAACGAATTGTAGTACTTACCGGAGCCGGGATGAGTGCGGAGAGCGGAATATCAACCTTCCGTGATTCCGACGGACTATGGGAAAACCATCGTGTTGAAGATGTAGCATCTCCTGAGGGCTGGGAAAAAGACCCTGACCTTGTTCTTGAATTTTATAATCAAAGAAGAAAACAACTTCCCGAAGTGGAACCCAATGAAGCGCATAAAGCACTGGCCAGGCTGGAAGAGAAATACATCGTTAATATCGTTACTCAGAATGTGGATAACCTCCATGAACGGGGCGGCTCGACAAATGTTCTGCACCTGCACGGCGAACTTATGAAGGCCCGCAGTACTATAAATCCGGATTATATTGTTGAACTTGATAACTGGAAACTTAAAAAGGGAGATTTATGTCCTGAAGGCGGACAACTCAGACCACACATTGTATGGTTTGGAGAAGCGGTACCTGCCATGGACGAAGCACTGCCTTTGGTGATGGATGCCGATATTATCATGGTAATCGGAACCTCACTACAGGTGTATCCGGCTGCAGGTTTATTGTATTACGCGAATTCGGAAACAAAAAAATATCTTATCGACCCCAAAGCAACACCGGCATATAACGTTGAGAATCTAACCATTATTCAGGAGACCGCTGTAAATGGAGTTGTGCCGTTGGTTAAGGAGTTAATTTCCAAATAACAACTGTATCAACATCCAGAATGGTATTAAAATCTTACCTTTGCCAAAAGCACGAAAATAAAACGAATCGTTAATCGATAAGATCATAGTTTTTCAAAAATTGCATCTTTTAACTCTTCAAAGGCTTCAAAGGCATTCCATTCAGTGTTTGGGGGCAATATTGCTACCGTATCTCCTATAAATTGAGGATTTTGCATCTTTTCCTTTAGGTTTCTAATAAAAGATTCCTTTGAAGGAATTTCTACACTATTTTGCTCCATATATATTCTATAGCAATGAATTAATTTATTCAAATCTAAATCATCGCCCAATATTATAATTGCTCTATGCTGATCATATAGATCTCTACCCTTACTACGCTGAAAAAGTGCACGGAGCTTAGTACCCATTAATTCTTCTATCTGATAGGTTGTTATATCGCATTTACCTCTATACCATCTTGAATTCACTTCAAAAGGCACTTTAATTAATCCCAGAGCAGAAAAGTGTTCCCTACAATTTATTTCAATTTTGAGCCGCATATTTTGAATAGGTGGAAATTCAGATTGAAACCTATATATCAATTTATTGCTGATAAGTGTCTTTTTATATTTGGCTTTGCTTTCAAAAACAGGATCTAACAATTCACGTATCCTGTCAAGTAGTACACCAATTGGTCCCTCACTTATTTGAACCAAATCAATATCCTCTGAGTATCTTGATTGGGGCAATAAGAATAATTTATGAAGCGCCGTCCCTCCCCGAAAAGCCAACTCCCCGGATAAGATTTCATCGGAAAATATTTCAACTAACACCCTTGAGATAAGAAGATCCTGCTCAACCTGCTCATTTGTTTTCCATGGGGCGAATTGAGTCCATTCTGTAATGAAAGCTCTTGGTATCATTCGTCAATTTCAATTATCTGATTAATATTAACCTTCCATCGGTTGCGAATGCTCTGATCAATTAAATTCCCTGTTGATAAAAGATTACATGATTTTAAAGAAATAGATTCACTTTCCATAAGTTTAAAAAGAATATCTGATAATCCTTTTTGACCACATTCATATTCCCATAAATAACCTAATCGTTGTAAATTTGTAACAGGGGCTAAAGAAAGTAATTCAGAAGTCATTTGCTGCTCATTTATCTCCTCTGATAATTCAAAAATTACAGTTACTGCCCGATTTAACCCACCCACTGTTTTATTATAATTAATAAGATCAAGACAGGTTAATACCGGATCTGAGACTGATACATATCCACTTTCTGTTTTAATTCTTTTTATATGAGAATCAGGGAAAACCCTTTTGCTGACATATTTCACTTCTAATCCATTTTTTCTTGTTTTACGCATACTTGGTAAAACAGTGCAAACAAAATAAGATTGTGGTTGCTGATGTGCAGCGCCTTGCATCGCAGCGGCTGAAAGAAGTGAAAGATAATAGGGTCTGTTTAAATAGGTCATCAGGTCATCCAAAAACATAGATGGAGGAATAATCCCAAAATTACTATACGAGGGTGGTATAATGATATAAAAACCCTTATAAAGTGAGACAATCTTTTTTTTAACAACCAAACGCTTTAAAGCTGCCTTCACAGATTCATCTGACTTTTCAGGCATACAAGCTTGTAAATAAGAGAGAGCAAATGTGTATCTACCATTGGCCAATTGCTGCTCAACCCAGTCCGGAATTTTAATATTTATACTCATAACAGCCGAATCATCTGCGCAAAGATACAAATTTCATCTCTTTACGCAGACAAAACAACAAAAAAAATAAATCCAGCCCACACTCACTCCCTCACCATCCATAAGAAATCTTATCTTTGTAAAAAGCACAAAATGGACCAGGAAGTAACAGCAAAAATGGCCAAATACTGCGCCTTTCAGGAAAGATGTACTTCGGAGGTACGTGAAAAACTCCTCAAGGCAGAACAAAGCGAAAATGAAGCTGATGAAATCATCCATTGGCTCATAGAGAACAATTTTATTGATAATAAGCGATTTGCCATTACCTTTGCGGAAGGGAAATTCAGAAGTAAAAAATGGGGGAAAATGAAAATCCGTTTTCATCTTGAACAAAAAGAAATTGATGATCCTTTGATAACATTTGCACTGGAGCAGATCAGTGATGAAGATTATCGTAACACTTTTGAAGAATTACTAAAAGAAAAACAACGGATTACAAAAGGCAGTAACGCATACAATAAAAATCACAAAATAGCCCGTTTTCTTATTTCCAGAGGCTTTGAGCCGGATATGATCTGGGAATATCTCAGGGTGTAAAAACAGAACAATGATCACATACGAACAAAACAAAGACATTCGTAAGAGGCTGGAAGCCTTGAGGAGGTACCTTTGACATTGACGGGAAGAAGTCTGCGTTAGAGGAAGAAGAATTGAAAACCCAGGAACCCGGATTCTGGGATGATCAGAAAAGAGCACAATCAATACTAAAAGGCATTACGGGATTAAAGAAATGGATTTCTGAACATGCTGAGGCTTTATCGGCATGGGATGACTATGAGGTGATGACTGAATTCATGGAGATGGGTGAAGCCACTGAAACGGAAGTTGACAAACAGTTTGCCATTGTTCAGAAGAAGGTGGAAGACCTGGAATTCCGGAATATGCTTAGCCGTGAAGAAGACAAGCTTCCTGCGATTCTGACCATCAATTCGGGAGCCGGAGGCACCGAGAGCCAGGACTGGGCACAGATGCTGATGCGCATGTATGTCAGATGGGGTGAACGCAATAAGATTAAGGTCAAGCTGCTGGATGAGCAGGAAGGTGAAGTAGCGGGCATTAAAAGTGCCTCCATTGAATTTGATGGCGACTATGCTTTTGGTTACCTGAAAGGAGAAAACGGAGTGCACCGGCTGGTAAGGCTATCACCATTTGATAGTGCAGCACGCAGGCATACCTCTTTTGCATCTGTGTATGTCTATCCTGTTGCTGACGACGATATAGAGATAGAGGTCAACCCTGCGGATATCACCTGGGACACCTTCCGTTCCAGCGGTCCCGGTGGTCAGAATGTCAACAAAGTAGAAACAGCCGTTCGCCTGCACCATGGCCCCACAAATATCGTCGTTGAGTGCCAGGAAACCCGTTCGCAGCAGCAAAACAGGGAAAAAGCCATTCGTATGCTCAAATCTCAGTTATACGAAATAGAACTGCGTAAAAAACAGGAAGCCCAGGCTGAAATTGAAGGCAAAAAGAAAAAAATTGAATGGGGATCACAGATACGGTCGTATGTCATGCACCCCTATAAAATGGTTAAAGACCTGCGCACACAGCATGAAACCAGCAATGTTCAGGCTGTTATGGACGGTGATATTGATGACTTCCTGAAAACATACCTCATGGAGTTTGGTGGTGAATTAGTATAACAGAAATACGCAATATGTTTGAATATATCGAAGGAAAACTGGTAACGCTGAACCCGGATCATGCAATTATTGAGGCCGGAGGGATCGGATATTTTATCAATATCTCACTCAATACTTACGATGCACTTAAAGGGTTGCCGCAGTGTAAACTTTTTCTGCACCACGTGGTACGTGAAGATGCAGAGTTGCTTTATGGTTTTGATGCTGAAGAGGAGCGTCAGATTTTTCGTTTGTTGATTGCCATCAGCGGCATTGGAGCGAATACAGCAAGGCTTGTGTTAAGCAGCATGGCACCATCGACATTTGTAATGGCAGTGCGGCATGAGGATGTCAATGCATTGAAAAAAATCAAAGGCATAGGAGCCAAATCAGCACAACGTATGATTATCGAGCTAAAGGATAAGGTTTCAAAAATGGAAATTGGTAGTGAAAATGTGGTTATAACACACAATACCAGCCAAAATGAAGCGTTATCAGCATTGACAGCACTGGGCTTCAATAAATCAGTGGCAGAAAAAGCCATTGTAAAGATTATGAAAACAGCAGGAGCTGACGCGTCGGTAGAAAATATTGTAAAAGAGGCGCTTAAAATCCTGTAACAAAACTTTTAGACCGTGGCAACCATTTGGAATAATGCGTTATATTTGCCCGCGGAGCTAAATTTGCGTTTTTTTAAAGCCTTAGGTGCAGGCAATTTATAGTAACAAAAACATCTGAAAGCAACTTGAAGGGGCATAGAATATACATCATTCTGACAGGGATTATTGTTTTTGCAGCCATAGGGCTCGCAGGAGTAAAATCAGCAAATGCAAAATTTTCAGGTAATACAGCATTTTTTCTGAATCCACCTGACAGCACGTACTCACCTGACTCAACACTGGTATATCCGTTTGGAGATGAATGGGGCTATCCCACCATGCCGGCAAATGAAAGCGGTTTATATTTCAACAACCCTCCCAACATCACCTCTGAGGTTGAGTACGACCCTGAGACCAACGAATATATCCTGAAAAGAAAGGTAGGAAGCCTTGATTACAGAAGTCCGGTTAAAATGGACTTTGATGAATACCTGAAATACAACGAAGAGCAATCTGTTAACAAATACTGGCGCGAAAGATCTGCCCAAAGCGGACAGGATATGCGTAACGGCCTTATCCCGGAATTTCGTATTGGAGGAGAAACCTTCGATCGGATTTTTGGAAGTAACACCATTGAGGTACGGCCACAGGGAGCTGCAGAGCTTATCTTTGGAGTAATCTCCAACCACCGCGAGGATCCGGCGCTGGATGTCAGACAACAAAGAACAACAAATTTTGACTTTCAGATGAAAATTCAGATGTCGGTAATGGCAAAAATTGGCGACAAAATTGAATTTAATACAAACTATAATACCGAAGCAACCTTCGATTTCGAGAATAAACTAAAACTCGCCTATGAAGGTAAAGAAGATGAAATTATTCAGCTCATTGAGGCCGGAAATGTCACGCTTCCGCTAAACAGTACGCTTATTACGGGTAGTCAGAGCCTTTTTGGTATAAAAACACAGCTTCGTTTCGGAAAAGCAACGGTAACGGCAGTATTCTCAGAACAAAAAAGTGAGACACAAAATATCAGTGTTCAGGGTGGAGCCCAGACCACCGAATACAGCCTTAAAGCCGATGATTATGAAGACAATAAACACTTCTTCCTGGGGCAATATTTCAGAGATAATTATGAAAAAGCTTTAAGTACACTCCCCATTGTTACCTCCAATATAAATATTACAAAAATAGAAGTCTGGGTAACAAATATCGGATCAGCAGTTACCGAAAACAGAAATATTATTGCTTTCTCAGATATAGGGGAATATACTCCCTATAACCCAAACATCTATTCAAACGGGAACAACCGTTTTCCTGATAATGAATCCAACTCCATGCTTTATGACCTGGATACCAACCAGATCAGAAATATCAATACGGCATATAACTACCTGCTGAACAACCCATTGGATTTAACACAGGGGATTGATTTTGAAAAAGTTGAAAGCGCCAGAAAGTTAGCATCTTCAGAATATTCATATAACAGCAAACTGGGTTTCATTTCATTAAATACAGCGTTGAACTCCGATCAGGTGCTTGCTGTAGCTTATCAATACACTGTTAATGAAGCCGTTTATCAGGTTGGTGAATTTTCCGATCAGGGTATATCAAGCCCTAATACACTAATGGTGAAGTTACTGCGCAGTACTTCCATAAATACAAAGATTCCCATGTGGAATCTGATGATGAAAAACGTGTATTCCATTGGTGCGTATCAGATAAACAGGGAAGATTTTCTTTTAAACATTTTGTATGCCGGAAACAATAACGGCGTACCAACAGGATATCTTACAGAAGGCCCCGAAGATATTCAGGGAGTTCCATTGATCAGGGTATTAAACCTTGACAATCTGGATCCTCAGCTTAACCCGCCCCACGACGGCACCTTTGATTTTATCGACAATGCTGCAACACAGGGAGGAACGGTAAATTCGTCCAACGGAAGAATTTTCTTTACGGTACTGGAACCCTTTGGATCCTATCTTCGTTCAAAATTACCTGAAAACCTGGCAAACAAATATTGTTACGATTCGCTCTATTCCTTAACAAAAACCGGAGCACGCCAGTATCCGGATAAGAACAAATTCTATATCGAAGGGATGTACAAATCGTCCAGCGGATCAGAAATTGATCTTAATGCCTTTAATATACCCCAAGGATCGGTTCAGGTAACAGCAGGAGGAACACAGCTTAGAGAGGATCAGGATTATACGGTAGATTATACCTTAGGCCGTGTAACGATAATAAATGAAGGAATATTAAATTCCGGAACACCAATCAATATTTCACTTGAAAACAATAGCATGTTTGCGTTAAAATCGCAAACGCTGTCGGGCTTTCATGTGGATTATAATTTGAGTGACAACATAAACCTGGGAGCTACTCTTCTTAATCTTAATGAGCGGCCATTGACCGTAAAGACAAACTATGGTGATGAGCCTATTTCCAATACCATCTGGGGCATGGATTTTCAGTACCAGAAAGAATCGCCATTTATCACAACGCTGGTCGACAAATTACCCTTTTACAGCACCAAAGTACCCTCTATGGTAAGTATTGACGGGGAATTTGCGCATTTTATTCCCGGGCACAGCAAAGCTATTGGCGATGCGGGGACCTCATACATTGATGATTTTGAGGGAAGTAAATCTACTATAGACCTAAAGAATATTGGGCTTTGGTTTTTATCCAGTACCCCGGCGAACCGCCCGGAATATTCGTCCGGAACCCTGGAATATGGTTTCAATCGCGCCAAGCTGGCATGGTATATCATTGATCCGTTATTTTATCAAAAAAGCGGAAACTTAAAGCCCGACAACATTGACTCTGAAGAGCTTTCCAACCATTTTGTCAGAATGGTAAGGGAACAGGAGGTCTTTCCCAATGCCGAAACGGCAAACGGGCAACCCGTGAACCTTGCTGTTTTCAACCTGGCCTATTATCCAAAGGAGAGAGGCCCCTATAATTTTAATGTAAATGGTTTGGATGTTGACGGTTTTCTGTCAAACCCGGGAAATAACTGGGGTGGTGTGATGCGAAAAATCGAGACTACAGACTTTGAGGCGATGAATGTTGAATACGTTGAATTCTGGCTTATGGATCCTTTTGCAGACCCTGATGGTGATGGTCCGCTGGAACCCATAAACAGTACAGGAGGAAAATTATTAATCAACCTGGGCGATATCTCGGAAGATATCCTCAGGGATTCGCGCAAATCGTTTGAAAATGGTCTTCCGCTAAACGCAGAAGATATCACAAATGTTGATACTACCCTTTGGGGAAGGGTTCCCACACTGCAAAATCTTGTTCCCTCATTCGATCCAGATTCCCGCCCTTTTCAGGATGTTGGATACGATGGCTTACGTAATGAAGATGAGCTCACATTCTTCGAAGAGCCCTATTTAAATAAACTTATTGAACGCTTTGGAACCGTTGGCGCGCCGGCAGTACAGGCAGCCTATGAAGACCCGGCCGGAGATGATTATCATTACTTCAGAGGATATGATTACGATGCAGATGATAAATACAGCAGCATCCTGGAGCGTTATAAAGAATATAATGGCACAGAGGGCAACTCACAAACCCCTGAGTCGATGGAAGAGGTGTATCCCACACAGGCAACTGGCATACCCAACGTAGAAGATATTAATGGCGATAATACGCTTAGCGAATCAAATAACTATTACGAATATGAAATCAATCTTCGCCCTGACCATATGGAGATTGGTGAAAACTATATAGCAGATATCTACGAAGCGAATGGTATTGCTCTTGACAACGGAACCCGGGGCAGTGTGAAATGGTATCAGTTTAAAGTGCCTGTTACTAACCCCACAAGAGTTATCGGATCTATCCAGGACTATACCTCTATTCGTTTTATCCGCATGTATATGACCGACTTTTCAGAAACGGCAGTGCTGCGTTTTGGTACACTTGAACTAGTTCGCGGAGAGTGGCGGAGGTATAATTACGACCTTCTTTCACCGGGGGAATACATTCCCAATGATATCACCAACGATACACGCCTGGATGTAAGTACTGTAAGTATTGAGGAAAACGGAGGTGCCACCGACCGTGTTCCCTATGCACTTCCCCCGGGTATTGAAAGGGAGAAAAATGTAAACACTACAAACCTGCAGCAGGAAAATGAGCAGTCCATGTCGATGACCATCAACAATCTTATTGACGGGGATGCCCGCGCTGCCTATAAAAACACCGACTTCGATTTCAGGCAGTTCAACACCCTGAAGATGTTTATTCATGCGGAAGCACTTTCACAGGAAGATGATTCCCGTTATGCGGGAAAAACAGGGCCTTTAACAGTGTTCCTGCGTCTGGGCGCAGACTTCACGGAAAATTATTACGAATATGAAGTGCCCATAGAATTTACCCCCTGGGGGACATCCTCAATAAATGAAGAAATCATCTGGCCGGAAGGCAATGAAATGATTATTGACCTTGAAACGCTGGTAAATGTTAAGCAAAACAGAAACGCCCTTATCAGTGATCCGGAATCCAATGTAACCTACTCAACTCCCTATTGGGAAAATGATGGCAAAAACAAAATTACGGTTGTTGGAACCCCAAGCCTTAGTGATGTTCGGGTGCTAATGGTTGGGGTAAGAAACCCCAAGAAACAGCTTTTATCTGACGATGATGACGGCTTGCCCATGAGTGCAGAGATTTGGATCAATGAATTACGCATGACCGATTTTGACGAAAAAGGCGGATGGGCAGCAACAGCACGCATGAATGCCAATCTGGCTGATCTGGGTAATGTTTCTCTTTCTGGTCTTTACAGCACCCCCGGATTTGGATCCATTGAGAAAAGTGTAAATGAACGTGCCCAGGAAACTACCAGTTCATGGGACTTCGCCACCAACGTTGAGCTGGGTAAATTCTTTAATGAAGAATCAGGGATAAAAATTCCCATGCACTTTGATATTTCCGAATCACGCCTTATACCAGAATACAATCCCCTTGATCCGGATATTTACCTGAAAGATGATCTTGCTATGCTGGATGCTGCCGGCCGCGACTCACTCAAGGAGATGACCCAGGATTATACGATGCGTAAAAACATCAACTTCGTGAATGTACGTAAGGACAGAGGAGGCTCCCTGAAAAAAGACGGTACGCCAAGGGCACCGATGCCATGGAACATCTCCAACTTCGATGTATCCTATTCCTACAGTGAAATATATCACCGGAATATCGATATTGAATATGATACGCGTAAACAATACCGTGGAGGACTGGGATATAACTTTAGCACCCAGCCCAAACAGATCAAACCTTTTGGAAAAGTTAAATTCTTAAATAAAAAAGCATTTGCCCTTATCCGCGATTTCAACTTCTATCTGCTGCCAAAAATGATGTCGTTCCGAACTGACCTCGACAGGCAATACACAGAAAAGAAACTGCGAAACAAAAGCCGGGGTGATATCATTATTGAGCCCACGTATATGAAAGAATTTGACTGGTCGAGGCTGTATAACCTGAAATATGATCTTGCCCAATCGTTGAAGCTTGATTTTTCTGCCAGTGCTTTATCATACATTGATGAGCCCGCAGGAAAACCTGTTCGTGACAGCATATACGATCAAATGAGAAATTTGGGAACCATGAACAGTTACAACCAAAATTTCAAGGTCAACTGGAATCTGCCCATCAACAAGATTCCTTTGATGAACTGGCTGGGAGCAACAGTGCGCTATGATGCAACCTATCGCTGGCAGGCTTCACCTCAATCAGTGCAGTCAGTGCTGGGTAATACCGTTGAAAATTCCCGAAACGCCACAGCAAATGCCAATGTGCGTCTTTCATCATTGTATAAGAATATTCCCTACGTAAAAAACCTGGATCGCAAGAAAACCAGCAATAACAACCGCAAATCCAGCCGAACCCGACAAACCATGCAGAATGAGCAGGGCGCAGAGCAGGATACAGCACAAAACAAGAAACCCAGAATCAACTTTGTCAAAGAAGGTTTCGATGGCATCCTGCGCATTATTTTTGGTGTTAAAGACGCCTCTCTGGCCTATACCCGCAATAGTGGCAATCTGATGCCCGGATTTATGCCTGAGCCCACCATTCTTGGTAACAGAACAACAGACTGGGCTCCTGGGTTGGATTATGTTTTTGGCTTTAATCAGGATATCAGAGCCAGGGCCGTTGCCAACAACTGGCTTACCACCGACACGCTTAACAACAGCCAGTTTATCAATAATTTCTCCGAAACGATAAACTACCGTATTAATTACGAACCATTTAAGAACTTTAGGTTTGAAATTACCGGAAACAGGCGGACATCAGAAAACTACAGTGAGATATTTAAAGCGGATGCCTTCGGACAATTCCAGTCGTATGCGGCAGCACGCACAGGCAGCTATTCAATCTCACTGATTACATGGAATACTGCCTTTGGCAATGATGAGCTGGATGAGAACAAATCGGCGAATTTTGAGCAATTAAAAACCAACCGCCGTGATATTGCTTTTCGAATGGCAGAAAGCAACCCCAACTGGGTAGCTGCAGGACGCCCTATGCAAACGGATACTATTACAGGACAGGAATACCCTGTGGGTTATGGCCCAACACAACAGGATATACTCATCCCCGCATTTATCGCGGCTTACACAGGTACGGATGCTTCCAACATTGATCTTACGTCTTTCCCTGTGATACCATTACCCAACTGGCGTCTTACCTGGAATGGTCTTACCCAGATACCCTGGATAAAGCAATATTTCCGGAATATCAATATCAGTCATAGCTATAAATCGGCATTTAATATTGGATCGTACCAGACCAACCTGCTTTATGAAGAGCTCTTTGGTTATCCAAATGCATTTGATGATGCAGGGAACTATGTTTCTCAGAATCTGATGAACGTGGTTACCATCACTGAGCAGTTTAGCCCGCTGATCAACATTGATATGACCATGGTAAACAGCTTGCTGGCACGTTTTGAGATTAAAAAATCGCGAAACCTGACCATGAGTTTTGTGAATAACCAGCTTACAGAGGTGAAAAGCAATGAGCTCATTGTTGGTCTCGGATATCGTTTCCAGGATGTGCAGTTCACCATACGTACTGTTGGAGGAAGTGGTAAAAAGAGCCGTGTGAAAAGTGATTTAAATGTGAAGATTGACTTCAGCATGCGTGATAATAAAACGGTTCTTCGCCGTTTGGATGAAGAAATCAACCAGGCATCAGCAGGTCAGCGAATTTTCAGCATCAATACCTCAGCAGATTATCAGATGAACAGAAACCTGACGCTGAGACTATTCTACGACCAGACGCTGACACGGCCACATATAGCCAGCCAGTACAATAATTCAACCATAAATTCAGGTATCAGCGTACGCTTTACACTGGCTCAATAGATTTTGATTTTAATAAAAAAAGTGTACTTTTGGCGAAAAATAATTGCTCA
Organism: uncultured Bacteroidales bacterium; assembly: GCA_964594665.1. Classification (GTDB taxonomy): domain Bacteria; phylum Bacteroidota; class Bacteroidia; order Bacteroidales; family BM520; genus BM520. Next base: position 12,263 of record CAZQNY010000050.1, read on the forward strand.
AAAACTTATACCATGAACGTACCCGATAATTTGAAATTCACAAAGGATCACGAGTGGATCAAGGTTGATGGCGAAGAAGCTATCATCGGCGTTACTGAATACGCACAAAGTCAGTTAGGAGACATCGTTTTCGTTGATGTTGATTCAGAAGGTGAAACACTTGAAAAAGAAGAAACATTAGGAACCATTGAAGCCGTTAAAACAGTTTCAGATGTTTTCATGCCTGTTTCAGGAGAAATTCTTGAGTTTAACAGTAAACTTGAAGATGAAGCAGAACTTATCAATAATGACCCATACGGTGACGGATGGATTGTGAAAATAAAATTCACTAATCCTGACGAACTGGAAGAGCTGCTCACTGCCGAGGCATATAAAGAACTCATTAACGCATAAGGAACTGGAAATATCATTTCACAGGCATCGGTAAATCGTTGCCTGTTTTTTGTATACTAAAAACCCTTGTCCATGCGTTTTATAGTCAGACACCTTAAATTTCTGGTGAAATAATGTGCTGTTTTTTTATATGGAAATTCATCTTTATCAAAAAAAATAGTAATTTAGCCACATCTTAGAGGTAAAAGATAACAATAAACATCAAGAATATTATGGAAGCTAAGAAGTCTCCAAAAGCAAACCTGGAAAACAAGCGAATCATCTTTATTGAAATAGGGATGATTATTACGCTTGCTGTCGTTCTGCTGGCTTTTGAATGGAAAAAATACGACGTTGCTGTCGTAGAAATGGGAGCCAGAGAAGCCGTTGAGCAGGTCGAGGAAATCATTATCAACACCAAGCAGGAAGTTAAACCTCCGCCACCAAAACCACCACCAACAACTACAGTGCTTAACATTGTGGAAGATGATGTGGAAATTGAAGATGAACTTATCATCGATGTGGAAGCAGACGAAGAGATGGAAATCGAAGAGTATGTTCCCATTGAAGTGGAAGAAGAAGAGGTTGTTGAGGAAGAGATTTTCCTCGTTGTGGAACAACAGCCCGAATTCCCGGGAGGTGAAAAAGCACGTCTTACTTATCTTGCAGAAAACATCAAATACCCACAGATGGCACGTGAAAGTAATATTCAGGGGGTTGTTTATGTAACTTTCGTTGTTGAGCCCGATGGAAAAATCACCAATGTAGGAATCCTTCGTGGTATCGGTGGCGGCTGTGATGAAGAAGCTGTACGTGTTGTGAAAGCCATGCCAGGCTGGAAACCAGGTAAACAGCGTGGCCGCCCGGTAAGGGTTCGTTTTAATATGCCTATTAAATTTACGCTCCAGTAAATAAAAAAATATTAAAGTGTTTATGGCTGTTCGGTTTTGCCCGGGCAGCCTTTTTTTTGCCGCTATGACGCAAAGGCAAACGCGAAATCTAACTACCTGGCAATATTGAAATTGTAAGCATTCCTACAGGCTTCACTGCTTATTTTCATGGATTAGATTAAAGGTTGAGAGGAATCTTCTTTTTGCAAGAAGCCAAACAACCTGGCATCCATTTTATGCACCGCAGAAAGAAAACTCTGGGTAACACTGCGCATAACTCCAAAACCAATGGATGATTAGAACAGATTTCTTGAAAATTTTCATGCGATTAACCAAGGAAAACTAAAATATACTCTATGTAATTATTAAGGAATGATTCTGTGTAAATACGCACAGTCGAGCGTTAGTAGTTTAAAATCTTCGCATTTCAGCGAGATCTGCGGAATTAAGCAGGATATCATTTACAGAAAAGAATAACCGTTGGCAGTGATTCAAACGATAAGAGAATAGCCAGGAGGTAAACCTGACTATTCTCAATGATATTTAAAAATAAAATGTTATAGGAAAATTAAAACCATAGAATAGAAAACTGGCACTAGAACTCCCTGTAAATATTGCATTGACTGAAGGACTAATTCCAAACCTCCCTGCTTTTAAATAAAAACCCACAGAACTCAATGCCCCCAAACCAGCTGATGTATTCTTATCGTAGAAATCCACATACGGTTCATTCACATTATTAAAAATCGCCTTATATTCTTTAAAGGAAAACACCCCAACTGCAAATTCGGATGTTAATCCAAAATGCTTTGTTTTGAGTTTAGGGCTAATTCCTGCATAAACACCTCCGCCATTAAATACATAGTCTGAGGAATTTGTATTACCTGGAGCCCAACCTGTACTTCCTAATTGGTCGGCTCCAACCATAAATGTTGTGCCAACAAAATAATCAAGGAAAGAGTATTTTGAGTTTACGGCAACCTTAATATTCAAACCATTTAACACAGTATTGTCCCAGCTGGGAAGAGATGATTTAAAGTTGGCATAATGATCAGAATTCAGGTTATTAAACAGAACTGAATATCCAATTTCTACACTAGGTTTCATTATCTGCTCTTTCTCTTGTGAGAAAACAATAAAAGAGCAACAGGTCAAAAAGATTAATAATAATTTTTGTTTCATAATTTCTATTAATTTAGTTATCACTTTCACTAACTAATACTTCCACTCCATAGTTTGAGAATTCAAGCTATTATTAATGATATAGGCATAGTCAATTTAAACAATTGACTATGCCTATATATCTAGAATTGATAATAAACTGGGATGTTTATTCCATAAAATGTAAAGCTTGCTCCGGAACCGCCTGAAAAGATTCCAGTCAACGACGGATTGATTCCAACTTTTCCATAGTTTAGGTATATTCCTAAAGAGCTAATTGCTCCCAAACCGTACGATGCCTTTAAATTATGTTCATCAACAAAAGGCATCGTAGTATTATTAACAATACTTATGTATTCTTTAAAAGAGAACACTCCAATTCCAAAATCAGAAGTTAAACCGATATACTTACCCTTAATTTTTGGACTAATCCCCAGATACACACCTCCTCCGTTAATGTTGTAATCATGGGCATTAACCGTACTGGGATTAATATGTCCAAAATCTACTTCATCTAATCCTTTCATTATTAACGTCCCAATAGTAATATCAACACTCTGATACTTTGTTGGGAAATCAAGTTTAATGTTTAATCCACCCAGGTTTGCAGTACCGTTATCTGTGGCGTATGAATATTTAAACCCAAAATAGCTATCAGCATTTAGGTTGTTATACAGATGGAGGTATCCCACTGATACCTTAGGAGCATTTTCATCACCATTAAAAATATTATCTTGCGAATAAATTGGTGAACAGATGATTAAGAAGATCAAAAAGATCAAAAAATGTTTGTAGTTCATAGTTTTTTTTACAAAAAGCATCTCTGATTTTTTACAGAGTCATGATTATCATGGTTTCAGAACACCAGCAAAGGTAAAATAATTTTAATATATGCAAATAAATTTTACATTATTTACATCACGATATACATATACAAATTCCTACATTTATAATCACCTATCAAATAACACATTAGCCCAGAAACCCGAAATAACCAAACGTATTCATTATTATTGATAATGTTGAAGGACATGAAAAACACCTTTGCGTCTTAGCGCCTTAGCGGTAGATAAATACACATTTTTCAGTACATTTGTGTAAAACAAATTTGCAATGTCAACAAAACTATATCCCGAGGTAAAACTAGCTTCAGCAATAGAGGAAAACCCCTCCCTTTTGTTTATGCTGGAGTATTTTAATATCTCATCTACCATAAAAAATAAAACCATAGATGGTATCTGTAAAGAGAACCAAATAAACCCATGCTTGATGGTCATTATCGGTGACCTGTACAATAACAGGATCAACACTCCGGACATATCACAAATCTCAGCAGATGACATCCCTGTCATTATCAAATTCCTGAAAAACACCCATTTACATTATAAAAATGAAAAGTATCCGGAGATAGAGAATTTAATTACAAAGCTTAAGGATATGGCTGCTCCCGTGGAGATCAATCAAATAGAAATATTCTTCAAGGAGTATTTTAAGGAAGTGGTTGAACATCTGGATTATGAAGACAAATATGCGTTCCCTTATATCTGCGATTTGTTAAAAAATGGTTCTGATTGTGGCAGTTCCTTCTCTGCAACAGAATACAAAACACACCACTCTGACATCGAAACAAAGCTATCAGATTTAAAGACACTGCTGCTTCAACATATCCGCCTGGAAGAAGGTCTCTCCATTCGAAGAAAAATTCTATTAAAACTATTTGAATTACAAAATGACCTTATCGTTCATTCAAAGATAGAAGAACAGATTTTAATTCCAATTGTAGAAAATATTGAAAATCAGATCAATGGATAATAGAAAAAGCTTTAAAATTGTATTTTCAGAAAAATCTGAAATTATCGCAGAAGGCTTTTTATCCATTTTAAAAAGTCATAACCCTGTAATACAAATTATCAGACTTGAAAACCTGGCAGTCATTGAAGATTACTGCATGCATCATAACGTTGATTTAATAGTTATCAACCCATCATTAATAATTAATATGGAAAAAGTATTTACCCGGTTCAGAAAAAACAATCCGGAGATATCCATACTAGCATTGACCTATCAATTACTTTCCGAAGAACATGAAAAACTTTTTGATGAGGCTATTTACATCACCGATAGTTATCACAATATTGCCGAAAAAATTCATAGGACAGCAAATACAAAGCACTGTGAGGAATCACATAATGATGACCTGACGGATCGTGAGCTGGATGTACTAAAAGCAATTACCAAAGGGCTTTCCAATAAAGAGATAGCGGATCATCTGAATATTAGTATTCACACCGTTATTAGTCACAGAAAAAATATTACGGAGAAGACAGGTATAAAGAGCATCTCCGGTCTAACGATATACGCTATTTCACAGAAGATTATTCCATTATAAAAACAGCCCATAGAGAGATCTACAGGCTACCAAAACTAACTAAAACCTATTTCTAAAAGTGAAATGAGAGCATAATCTTAAAGTTCCTTCCCATGGCAGGGATGTAGGATCCAAAAGGTTGATAATCATCATTTAAAATATTCTTACATATAATCCTCAACTTAGGATATCCGGGCAAAGAGTTTGAGTTAAGCTCTACAGAAGCATTAAACAGCGTATGCGGATCTGAAGGCACGTATCCCCACGGACCGCCTTCTGTTCCTTCCGGGATCTCTGCAACACGATTTTGCGCTGCAGCGTATTCGGTATTAAATTTTATCGCATATCCTGTCAACCACTTACTACCGGCTTTACCACGATAATTAACATCCAGCTTAACATTAAACGGAGGCATACCAAAGAGCGGTAAATCATCACCATTGGAGAGGTCAATACCATAAACATAAGCTGCTCCGGTACCGATATATAATGAGTTATACGCCTTAAAAACATCATTAAAACGGTACGATGCAGAGAACTCACCTCCCATCAGTTTTGCATCTGTATTTTCCAGTGTAAAATCAATATCCGGATCATCGGATGGTGCCTCATTAATAAACCCATCGAGGATATTATAGAATAGCGCGAGGTCGTATTTAAACCTGCTGTTTGCAGTATGACCACGGAACCCAAAGTCAAAGTTCCAGCCATATTCAGGAGTAAGCTCAGGGTTACCCATCTTTGTTCCTTTACAGCTGATTGTTTTCACGTACAGCTCTTCAGCCGTGGGCATACGATAAGCTCTTCCTGCATTGAGCGACATGTGCATATTCTCAGCAAAGGAGTACACAGCTCCCAGGTTACCACTGAAAGCCTGGCGATCAGCGCTACGGTCCTGCGAAGCTTCACCTTCACCTTCGATAACGCTAAAGAGATCAAACCGGATCCCCGAAACGACCTGCAGCTTATCGACCACCTGCCACTCATCCTGAATAAAGGCACCCATGTTATTCTGACCTGTATTTTCAGAGCCATCCGCATATCCGTGAGTATCATTATAATAATCAAACAACTCGGAAGGGTTGTCAAGTCTGAACAGATATCCATCCACACCGGTTGTAAGTTTATTATTTTCAGAGATATTAAGCTTTGTAAAGGCTCTCAGGCCGCCGTAATTGTCATTATAATGCACAAGACTCAGCGTAGAGAGGTCGCCGCTAATGATGCTGTATCTATACTGGAAATAATCACGGTAACCATCATCATAATAGAGGTTTACATTAACAGATTCCACAAAGCCACCGGGAGTCCAGGAATACGCCAGATCGGTGTGAAGATTTTCTTCCCGGTTACGAATCTGTGTAAAATATTTTGTGGGACCGTTGAATCCTCTTGGTTTTCCCCAGTCGCCGTAATGATAACTGGCGTTGAGAATTATTCTATGCTCATCGGAAAATTTGTAACCGGTATTGAGGGTGATGTCACGGTCTTCCACATCGCTGTTTTCAGCAATTTCACCGTTACCATACACCATTTCATTGGTTTTACGGAATTTCCCGTTCACAGAGATACCGAATTTGTCTCTTTTATGACATACCTTCACCATCTCAAGGAATTCATTGTTGTTGGTACCGTAACCAGAATGCAGTTGCACACTGTTTTTCTTTTCGCCGAAAGGCTCATTGCTAATAACGTTGATAATTCCGGAGATGGCGCCACTACCGTAGATTACGGAGCCCGGCCCTTTGATAATCTCGACCTTTTTGGTGTCGTAGATATTCATATCCTGCCCGAAGTAGCCGCCGGGAAAAGTACCGATACGGCGGTTTCCATCTTTCATAATCAGCACCCTGTTGGAATTCAATCCACGCAGGATTATAGGTGAGTGATATTCCCACACCTGGGTAAAACCAGGAGTGTTGGCGAGCATATCAGTCATATTGGAGCTGATATTATCCAGGATCTGACGGTTAGAGATCAGTGCTGCCGACCTGGTCAGCTTTTCAATAGGCTGTTCATACAGACTGGCAGACACCACCACATCAGAAAGCTGCAGGCTTTTGGGTTTCATGGAGAATTCCCGCGAGCCGGAGATTATCTCATCATTAAAAAGAACCTCTTTTTTATAATAGTTGATATGGCTGAAAACAATAACAGCCTCTTTTTCGATGGAAATTCTAAACCGGCCTTCTTCGTCGGTAGTAGTTCCGTTGGGTTTGTTTTTCACCGATATGTTGGCATATGTCACCGGCTGGTGTGTTGATTCATCGAATACCACACCCTGAAAAACAAGACTCTTCTGAGCCATGACACCATTACTTAAAAGCATAATGAAGACCAGGAAGAACAGCAAAGACAGATATCTTTTATTCATAATATGTGGCATTATTACTCAACAAAAGCCCATTCGATACTCACATAACCTGTTGCAGTAGGAGCCGGATCAGCAGGGAAATCGGTAACAATGAGCTTAACGATTTTCCCTTCACGGGTTTTGATAATCCAGATTGGCTCATCATCAGCAACATCGTTATTGGCAGCCGATTTCCAACGGAAACCGATAACGAGTTTTCCATATTCAGCCATAAGGTTATCCCAGACAGGCGCTCCAGTGTCGCCGGTAGGAAGAGATTCAAGGTCAAAATCTTCAGCATCAGATGTAACGGTATATTCCTGAATATTTGCTAATGTCAGATTCTGGAAATCAGTATATCCTGTACATTCTGTGTCGATAGTGGAGTAATTCACCGCCTGCACATCTTCATGCATTTTAAAGAAAGGAGCGCCACCCTGGCTACCGTCAGGTTTTTCACCTTTAATAGTTCTGATTTTCACATCATATTCGAAGTCAGAGACAGAAAGTGAGTCGATGTTGTTACCTCCACCGATTTCATTGTTGTAGCTGAAGTCGAAACCAACACCACCGGGGTTTCTGTTAGCGCAGATGAGGTATGGAGATTCGAGGCTTACAAATTGTTCTTCCGTTTGTGTTGGATCATCGGGATCTTCATCTTTATCACAACCTGTGAATAGAGTTCCTGCGAATGCGAAAGCCGCAAGCAGTAAAATCGTGTTTTTCAAGGATTTCATATCTGTTTTAAGTTTTGATTTAATTAAAGTGCAAAAGTTGGAAAGAGTAAGAGACGAGACAATCCCTATTTATAAGGATATCGAGGGATGAGAGTCATAATAAATGGGGATATTTCAGATATGAGTTAAGGAAAATATGAATGCGTGATAGTTATTCCTTTTTAGGTTGAATAATATATTTGGATAGATTTCTACCGCTAAGGTGTAATGACGCAAAGATCTACGCAAAACACGTACAACCTATGTCATTGTATTACCATGTGATTTTACCGGAACCTCTTTTCCCATAAATCAATATTTTATATTCAACATTTTAACTTTTATATTAAAATTGGAAACAAAACGGAGAAGTATGAATATTGAAATAAAAAAGGTCACACAGTGTGTGACCTTTTCGGAGAGCGAAAGACGGGACTCGGACCCGCGACCCCAACCTTGGCAAGGTTGTGCTCTA
>CAZQNY010000051.1:0-20475 GCA_964594665.1 uncultured Bacteroidales bacterium
ACACTGCGAAACACTGTGTTCCTGTTTTTAAAAAGCTCACGAACCTATTGCGGCATTTTTAGCACGCTTGCGATCATTCTCATCCAAAAGGATTTTCCTTAAACGCATGGATTTGGGAGTAATCTCAATGTATTCATCTTCCTTGATATATTCCATAGCTTCTTCAAGAGAAAACTTGGTTGCGGGAACAATCATCGCCTTGGCATCAGAGCCGGATGCGCGTACGTTGGAAAGCTTTTTGGTTTTCGTAATATTCACCACGATGTCGTCCTGGCGGGTACCTTCACCCACAACCATACCGGTATACACCTCATCACCGGGATCCACAAAGAATCTACCTCTGTCCTGAAGCTTATCAATTGCATAAGGTATTGCAGTACCTGTTTCCATAGCTATCAGAGCACCGGACCGGCGACGCTGAATATCCCCTTTCCAGGGTGTATATCCATTGGCACGGTGGGCAATAACGGCCTGACCTTCTGTAGAGGTAAGTACAGGATTTGTCAATCCGATCATTCCCCTTGCCGGGATATTAAATTCCAACACCATACGGTCGCCCTTGGTCTCCATATTCAGGAGTTCGCCTTTTCTTCTGTTGGCAATTTCAATCACCTTTCCCGAAAATTCCTCAGGCACTACAACGGTGAGCATCTCCACGGGTTCGTGTTTTATCCCGTCAATGGTTTTTATAACTACCTGTGGTTGTCCGAGCTGGAACTCATAACCCTCACGGCGCATAGTTTCAACAAGTACGGAGAGGTGAAGGATACCTCTTCCGTATACGAGCAGACGCTCCGGGGAGTCAGTTTCCTCCACGCGCAGCGCCAGGTTTTTCTCTGTTTCTTTGAACAACCGGTCGCGGAGGTGCCGGGAAGTAACGTACATTCCATCCTTTCCGAAAAAAGGCGAGTTATTGATGGTAAATAGCATCGACATGGTGGGTTCATCAATACTGATACGTTTCATTGCTTCCGGGTGCTCCGGATCCGTGATGGTATCACCAATATCGAACGATTCAATCCCAAGAATAGCACAGATTTCACCTGAAGCAAGGGATTTGTTTTTAATTTTTTCTTTCCCAAGACCCTCAAAGGCGTAAAGCTCCTTAATCGTTGACTTCATTACTGAGCCATCGCGTTTCATAACTGCAACATGCTGCCCCATTTTCACCTCACCACGGGCAATACGACCCACAGCAATACGGCCAAGATATGAGGAATAATCAAGCGAGCTGATCTGGATCTGAAGGTTACCGGGGTTTTGTTTGGGTGCCGGAATATGCTCAAGAATCATATCCAGGAGATAGCTAACATCCTCGGTAGGATTTTGCCAGTCCGGGCCCATCCAGCCCTGTTTTGAAGAGCCATATACAGTTGGAAATTCCAGCTGGTCTTCTGTTGCATCAAGATTAAACATCAGATCAAAAACAGCCTCCTGAGTAATATCAGGGCTACAGTTTGGTTTATCAACCTTATTCACAACCACAATTGGTTTCAGTCCCAGTTCAATAGCTTTTTGAAGTACAAAACGTGTTTGTGGCATTGGGCCTTCAAAGGCATCTACAACCAGTAAAACACCATCTGCCATATTGAGAACACGCTCGACCTCGCCACCAAAATCGGTGTGACCGGGAGTATCAATAATATTTATCTTAATACCTTTATATCGTACAGAAACGTTTTTTGAAAGAATTGTAATACCCCGCTCACGTTCCAGGTCATTGGAATCCAAAATTAAATCCTCCACTTCCTGATTCTCTCTAAACATCTTCACCTGATGTAAAATCCTGTCCACCAGGGTAGTCTTACCATGATCAACGTGTGCAATTATGGCAATATTTCTCAATTCTTCCATTGTAAATCTCTTATTATTAAAGTCCGGCAAAAGTAGTATTTATTAAGTCAAAAACTACACCAATACAAAAAATAGCATAACATTAACTCAAACCACATATAAAAGATAAAAATCGACAGACTTTCATTATAAAAACACATACAAATACAATATCTTATTCCTCATTCTTTCATTTCAAAACAACAAAAACTCATAAAACCAAACAGTCCGCTTATTGTTAGCATTATATAATATGTAAAAACTGAATGGAGGAGACAATACTTTTTTATGATGGCCCGTGTGCACTATGTAATTACGCTGTACGTAAAGTAAAAAAATACGACAAGAAAAAACGTATTGGCATAAAACCTATTGGCTCTCCGGCATCACTTCAGATTAAAGAAGTTGCAGGGATACAGGAACAAACAGATTCGGTAATTCTTTGGCACAACGGAATAGTTTATACACATTCGGAAGCTCTGATACAGCTGGGTCATATTCTACAAGGACATGCAAAACTTCTGAAGCTAATAGCAGTCATACCCCGGGTACTTCGCGACGGGATATACATATTTATTGCAAAAAACCGATATCGTTGGTTTGGGAAACAAAATTATTGCCACACAGAATCAACCTCAGCTCCACGCATCAAAGTTCAACGACTTAAACATTAGCCCCATATGGGCTTTTACAAAGAGAAGTTAGCGGATTAATTCCTATCTTAGCCCGCCACATAACAGCAAAGAATATGGAAAAGATCAGAAAAGCGCTTAATGAACGCCCGGGATTACGCTGGGGTGTTTTAATTCTTGTAGGGTTTATATTATCGGTTAATTACTATTTCTACGATGCCTTCAGCACCCTGAAAGATTTATTAAAAGCCGAATTCAACTTTTCCAATACCGATTACGGGCTTTTTGTATCGTTTTACAGCATTCCGAATACGTTTTTATTAATGGCAGTTATCGGTGGTATTATTCTCGATAAGCTTGGTATCCGCCGCACAGGGTTTATGTTTGTTGGATTTATGGCACTGGGTGCATTGCTGACTGCCTATGGTGCATCTGAAACCTATAGTAATGGTGGTCCGGGGTATGGATTAATGGAGTCCTTTTTGCCTTCTTACAGTCCGCAATTAAAAATGATGCTGGCAGGGCGGTTTTTCTTTGGCCTGGGTGCCGAAACAAGCATTGTGGTTGTGAGTAAGATACTGGTAAAATGGTTTAAAGGAAAGGATCTTGCGCTCGCATTTGGTCTTAAGGTTGGTTTTGGCCGACTGGGAACCTTTGCTGCCTTGCAGCTCTCTCCTGTTCTGGCCGATGGCGGGTCAAACCTGACGGGAGCCATATGGCTGGCAGCAATACTGGTATGCACCGGGTTACTGGCATTTCTTGTTTATATGCTGTTGGATGCAAAACTTGACAGCCAGGCTATTCAAAAACAGGAAAAAAAGGCCCCCGCAGAGCCGTTTAAGTTCAGTGATGTATTCGACATTCTTGGTAACAGGGCGTATTTGTACATCGCATTGTTATGTGTAACATTTTACAGCGCCGTATTCCCCTTTCTGGCCTATGCCCCTGATTTTTTTGCTGATAAATTTGGGTTTACTGACATCCAAAGCGGGCGGATAACGTCATTATTGCCTGTTGGAACCCTAATGTTCACACCGTTTTTCGGATGGTTAATCGATCGCAAAGGGAAAAGTGCCACAGCCATGATCTTTGGATCTGTGACACTATTAATAGTACATCTCGTTTTTGGTTTCACGAATATTCTGCCCTATGTCCCGATGGTATTGTTAGGCATTGCATTTTCACTTGTTCCTGCTGCAATGTGGCCTTCAATGGTCAAACTGGTGGATGAGAACAAGATAGGCACAGCCTATGGATTAATGTACTCAATCCAGAACCTTGGTTTATGGGCATTTCCTTTGCTTGCCGGTATTATTCTGGACAGAACAAACCCCGGAAACCCGGAAGTAACCGATTACAGCTACGTCATAATCATGTTTGCAGCTTTAGGATTGTTGGGGCTGCTTTTCGCTTTATTACTTAAACATGAAGACAAGAAGAGACACTTTGGAGTAGAGCTACCATTAAATAAGAAATAGTTTTAATACAATTTTTCCAGTATTAGGCAGAACTATTCCAATCTCATTTGAATGGTATTATATTTTTTTATACCTTTAAATCGAAAAAGTAACGCTATTCATATGTTAAATAACCCTATCCTAAAGACATTATTCACTAATGCGCCCAATCCTATTGTGATATGCTCTGTGGATTTAACAATAATACGGTGCAATGGACCCTTTTGTGAATATCTGGGATACGAACCAGATGATATCATTAATAAGTCTATCCTGGATTTTACTCACAACGAAGACAAACAAGTCAGCCAGGATAAAATTAATTCTTTAATAAAAAGAAACAATGAATCATTTATTTTAAATAAAAAATACATTCATAAAAAAGGGAACACGCTTGATGCCCAAATCGTTGTTTATAAAACCATTGATCCTGAAACAGAAAAAACCATTCTGATTGGTCAAATCAAAGACCTTACAGAACATAAGGTTCTTGAAGATAAATACCAAATACTTATTGAAAACCAGAGTGATCTAATACTTGCTCTTAATAAAGATTTCACAATAAGATATGCAAGCCCCAACTATTGCGATTATTTTGGTTTTGATAGAACAAATATTGAAGGGAAATCATTTTTCCCTCTTATTCATATGGAAGACAGGCCTTCGGTTATGGTCTCGTTGAATGAATTAAAAAATCCGCCACACACAACAACCCATATTGAAAGAGCCAAAACTATTTATGGATACCGATGGCTTACATGGTCAAATAAGGCAGTTATTGCTAATGGGAAGATTTCCAGTATTATTGCCGTTGGTAGAGATATTACAGAGGAACAGGAGACCCAAAGCAAACTCAGGGAGACAACAACACGGCTAAAACTGGCCACGGAAGCCGGACAAATAGGCATCTGGGAACTTGATTTGCAAAATAATTCGCTGCAATGGGATGATAAAATGTTTGACCTGTATGGGGCTGACAAAAAGAATTTTAAAAGTGCATATGAATTCTGGAAAGCAGGGGTTCATCCACTGGATATCAAAAAAGCGGATGCAGAAGTACAATTGGCTATACAGCAAAAAAAAGAGCTAAATACATCTTTCAGGATTATCACTCCCGAAGGAGAAATTAAGTATATCAAGGCCGCTGCATATGTTTCCACAGACAGCAATGATGTACCGCAAAAAATGATTGGTGTCAATTATGATATTACAGCGATAAAGGAAGCTGAAGATCTGGCGATTGAGAAAAAAACACAACTGGAAGAATCATTAAAGAAAATCGAACAAATAAACCATCAGCTATCTATTGCCAAAGAGTTAGCTGAACAGTCGGATCGTCTAAAATCGGCATTTCTTGCAAATATGAGTCATGAAATCCGTACGCCCATGAACTCAATTATTGGTTTTTCATCTCTTTTATCTCCCGGCATGGAAGAGGATAAATTTCATCACTTTACATCGTTAATAAAAAAATCCGGAGAACAGCTGCTGCGGATAATTGATGATATTATTGACATATCCAAAATCGAGTCGAATCAGTTAGCTTTACAAATGGGATACCTGAGCATCAAAGATCTTATTGTAGAAGTTATTGAATCGAACAGACAGCATAGTAAGCTACTCAATAACCCCAATAGAGATCTTATCCTTTTAAATCCTCCTGATACCTGTACCGGTCATTTATATACCGATAGAGTCCGGATCAAGCAAATTCTCAACAACCTCATCACCAATGCCATTAAATACGGAGGAAATAAAAATATCGAATTTGGATTTTGCTGTAGTGATGAAGCAGATAGACAATCTATTGAATTCTTCGTCCGCGACAAGGGTCCCGGGATACCGGAAAACATGCAGGAGGCCATATTTGATCGCTTTACACAACTTAAAAATGACATCTCCAATGATGGCACCGGTTTGGGACTAAGCATAACCAAAGGACTAACAGAACTTCTTGGAGGGAATATCCGACTCGATTCTATTCCCGGCGAAGGATCCGCATTCTATGTAAAATTCCCTTATTACACCGGTATACCTGAATCACAAATATCAGACACAAAGGAAAAACAACATTTAACATTAAACCTTACAGGAAAAACAGTTTATATCGCCGAAGATGAACCTGCCTCACTATTCCTTCTAAAAGAAATCCTTGAACCCTCCGGATGTAATATACAAAATGCCAGTGATGGAGTAGAACTTATCAGTCTGATACAAAACAAAAAACCTGATCTCATATTTCTGGACATCAACATGCCCTATAAAGATGGCTATCAAACCATTCGTGAACTCCGGGAAATGGGAATCAAAATACCTGTTATCGCTCAAACAGCCTACGCCATGCCGGAAGAAAAGAAAAAAATCCTTATGGCAGGATGCGATGGATATCTGGCAAAACCTATCGATAGCAATGAACTTATTTATGAAGTAAACCGCCTGTTATCAAAAAAGAATCAATAAATTCCTCTGAAACATAACATTTATAGTATCGTCGGCATAAAAGTATCTGACACGATTGAAAAATAAATGTAATTTTGCACAATAACCCTAAAACACTATCCCATGAAATACCTAAAGCTTATAGCTTTCCTATTGTTATTGGCTCCGGCAACAGTATCAGCCCAAAAACAATCTGAAATTGAGAAAATCATTGAGGTCGGTAAAACCGATAACCAGACAATGAATCATCTTGACATTCTGTGCAATCGTTTTGGTGGAAGAATGGTTGGTTCTGATGCGTATGAAAACGCTGCTGAATGGGCCGCATATAAGTTTAAAAGCTGGGGTATGGAAGTAATTATGGATGAAGCCGGTGAGCTTCCTGTAGGATTCAACAGAGGCCCCTGGTTTGGGAGAATGCTAAGCGATGAAGGTATGGTACTTCATTTTGCAACACCATCATACACCTCAGGAACAAAAGGTGTACAACGAGGACATGTGCTTTTGGAGCCAAAAAACAGAGATCAGTTTGAACGAATGAAAGGAGCTCTTAATGGAGCATGGGTGCTTATTGGCGGTGAAAATAAAGGCTGGCCAATCGATTGGAGCGAAAAAGCCGATCAGAAACGCGATTCCATCATTGCACTTAATGAACAAATTGCTGAAGAAAACAGAGAAATAAGAAAGCATAACTGGGAACACCGTAAAAATGAGGCGGAACAAAAAGAACTATTAGAATATATTGAAGAACCGGCACTATTCTATCGTGAAATGGTTGAAGCGGGTATTCTTGGAGTAATTCAGAAAACACCCACCCCTATCCGGGTTCTTTACGACCGCAAAAACATTTGGGACATGGAGTTTGAAGGCCTTCCGCAAGTACCTGATATAAAACTTGACGAGCATCAGTTTGTTAAAATTGAACAGATGGTAAAGGAACGTCGGTATTTTCAACTGGAATTTGACATCCGCAACCATTTCAAAATGGGGCCGGTAAAATACCACACTGTTATTGGTGTAATTCCCGGAACCAAATACCCTGACGAATATGTTATTATGGGCGGTCATCTGGATGCTTATGACGTGGCCACCGGTGGTGTTGATGATGGAAATGGTGTTGTTGTTGCCATGGAAGCGGCTCGTTTGATAATGGAATCAGGAGCAAAACCAAAACGGACAATTCTTGTCTGCCTGTGGGCAGGAGAAGAGTTTGGACTGCTGGGATCAAGTCACTGGGTCGAAAGCAATGCTGATAAACTGCCAAAGGTTTCCAATATGTTCAACCGTGACGGTGGGCCTCTCCCCTGCACAAGCCTCGCTGTTACAGAAGCCATGATGGATGACTTTGAAAAAATCTGCGAACCATTATACGACCTCAACCCCGGAATTCCCTTTGAACTAACCACACGGGAGCCTCGTACAAGACCCCTGGAACCCTGGGGAACCGACAGCGGCCCGTTCGCCGTCGAAGGTGTTCCGACACTCTCCTTCGGGCAAAAAGATGTTAAAGGATATAATTTCAACTACCGCGAAATATGGCATACAGAACGCGATTTATTTAACAAAAGCATCCCGGAATATCTCGAACATAGCGCCATCGTCAATGCCATTGTAATTTTAGGCGTCGCCGACCTGAATCACCTTCTTCCACGGGAAGGCTATTATACCGAACCAGAAGAAAGCACAGAAGAATAGCATGGAATACAAACCCATTATTGATCAGGTTTTTCATGATATCAGTAAAGAAAAACCAACAGGGATGGTTGCAGATTACATCCCTGAGCTTGCTACTGTTTCACCGGAGAAGTTCGGTATATACCTTTTCGGACTCGATGGAAACAACTGTGAAGCAGGAGATAGCAGGGAAAAGTTCTCTATACAGAGTATTGTAAAGGTACTGTCGTTGACCATGGCCTTTGACATTGTGGGCGAAAAGATCTGGAACCGCGTTGATGTGGAACCATCCGGGACGCCATTTAACTCGCTGGTGCAGCTGGAATACGAAAAAGGCATTCCCAGAAACCCTTTGATTAATGCCGGCGCATTGGTAATCTGCGATATTCTTATCAGCGAGTTGGAGGATCCTGAAAACCAATTCTTAGGTTATGTCCAGGGCCTGGCAGGGACTACCAGGATCAATTACAACCCGCAAATGGCAGCCTCTGAAAAAGAACATGCCTTCCGAAATGCAGCACTCATAAACCTTATGAAGTCGTTTGGGAATATCTATAATGACATCGATCGCGTTCTGGATTTCTATTTCACTATCTGTTCCATGGAGATGACCTGCGAGGAGCTGGCAAGAGCTTTTTCATTTTTTGCCAACCGAGGTGTAAACTACTTCTCGGACAGAAGGATTATCTCCTCCAGCAAATCAAAACGTATCAGTGCCATCATGCAAACCTGCGGGTTTTATGATGAAGCAGGAGAATTCACCTTCAGAGTCGGATTACCGGGGAAAAGTGGCGTGGGTGGCGGCATTGCAGCAGTATATCCGGGCCATTACAGCGTGGCTGTGTGGAGTCCGTTACTCAACGAAAAGGGCAACTCAGTACGTGGCATGAAAGCCCTGGAGATGTTGACGACTTTGAGTGAGGCGTCAGTGTTTTAGTGATTTTTTTTAATAAAAATATTATTCTATGAAGCTACAACTTACAATCATAATCTGCACATTGGCAATAATCTCAGTCGCGCAAACACCATTAACGCAAAATGGTACGATAAAATTTATTAAATCGTTTCAGTCGGACTATATCCCGGGGCGCAGTGTAGTAATCTGGACGCCTGAGAGCTACTCAAAAAGCAATACCCCGTATAATGTGCTGTATATGTACGATGGCCAAATGCTTTTCGACAGTACAACGACCTGGAACGGACAGGAATGGGATGTGGACGGAACCCTTTCAAAACTTTTGCAGGAAGGTAAAATCCAAAACACAATGGTTGTAGGGATCTATAATGGTGGTCCTGAACGTCGAACCATTGAATATTTTCCTGAAAAAGGATTTAAAAACCTGTCGCCAGATGAAAAAGATTATGTAATCGCAGAATTGAGAAAAAAACAACAATTCAGAGGTGTTGAAAAACCGGATTCTGACAACTATCTCCGGTTTATTGTGGAAGAGATAAAGCCCTGGGTTGACAAAAACTACAACACAAATCCTACGCAAAAACATACGTTCATTGCCGGATCCAGCTACGGTGGGTTGATGTCTCTTTATGCCATTTGTGAATATCCTGAGGTCTTTGGTGGTGCAGCTTGCCTTTCCACACACTGGACCGGACTGTACGATAAAGAGAACAACCCTGTGCCGGATGCATTGTTTGAATACTTTGGAGACAACCTGCCATCACCGGAAAATCATAAGATATACTTCGATTATGGCACCGAAACACTGGACGCACTATACGAGCCCCACCAACTGAGAATGAATAAAATAATGGAGCGCAAGGGATATAATGAAGTGAATTTTCTTTGTAAAAAATTTCCGGGACATCTGCACGATGAAAGATCATGGAAAAGCCGGTTTCATATTCCGGTGATGTTTTTATTTGGAAATGAATAATCGTAATAAATATTGCTTCCGGCAGGAACCATGTCACTAATGTTACCGCAAACGTTCGCAATATTATCCAATACCTGTCTTCTTTTCTCATTATCTTTGTTTCGAAAGAAAACAAACACCGCAAAATATGAAATTCAGCATCAGAATCCTTGCAATCGCAATGCTTTTATCAGCATTCTCAACATCTACTTTTGCAAGAAAATTCAAAGACTACCAAAACAGCGGCAAAGAGGTATCCATTACTGTTAATGATGGTCAATACATCCTCACTCCTCTCTCGGAAAAAATCATCCACGTAGAGTTTCTGCAAAAGAAAAGAGAGAACAAGGATTTCTCCTATGCAGGAACTCTGGAAGCCGGGAATGTTGATTATACATTAGATGATTCAGACGAATATCTTGTTGTAAAAACAGCGGGAATCGAAGCTAAGATCAGCAAGAAGCCTTTCGGGATACAGTTTTTCTATGATGGAAAACTGATTCTCACCGATAACGAAGGTTTTGAGCGCGAAAAAAAGATGCTGACCACAGAGTTCACCATCTCAGAAGATGAAGTGCTGTATGGTGGCGGTGCACGTGTCCTGGGAATGGATCGTCGCGGGAACCGACTACAGATGTACAACCGCGCCCATTACGGCTACGAAACGCATTCGGAATTGATGAACTACACTATGCCCATGTTTATCTCTTCAAAGAAATATGCAGTGCTTTTTGATAACGCATCCATTGGCTGGCTGGATCTCGACAGCGAAGGAGAGAATGAGGTAGAATACGAAACCGTAAGTGGTACCATCAATTATTATGTGATTGCTGATGATAACTGGTACGGTCTGACAGAAGCTTACACAGAACTCACCGGCCGTCAGCCCATGCCACCACGCTGGGCTTTTGGCAACTTCTCAAGCCGCTTTGGATATCATTCTCAGGAAGAAGTACTCAACACCATTGAAAAATTTAATGAAGATGAGATTCCCGTTGATGCTGCCATCATCGACATTTACTGGTTTGGGAAAGGCATCTTTGATGAGATGGGTAACCTGGAGTGGTACCGCGACAGCTTCCCCGAACCTCAAAAGATGATCTCGAAGCTGGAACAGCAAGGTGTAAAAACCATCCTGGTTACAGAGCCATTTATCCTTACAACTTCCAGCCGCTGGGACGAAGCAGTGAGCAAAAAGGTGCTCGGAACGGACAAAAAAGGCAACCCCTATACTTATGATTTCTATTTTGGCAACACCGGACTGGTGGACATCTTCGATCCGAAGGCAAGAGACTGGTTCTGGAACATTTACAAGGAGTTTACGAGCCAGGGCATTGCCGGCTGGTGGGGTGACCTTGGCGAGCCGGAAGTACATCCATCTGATTTGCAACACATTAATGGCAACGCTGATGAAGTACATAATGCTTATGGTCATGAGTGGGCCAAAATGATATATAAAGGTTATGAGAAAGATTTCCCGGAGCAGCGCCCGTTTATTCTTATGCGTGCAGGGTTTGCAGGATCTCAGCGCTATGGCATGATTCCCTGGACCGGCGATGTGGCCCGTTCCTGGGGAGGACTATATTCTCAGCCTGAAATCTCCCTTCAGATGGGCATGCAGGGAATGGCATACATGCACAGCGACCTGGGCGGTTTTGCCGGTGGCGACAGCATCGATAACGAGCTATATATCCGCTGGCTGCAATATGGTGTATTCCAGCCGATCTACCGTCCACATGCGCAGGAGCATATCCCCGCAGAGCCTGTATTCCAGCTCGACAGCACAAAAGCTTATGCAAAGGCAGCTATCGAACTACGCTACAGGCTTCTCCCTTATATTTATAATATGGCACATGAAAACCATGTTTCCGGAAAGCCGCTTATGATACCGCTTTTCTATGAATTCCCTGATAATGAACACCTTTTAACATACGACTCGGCATATTTATGGGGCGATGCATTTCTGGTTGCTCCCATTAAGCAGCCAGATGTAAAAGAGATGCAGGTTTATCTGCCAAAAGGAAAATCATGGACCGATTTCAACACAGAAAAAATCTATCATGGCGGTCAGTATGTAACAGTTCCGGTAACAATGGATCATATTCCTGTTTTTGTAAAAGGTGGTTCGTTTATTCCCATGAGCACCACAAAAGGCAACACCTCCAATTATAATATTATTGTATTGGAAATGCATTATTATGCAGATAAAGGAGCACATTCTTATTCGATGTATCATGATGATGGTGTAACGCCGGATGCTGAAGAGAAAGGTCTTTCAACAAAGCTCAACTTCAACGCTATAAAGGATAAAAATGTGTTAAAACTCAGTGCTGATTCAGATAATAAAAGCAATAGTAGTATACAATGGATTATACATAATTTGAAGGAAGAGCCTGCATCGGTCACTAATGATAATGGCAAGCCGGTGGAATACTCCTGGGATGCTGATAATAATATTTTAGTTCTAAAAAAGAAAGTTCCTCAAAATACAGAGGTTAATATTCTCTTATAGGTACATATGCTTTAACCGCAGAGGCGGGAAGGCGCAAAGTTATCTCTTCGCGTTTTTGCGCCTTTGCGGTTAACTTTGCGCCATCGCGGTTAAACCGTATGTAGATTGCGATTAATATAGTCCTTTAAGTCATCACCAACAGTTGCCATATCTGCAAAATCGCCCCAATTTTTCACAACAGAATTTATTTCACATACTATCCCCATCGCATTCTTAATACTATTTGCTTTTGCAACTGATAACAAATCATCAGCTGTGATACCTTCTCTTTTTCCATTCACACTCAGCGTTTGACGATTCACCCAAACACTTTTGGGATCATAGGCAAAACAGATATCATATGCCGGAGCCAGCTCCCATTTTTGATCCTTTTTTAGTCTGAAGGCAAAATTCTTTGTATGGTCATCACAATTGGTGGCCAACACATTAAACACCATCCGTCGGAACATTTGTTCAGCCTCAGGGTATGTCAGTTTAAGTTGTCGCATGGTTTGAAAAACCTGCTCATACCCAAATGCCAGCATTTCATTGTAGTCATAATGCCGGAGTCCGCATAAAGTCTGAATATGATGTTTTGTATCCGGGCCTTCACGGTCGAATCGTTTTGTCATGAAGTGTGCACGTTCATTCTCTTCCAGCAAGCGACAATCCGTCATTTCGATGCCGCACTCTCTAGCCATAAGACAGTAAGCATATTCCACACGCCCCCACCCTTTTGATTCGCCGAATTGAGAATCACTCACACCATCGAGTTTTATCAGCCAGTGTTCGTAACCCTCCGGAGCGAGGCCTTGCCCTGAGCGCACATCACCGGTTTTAGGATTATAGGCTATTACAGCTTTGGGACGTGCTCCACCTGCAGAAGTTCCGATTTTCAGGATTTGTCTCAATGCAACCTCTTCATCCTCTTTAAGGTTCGTTTGAAAATCATTTCTGCTATTAAGTATCTGATGAGCAATCTCAACGAGACCATCGACCTCAACATCAAAGGAGCTTTGAGCAGCGCGGGGATAGGCCGGCTCAAACTCCAGTGCCCCCATACCTCTGTTGCCCATAAAACATAGTTGCTCAACAGGATTCATGCTATCTGCAGGTCGGCTGTTTTTCATGAGCCAGATATTCATGAGCCTGTTTCCGTATCTGTCGGGCAGAGAATCGGCAAGCAAACCGGGAAGCCCCTTAAATGTATCCGTTGTATTGCTGTTTCTGCTTCGTAATTCAGGAAATCGAAAAACCCTGTTATGATCCACGGCAGGCATTTTCAACGGGGAAAGCTGCCAGCCAGCTTTTATCAACGCTTTATCAAATTGAAATTCCGCAACATGGTGTTGAGAATTCCACCGCACAGCACCTACAGGAGTGTCCCATATTCTGATTTCAGCAACCTCTACCATCCCTCATCCTCCTCTTCGACAACATTTTTTCCGGCCCTTTTACCCGCTCTTTCCCGGGTTTTTCTCTGCAACTTCGCGTATTCCACAGGGCTTATGGTCTCTTCAACCCTAAAAACATCCATTATATAAAGCAGATCCAGCACCCTCAGTACTTTGATAAGCGTATTCATATTTACACGCTCTCCTTTCTCCAGCAGGCTCAGGGTAGAACGGCTTATCATTGCCTTGCCTGCTACTTCATCCTGCGAACGGTTTTGTTGAAGCCTGTTCTTTTGAACAAAAGTCCCTATCACCTGACTTAACGCCAGATCGGAATATTCAGACCAGTGAATGTATGAATTTTCAGTCATAATTATAAATTTATATTATTAATGACCATTATTTCATACAAATATACAAAAAATTTCACAAACAGTCATTCCTGTATGATTTTTTTAACATTAAAGGCTATAATAAGTTATTTTGTATGATTATTCATACAATAAAAAGCACAGTTAAGAAATCAGAGGAAACATAATGATTTCAGATTGAATCAGGAAAGTACTACTTTTGAAAAAAAAAGCCATGAATCCACTTTTAATAGCGCTATTTATCTTTATTTCCATGAGCGTTATGTCACAGGAAGTAACATTAGTTACTAAATCATGTAACATACAGGGAACAATGATTCAACCCGCGGACAACCCCACCTCCACCCTGGCAATTATCCATGCAGGTTCCGGTGCTACTGACCGGAACGGGAACCAGTCGTTAATGAAAAACAACAGCCTGAAGATGCTTGCAGAGGCATTGGCTGAGAATGGCATTGCCTCACTGCGCTACGACAAGCGGGCAATTGGTGAAAGTACAGTCGAAAATTTCAGGGAGGAAGAGTATCGTTTTGATGACCTTGTTTTAGACCTTAAAGCCTGGATTACAAAAATGGATGCTGAGTACAATTATGAAAACATTGTGGTGATCGGGCACAGTGAAGGTTCATTAATTGGGATGCTTGCCAGTCAGGATAATCCATTGGTAGACAAATACGTCAGCATTGCCGGTCCGGGAAGGCCTGCTGACGAGGTGATTCTTGACCAGCTTTCAGCGCAGGGTGAAGGTATTAAGGAAATGGTAGTTCCTTATCTTCAAAAGCTGAAAAGCGGTGATACAATTACAGATGTACCCTTGTCACTCATGAGTCTGTTCCGGCCTTCGGTGCAACCGTATGTAATTTCATGGTTTCAATACGACCCTGCAAAGGAGATAGCAAAGCTTCCGGTTCCGGTGTTAATTATTCAGGGCGACCATGACATTCAGGTTGCTGTATCAGAAGCCGAAATTCTTCATAATGCCGCCGGTGAGAGTCAACTATTTGTTGTAAAAAACATGAACCATGTGTTAAAAAACTGCAAAACAACGGAATACAAGCCACAAATGGCTACATACGGCAATCCGGAGTTGCCCGTATCAAAAAAGCTTACAAAAACCATTGTCAAGTTCATTGAAAGATAAAACCATAAAATGGAGATCACGGTAAAACCAATTGGAATCATTCACACACCGCATAAAAAGATTGAAGGCATGCCCATACAGCCATCAGGTGCTGCAGAGCTGGAAGGCACGGTTCATTTTCATGATGAATATATAACGGCATTAAAAAGTCTGGATGGATTTTCGCATGTTATTCTGATATACTACTTCCATGAGCAGAAAGGCTGGAAACCGATAGTAACGCCCTTTATGGATACCGTGGAGCACGGAGTCTTTGCCACCCGTGCACCTTCACGGCCAAATCCCATCGGGCTTTCCATCGTATCACTCAAATCAGTTGCAGGAAATAAAATAACCTTCACCGGAGCAGATATGCTTGATGGCACTCCTTTGCTGGATATAAAACCCTATGTTCCAAAATTTGACACCAAATCGGATGTCACAACAGGGTGGCTGCAGAAAAATGCCGAAAAGGTTCAAAAGACGAAATCCGACAATCGATTCCAATAAATTGGCTTACTTTTGCACTTCATAACAACAAACAACCGATCATGAAAGGATTCCCGCATAAAATGCCCCGGTCAACCGGGCGTTGATATAGTTAGTATCGACAGAATGAGGTAGCAATTGAACAAGAAGCCATAATTTCCCTTTATATAGAAAAACAACACGATGGAGATATTTATACCGGGAGCACCGGCACTACATATAAGGCATTTGGTTTTTGATTTTAACGGCACTCTGGCATGTAACGGAATACTGATGGATAATGTTGAAGAAAAACTCAACAAACTTTCCGACAACTACAATATTCACATTATCACAGCCGACACATTTGGTTCCGTGCAAAAACAAGTGGAAAACATTTGCTGTGAGCTGGTGATTATTCCCGGAAAAAACCAGGATCAGGCAAAGTTGAACTTCATAAAAACCCTTACCCCGGCTGCATGTGTTTGTTTTGGCAATGGCGCCAACGACCAGAAAATGCTTAAGGCTGCAGCACTGGGTATTGCCATCAGCGGCCATGAAGGCCTTGCCACAAAAACCATGTTAGCTTCGGATATTGTTATAAATAACATTTCAAATGCACTGGATCTTTTTCTTTTCCCCGATCGTTTGAGAGCTACTCTCAGGAAATAAATCGCCCACAGGAATGAACAATATACTCTGGCTGTGTTATATATAGAATATTGCATATGACATTAAAACCGGATACAATGAAAAAAGAGGCCATCTTTCAAAAATTATGGGATAAGTACTCAACCGAGAATCCCTCTGTAGAAAAAATACATGCACTATTTAAAAAAGAAGGTGAAACCATTATCAACGATCACATAGCCTTCAGAACCTTTAACGACCCCAGGATAAGCAAAGAAGTTCTTGCACAGCTTTTCGAGCAGGCAGGATACACCCGCCAGCAGGATTATGATTTCGAAGCCAAGAAATTAAAGGCTTTTCATCTTGATCACCCGGATGAGGATGCTCCAAAAGTTTTTATCTCGGAATTATTGATTGAAGAGTTCAGTGAAGAAACCCAGGTCCATATTCGTCAGGCCATTGAAGAGATTCCTGACACCTATTACAACAATCCGGAAATCATTTTTCAGGGACGTTTATGGAATGCCAAACATGAGGCCTATCAGAAGATGACAAAAGAGTCGGAGTATGCTGCATGGGTATATGCACATGGATACAAGGCGAATCACTTCACAGTATTTATCAATAGATTGAATAAAATCAACACGATTGAAAAACTTAACACTTTTGTAGAAGAAAATGGCTATCCATTGAATACCTCAGGTGGGATAATCAAGGGTACTCCTGAAGAGCTTCTGGAACAATCCAGTACTCTTGCGGATATCATTGATGTGAAATTCAGCGATGGTACGTTTAAAATCCCATCCTGTTTCTATGAATTTGCACGCAGATACCCCGATGAGAACGGAGAACTCTATGGCGGATTCATCGCAAAATCTGCAGATAAAATTTTCGAGAGTACTGATTTCAGGATGTAGATATATCGGTAAAGCCGCACCGCCGTGCAGCTCTTGAATGTCTTAAATCAACGTTGTCCCAACCCTTCAGATACGCACGGCAGTGCGTATCTGCCAAAAGAAACTCTCCCGATAGAGAAACACCTGCCATGTGGCTATAGCTCTGAATACATTTTTGAAAATTATATGATAATGAAGTTTATAATCTGTTCATTTCTTTATCTTTACAAAAAAAAGCAATGGGCAGATTTTTCATATTCCCCGCTGTCTTATTCTTCATAGTTCCGCTATCAATTTTCTGTCAGGATACAGAAAAAGAACTCTATGTTTTGGAATTGGAAGGCTCACCTTATTTAAGGGGTTATAAACATGGTGAATCATTAAAACAATCCATCAACAACAAGCTGGCACATTGGGATCGATTTCTGGAAGAAGAGTTTCAGGTTTCTGCTGACACGCTGAGAGCACGTTTTTTTCAGTATACAAATTATGAAAAAGCACTAAAAACATCCTGTCCTGAGCTGCTGGAGGAGATAAAAGGCATTGCCGATGGAAGTGGACAGGATTATAAACTTATCCTGGCACTGCACCTTGGTGAAGAGCTGGAGACACTGGCAGGAAGCGAAGAGATTTCTGAAAAATGCACAGCGATAAGCATTAATGCTACCGACAGCACACCAACCTTGCTGGCCCAAAACATGGATCCTCCGCCGTGGATTCACGGAGAGCCTTTATTAATCATCTATAACAATGATGAAGGTAAAAGATCTGCCACCTACTCATTTCCGGGGTTTTCAGGTTTATTTGGAATGAATGCAGCCGGGATAGGTATTACCTGCAACAGTATATCCATGTTAAATCATAATACTGACGGATTACCGGTATTTGCCGTTGTCAGAAAGGTGTTGGAGTGCAACACACTGAAAGAGGCTGAAGAGTTTATTCGCTCAGTAAAACATGCTACACCCCAGTGCTATACCATTGGGGATAGCGACAGCGCAATATGTCTGGAATGTTCTGCAAACAGTGTAAAGCGGTTTTACCCATTTGAAACAGCTACCCTCACCTTTCATACAAACTTCAGTATAAAGAACAGAGATTTCTCCCAACAGTTCATCGATTTGTTAGCTCATTATGGGAAGACCGTTGAAGATCCCTATTTCTGTCCCCGGTATTTTATGTTGTACGACACCATTCAGGAGTACAAAACGCATCTCACGAAAGAGAAAATTCACAAGATACTTTCGCTTCGGGAGCCGGCACAATCGCCCATCAACAACAGCGACACCTATGGAACCGTTATTATGGAGCTTATGAATCCTCCTGTGATGCATTTATATCCGGGGAGGCCGGATGAAGTGCCGGGGAAAACGATTGTGTTAAATGAATAATAGATATATAATACATTAATCGGATTTCAAGAAAACCGGTTTCTCCGCTCATGTACTCATTATAACCATTTGTATATCCAAATACACCCTTTCGAACATTTGATTTTTCTAATATTTAGATTGCGTATCTTTGTGTAGATGAACACCTACCACGCCATAATAATTGATGATGAGCCAAATGTCAGCAAGGCATTGGAATTGATAATTGAAGATGAGTTCCCTGAAATCAACCTGATTGCTAATTGCACATCAGCAAAAGAAGGAAGGGAAGTTATCGCCAGAAATCAGGTTGAGTTTATCTTTTTAGACATCAATATGCCTGAAGAAAACGGCTTTGAATTCCTCGATTCGATTGGAGACATCAATGCGGCGATTATCTTTATCACGGCATACCAGGAATATGCATTAAAAGCATTTAAAGCAAATGCCGTAGATTATCTGTTAAAACCTGTATCCTCAATTGAATTGAAAGAGGCCATTGAAAAAGCAAAATACAGGCTTAAAGAAAGCAAACTCCAAACTCCCGATTCCAACATCTATTCACAATCTGTAGAAAACCTCATAAGACAAATGCAAAGTAACAGTACTGCAATTCAAAAAATTACTGTTGCGGAACAGTTTGGATTTCGTATTGTAGATGTAGAAGAAATCAGGTATCTTGAGGCAGACGGGAACTACACAATAATTCATTTGGAGGGATTATCGAAAATTGTGGCCTGCCGTCCTTTGGGAGAGTATGAAAAGATTCTCGACCCGCCCATGTTTTTCAGAATACACAAATCAACCATAATAAACCTGAATTACCTAAAAGCTTATTCCAGTTATCAGGGGCATGATATTATTCTGACCGATGATACCAGGCTTACTATTTCCAGGAGACGGCTTCAGGAGTTCAGAGAAGCAGTAAAGCACTTTTCACGAAGTCCGGATTAATGAAACGAATCCTTCTTATTATTTTTTTGCTGGCAGCACAATGCTCGTTTGTGTTTGCACAGGATCCGTTTATTGAGAATTTCAATACATCCACCGGACTATTTTCAAATGAAGTCTATAATGTATTCCAGGATTCAAAAGGATTTTTGTGGTTTTCATCAAATGTTGGGGCAATTCGGTTCGATGGAAACAACTTCAAACTGTATGATCGTACAGACGGAATGGACGGAAATGTCGTGCTTAGAATTAAAGAGGACTCATCCGGACGAATTTGGTTTATGAATTATAATGGATCCGTTAACTTTTTATACAACAACGAAATACACAATACGAGCAACACGCCCTTTTTAGCAAAACTAAAAACAGGAATTCACTATACAACATTTATTGAAGAGAATGATGGCGATCTATTATTTTATAATTTCAGATTCCGAATCGTTAGGTTAAGAAAAAATACTAATTTAGTAGAAGAGATTAATACAAAAGATTACACTGATCCTTA
Source organism: uncultured Bacteroidales bacterium (assembly GCA_964594665.1). Classification (GTDB taxonomy): domain Bacteria; phylum Bacteroidota; class Bacteroidia; order Bacteroidales; family BM520; genus BM520. Next base: position 20,103 of record CAZQNY010000051.1, read on the forward strand.
TAAGCCGGTTCTTACAGTAAACACACATAATGATTCTATATTAATCTGGACACATAGAACTTTATGCTATCTGGATACAATAAATGCTAAGATAAAACACTTAAAAGATCACCCACACACACACAAAGTCGTTAATCAAAAGGATCGCACATGGATTTTATCATACGATGGTCTGTTACAGAAATACATAGGTACAAGATTGACGAACTCCATAATCACCCCTGTAAAAACCAAAATTGTAAATTGGATTTTGAAGGATAAAAATAATCACATCTGGATATCAACATTCGACCAGGGTGTTTTTGTTCTATCAGATAGTAAAATCAAAAAGCACTATGATATTCCGGGTGCGCAATCAATTTTGTCAGACAAA
>CAZQNY010000052.1:0-20416 GCA_964594665.1 uncultured Bacteroidales bacterium
GATAAAGCCAAAGAGCTGAACCTGAAACCAATGATGCGTATTGTCTCTTACGGAAATGCAGCACTCGATCCTTCAATTATGGGTTATGGCCCTGTTCCGGCATCTAAAATTGCTCTTGAACGTGCCAGGATGACCATCGACGATATGGATCTTATGGAATTTAATGAAGCATTTGCCGCACAATCCATTGCTGTGGTTCGCGACCTGAAAGCAGATCCTGCAAAAGTGAATGTTAATGGTGGCGCGATCGCTTTGGGGCATCCCATCGGTGCCAGTGGTGCCCGCATTCTTACTACCCTTATTTATGAAATGAAACGCTCCGGTGCCAGAAATGGCCTCGCATCACTTTGTATTGGAGGCGGTCAGGGCTCTGCTCTTATTGTAGAAAATGTAATGTAAATTTTGATAGTTAAATATATGAAACGATTAGAAAATAAAGTAGCTGTTATCACCGGTGCTGCCGATGGTATTGGCAAAGCAGGTGCCCTGAAATTTGCCGCTGAAGGTGCAAAAGTGATTATCTGGGATCTAAATGATGAAAAAGGTAATCAGGTGGCTGAAACCATTATTGAAAATGGCGGTGAAGCGCTTTATATGCATGTAAATACCGCTTCCTATGATGAGGTACAAAAAGCTGTAGCGCATATAATTGATGAGTATCAAACCATTGATATCCTGGTTAATAATGCTGGTATTACCCGCGACAGTACCTTAAAAAAAATGACTCCGGAGCAGTGGCAGCAGGTTATTGATGTGAACCTGACAGGCGTTTTTAACTGTACCAAACATGTGCATCCGCATATGGTGGAAAAGAAGTATGGCCGCATTATCAATACCAGCTCCGTAGTAGCATTATACGGAAACTTCGGACAAACAAACTATGTCGCCACGAAAGCTGGTCTAATCGGAATGACGAAAACGTGGGCTCGCGAGCTGGGACGAAAAGGTGTGACTGTTAATGCTGTGGCTCCCGGGTTTATTCTTACTGATATGGTTCGTAAAATGCCTGAAGATGTGCTGAAGATGATGGAGTCGAAAGTGCCTGTAGGTACGCTCGGAGAGCCGGAAGATATTGCTAATGCCTATCTTTTCCTGGCTTCTGATGAAGCACGCTATGTAAACGGCATCACACTGAGCGTGGATGGCGGAATGACAATATAAAACCAAAATATACACCTATGAGAAATGCAGTTATCCATTCCAATGGAATAGCACTGCCTGAAAAAGTGGTTCCCAACAGCTATTTTGATGAGCTGTTGGGTGCCAATGTAAGCTCCTGGCTGGAGGAATTTGTGGAAATCTACGAACGACGCTGGCTGTCGGAAGGTGAAAGTATGGCTGACCTTTGTGCCGGTGCTGCGAATATGGCATTGGAGCGTGGAGCTATGAAGCCTGAAGATATTGATTTGCTGATCGTTAGTACCGATACTCCGGAGTTTATCAGCCCCTCAACAGCAAGTAAGGTGCAGTATCTTACCGGAATGAAAAATGCCTCTGCATTTGATATTAATGCAGCGTGCTCGGGATTTGTTGCTGCCCTTGATGTGGCCTCAAAATATATCCGTTCTGATGATCAGTACCGGAATATCATGGTTATTGGCGCTTATGGTATGAGTAGGTTTTTAAATCTAAAAGATAAAAAAACCGTAAATCTATTTGCTGATGCTGCCGGCGCCTTTATCCTCAGGGCAGAAGAAAACAGCGATCGTGGCTTCCTGGCTTCAAAGCTGATAACAAAGGGTGAATATCACCATTATATGGGTGTTTTTGGCGGGGGCTCCCTGCAGCCGGCATCAGAAGAGATGCTTGCCCGGGGTGATCATTTTCTGCAGATAGGGAAAAAATTCCCCGATGGAATCAACCCGCAAACATGGTCGGCCATGGCTCGGGAGCTCTCTGAGAAGTCTCAAATACATGTCACTGATTTTCAACAGTTCTTTTTAACACAGATAAACATTAACTCTATCCGTGAAACAATGGATTTGCTTGAGTTGCCACATTCGAAGGCTCAGACAAGCATGCATTACTACGGATATACCGGCTCGGCATGTATTCCCCTGGCTTTTGAAGATGCATTGCAGGCAGGAAAAATTACACGTGGCGACAATTTGATGTTTATTGGCTCCGGCGGAGGGCTCTCCTTTGCTGCTGCTGCATTTCGATATTAAAAATTATGAGCGAACAAACCCTTGTTAACGGCACATGGATCCTGATTATCGCCTATATGGCGCTGATCCTTTTTTTTGTTATCCGCGGCGCACGACGTACAAAATCCCTCTCAGACTACTCTGTGGGGAGTATAAACTTCTCGCCGGTGACCGTGGGGCTCTCGCTGGCCGCCTCCATAACATCGGCGGCAACATTCGTTATTAATCCCGGGTTTATTGCCAACTACGGCCTTAGCGGGGTGTTGTCGTTTGGGGTTTTCTTCCCTCTGGCAGCAATGGTCTCGCTGGTGATCCTAACCAAGCGTTTCCGTAAACAGGGAACAAAATTTAAATCATTAACCCTTGCACAGTGGATCGGCGACCGCTACAACAGTAAATCCTATGCTTTTGTGATGGCGCTGCTCTCCATGCTTATGATCACCTTTATCGTCCTGATTATTGTTGCCATTACCAAAGTGTTGTCTAAAGCTCTGGATGTGAATGAAATGACGCTGATGATTGCTGTAGTCGTGTTTGTCTTTGGATATATGATGTTTGGCGGTGCGAATTCAATGGTCTATACAAATACAATACAGGCGGTGGTGATGGTCGTTGTTGCGGTTATTTTGCTTACCAGTGGTTACGATCATTTCCGTGATGGAATTGCTGCCTTCATGGAAAAACTTCATAATATCGATCCCGTTCTTACAAAAGCTACCAATCCTGAGAGCCTCCTTTTCAGAGATTTTTATGAGATTATCTTTGCACAGATTATTGTGGGCATTGCAGTGGTAGTGCAGCCCCATATTATTACCAAATCACTCCTGTTAAAAAGGGATTCTGATGTAAATAAATTCCTGACCGTAGCAGTGATAACCGAGATCCTGTTTTTTGCGGTTGTTATAGTTGGTTTATATGCACGCATCGAATTCCCGGATCTTACTTTCCAGGGTGAGGCTCTCAAAAACGATGGTATAGTCTCTGCCTATGTGGTAAAAACGTTTTCTTCCGGACTGGGGAGTGTACTTGTGGGGCTGATTGTAATCCTCGGACTTATTTCTGCCGGTCTTTCAACTTTGGAAGGGCTAATACAATCCGTATCATCTACTTTTACCAACGATATTGTTAAGCCGCTTGTCGGTAACCGTCTTGATGATCGTAAGTTGATCATTATTAACAGGATAGCCATCGTTATATTGGCTGTTGTGACCATCTTTGTGAGTCGCAATCAGTTATTATACCCCAAGCTCAGTGTAGGTATTCTGGCACAAAACGGCGTATATGCTTACTTTTCTGCTGCCTTTGTTCCGGTACTTTTTGGTATCTTTATGAAGAATACAGATCCCAGGGCTCCGTTCATTGCAACAATTACCGCTATTGTGGTTCACTTTGGAGTTTATTATGGATTGCCACTGCTTGTAGAACATGCAGGATGGTCGTTTGGATTTTTTACCCAATATCTTACTGGTATTGTAAGAAATCCCGGAATTGCTGCATCAACGGCAATCGTTATTTCCACAGCTACCGGCTTGATAACCAATGCTGTTTTTAATACTAAAAAGAAATGATAAATATTAATACATACGACTGGTTTAAAAAATGGGCCGGTTATTATCCTGAAAAAACAGCCTTTAAATGTTATGAAACCGGTGAAGAAAAGACTTACGGACAGATTCATGATGAGGCTTCACGAATTGCGCATTGGCTAAAGGATTCTTATGGAATATCAAAAGGCGACCGTATTGCTGTGCTGGCCGATAATTGCCTGGAGTATATTTTGCTCTTTTCTGTTTGTCAAAAATCCGGAATAATCCTTGTTCCACTGAATTATCGTCTTGCCGGCCCCGAGCTGAATTTCATGATCGAAAACTGTGACCCGGCAATGATTTTTACCGAAGATAAATATGCTTCAAAGGTTCATGGTCTTCATGCTTTTGATAAGGTAAAATACCAGTTGAATTTAAATGAAATAAACCACTTTCTGGAGGGGAAAAATTTCGTCGGACTACAGTTTGAACAGGTTGATTTTGATGCAGATCATGCGGTTTTTCTCATTTATACTTCCGGAACAACGGCCTACCCCAAAGGTGCAGTCTATAGCCATAAAATGTTGTTCTGGAACTGTCTGAATACCGTTATCAGGCTGGAAATCACTACCAACGACAGAGCACTGAATTGCGCTCCGCCATTTCACACCGGCGGATGGAATGTGCTGCAAAGCTCGTTTATTCTTTTTGGCGGGTATACTTTGCTGATGAAATCTTTTGATGGTGAGGCGATTCTTGATGTGCTGGAAAATGATGAACATACGATTTTCTGGGGCGTGCCTACTATGCTGAAAATGATGGCTGCTGCAAAGAATTTTGAAACCTGTGATCTATCGAAAATACGTTATATGGTGCTTGGTGGCGAGGCTATGCCCATCCCTCTGATTGAAAAATACCACGCCAAAGGCGTTCCTATTCGTCAGGGTTATGGCCTTACTGAAGTAGGACCCAATGTGTATTCCCTCGACCATAGCGATGCCATTCGTAAACAAGGATCCATCGGAACACCCAACTTCTTTTATGAGGTGAAACTTGTTGACGGTAAAGGTGATGAGGTGCCTGATGGTGTGGCCGGTGAACTGCTCCTAAAAGGCCCCACCGTAACTCCCGGGTACTGGAAAAATCCTGATGCAACAGAAAATACTATCGTTGACGGATGGTTCCATACAGGCGACCTGGTGAAGCGCGACAATGAGGGTTATTATTATGTTGTCGACAGGATAAAAAACATGTATATCTCCGGCGGGGAAAATGTCTATCCCGCCGAAGTAGAGCACCTGCTGCGGAAAATGCCCGAAGTATATGATGTGGCCATAATCGGTATCCCTCACGAAAAATGGGGCGAAACAGGAATGGCTTTTATTGTTCTTAACGAAAAAAATTCCCTTACAGAACAAGATGTAATCGATTTTTGTCTTAAAAATATTGCCAAATATAAGTCACCGGCATGTGTGAAGTTTATTGATGCCCTGCCTTTAAATAATGCAGGAAAAGTGGATCGTAAACAATTAAAAGCTTTGTACAATGAATCAGCATAATAATCATGTGGGGATAGTCGGTTACGGTATTTATTTCCCGGAAAAAACCATGAGTGCCGCAGAGATAGCTGCTGCTACCAATGGCGTTTGGACTGAAGATGCGGTAATAGAGAAACTGGGCATCGAAAAGAAACACCTTCCGGGAATAAATGACGGAACCCAGGAAATGGGCGTCAAAGCTGCCCATGATGCATTGGAAAGAACCGGAACAGACCCTCGGGATATTGACCTTATCCTGTGTATGGGTGAGGAGTGGAAAGAGTTTCCGCTCACAACCTCCGGGATTTATATCCAGGAACAAATTGGAGCGTTCAATGCATGGGCTATTGATGTGCAACAACGCTGTTGTACCACCATTTCCGCATTGAAAATTGCCAAAGATATGATGCTCGCCGATGAAGATATCCAAACGGCCATGATTGTGGGTGGTTATCGGAATGGCGATTTTGTGGATTATACCGATAAATCCATGTCGATGATGTATAACCTCAGTGCTGCCGGCGGTGCTTTGATATTAAAGAAAAATATTGGCCGGAATAAAGTTCTGGGAACACATATAATGACCGACGGCAGTATGGCCAGAGATGCCGGGGTAGTGTATGGCGGAACAGAAAATCCAATCACCTGCGAAAATATCGATAAAGCACATAAGTCTCTGACACTCATGAATGGAGCGCATATGAAGGCACGCCTCAACGAGGTATCGATGGATAACTGGATGCACTGCATAGAAAAGGCTTTTCAGAAGTCTCAACTGCCTGTTTCGTCGATGGATTATCTCGCTGTGCTGCACTTTAAGCGTTCAATGCACCATGTGATGCTTGATAATCTTGGCCTCACTGAGGAGCAATCCACCTACCTGAGTCATTATGGTCATGCCGGGCAGATAGACCAGATTATCTCACTGCATTATGGATTGGAATCAGGGAAAATTCACGATGGCTCTGTGATCGCTATGATTGCTGCAGGTATTGGTTATGCCTGGGCAGCATCTGTTATACAATGGGGACCTTGTTAATATTTATGGGTCAGCCCTGTTGTGTTTTTGTTTAATTAACAGATAAATAGTTAGTTAAGGTTGTGATTTTGTTTATTTTATTCTTAAGTCAGTATCCATATTGTAATATAAATAACCAAACACGCTATACAGAATTTTAAATTTGTTTAAAAACATTAATAAAACCACAAACTATGAAAAAAGTACTCCAAATTACACTTATCGCCCTGATGGGGATGTTGACAATAGTCTCCTGTGATAAGACGGATCCGGATCCTGCTACCTTCGCCGGAGCAAGTATCTCGGCTGATAATACCGTTATAAATGTTGATTTCAGCAAGGGTGTTTATAAAAATGATGATGCAACCGGAAACCTTGACAATGCAAATTTTGTATTGAGTATAACTGGCGGTACTGCAACAATTGCAAGCTATACCGTCGCACATACTGCAGGTGAAACGGTAGCAATGATAACTATTGAACTGGAAGGAATCGCCAATGGTGAGGAAGTGATAACTGTTACAGGAGATATGATTTACGATGATGCCGGTGATGTGATGGCCGATGGCCAGCAGGTAACGGTAAGCCTTGCCAACCTCGGCATTGTCGGGGAATGGTACTCCTCAGGCGATAATGTTGCTGCACTCCTTTCACTCTATTTCAATGTTGATTCTCTTTATGCTCTTTTCCGTGCCGATCAAACCTATCTGGTGGAATCCTATGATCCCGATGGAGTAAAAACAGAATACCTTGGAACCTATACCCAGGCACAATCCGATGTGGATGGTATCTGGACTATCGTCCTTAACCAGTCTGCCCCAAGCTCTGTGACCAGTGAGGGTATCTTTGGCTTCTATTTCGATGAAACAGCCTATGATATGATGTATGAAGTGGTACAGACTGAACCCGACCTGGGCAATTCTCCACCTACTCCCGATGGTGGTTTTGGTAGCTCCAATGGTGGCGCCCTTGGTGATATTAATATCCAGAAGTATTTAATTATTAATTAGTAAGTTAGATAATGTCATGCGATTGCACTCCTGCGGGAGCGCAATCGTTTTTTTGTATCTTTATTAAAAATCCTTACCGTGAAAAAGACCCTGTTTCTCTTATCTCTCATGCTGATTGCCCCTTGGGTGTTTGCTCAGGATTATCCTGCCATGCCCCGTCAACAGCAGTATACCGGAGTTTATGAAAACGACCTGCCGCTGGAACATGACAGGGAGTTTCAGTTCCTGGCATTTTTTACCAATCAGGCTGTTACCAGTAATTTTTACCCCAAAAACGACCTGCTTAAAGGCCAGGTAATAGGGCGTTTGTTTGGGCAAAACAGTACCAATACCTCTACGGAAAATACGACTTTTTATTTCGAACAGCGTCTTTTGCCGTTTTTTATCTATCAGCCAAAGCTTTTTAATGGCAAGGCTGTTCTGCGTGCCTCTTTTGAGATTGACTGGACCTGGGGCGATGTGGCTTACGGTACCGGAGGGAACTTTGGCTCTGCCATTGCTGCCGATCAGGTGAACCTCCAAACGCAGAATGTGGAACTGGAACTTATCCCCGCAAAGGGATGGTATATAAACCTTGGACTGCAAAGGATGTACGATACACCCTACAATCCGTATCGCACCATGTTCGACAAGATGCTCTCCACCGGATATCGGCTTGCCTATTTTGGTACTGATGGTGTGGGCCTGACCGTACGCCATAACACCGATTACCTTCAGTGGAAAGCCGGCTTTTATCAGCTTTATGAATCACTGATCCAGGAAAATGACGATGTCTCTTTGCTGGAATTTTCCCTGGAGAAATCCATAACACAAAACTGGCACTGGGGCGGGTCGCTTTATTACATGCGCGACAGAGCCAACGGTGCCGGCGGTGTCTCTATTCTCGGCCAGGGCCTTAATGCCACGCAGCTAAATGCCTATAACGGAACCTTTAAATTTAACTTCGGCGATAAGCCCTACAAAGCTGATATCTTCTGGCTAGGAACATTCTTCGACCGAAATGCAGACTATATGCTCGACCGCTGGTTTATTACCGGTTTTGCCAATATGAATGTGGGGCGTGCCTTGATCCTGGAGAATGATTTCTGGGGTACTGGTGCCGATATTCTCGGTGTGGGCGCAAATGTTAAGGCAGGATACCGTTTTGGTCAAACCAACAACGATGTTATCTCTATGGATGTAATCTTCGCTTCCGGTGACGATAATGCGCTCAACGATAAAACCTATAATGGCGTTCTTACCGGCAACACCTGGGGCTCTCCGGGAAGTGTGTTTATTGGTTCCGGATCGTATCTGTTGTTTCCCCACGGGAATGTTGTAAACCGTTACACTCCTGTGGTTGCCGATCTATCCAATATGGGCTATGGTATTACAGGAGCAGTTTTCAATGCTTCCCGCGATATTCTGCCTTATAAAATGCAGGTTAAGATGGGCGCTGCAACAGGTTTTAGCAATGCCAAACCAGCAGGCGGAGGCCTTTACATGGGTACGGAAGTAAATGGAAAACTCAGCTGGACTTTCGGGCCTTTTATGAGCCTCGAACTCCATGCTGCATATATGATGCTGGGCGATTTCTTCGATAGCAGCGATACCCGATATGGATCTGATGTCAATGGTGTGGATAATGACTCCCGCCCGGCAGATCCCTGGACTGCTTTCGTGGTTTATAAATGGTTACTCTTTTAATGCCGGAGGTTATGATGAAAAAGATACTGATATTTGTAATTACTTTAGCTGCAATGGCAGCATGTACTCCTTATAAGAACCTGCAGACAATGAGCAATATGCGTGAGGATTTGAAGTATCCTTTTGAGGTGAAATATACTTCCGTAAACGATGATATTGAGCTTGCCTATGTGGATGAAGGAAAAGGCGGGCATACGATTATTTTTATTCATGGCCTGGGATCCTATCTCCCGGCATGGCAGAAGAATATTGAGGTGCTGAAAGAAGATTATCGCTGTATCGCAGTGGATCTCCCGGGCTACGGGAAGTCATCAAAAAATCCCCACTCCGGAATGATGACGTTCTATGCTGATGTAATGGCGCAGTTTATGGATAACCTGGGAGTTGAAAAGGCCGTCTTTGCAGGCCACTCCATGGGAGGGCAAATATCTATGGTTATGGCGCTGGAACATCCCCAAAAGGTTGAAAAACTGGTCCTCGTGTCGCCGGCAGGTTTTGAGCGCTTTTCCGAAGGCCAGAAAGAGTGGTTCCGCGAAGTGATGACCCTCAAAGGGGTGAAACTGACCTCTGTGGATGCCATCGAAACAAATCTGGCATACAACTTCTACAACCTGCCCGAAGATGCTCAGTTTATGATCTCCGATCGTATTGCCATGCGCAATGCCAAAGACTTTGATAACTATTGCTACGCAGTGGTCCAGTCGGTTCATGGTATGGTCGACCAGCCGGTAATTGATAAACTGGAACAAATTCAGCAACCGGTACTCATTCTTTTTAGTGAAAATGATAACCTTATCCCAAACCGATATCTGAACCCCGGAAAAACATACGATGTGGCCATTGTTGGCGATCAGCGTATTCCCGACAGCAAACTCGTGATGGTGCCAAAGTGCGGACATTTCCTGCAATTTGAAAAACCGGAAGTTCTCAATAACGAATTAAAAGCATTTGTCAGGTAAGCCTGATTTCAATTGTTGAAAAGTGGACAGGGCAGGGGTCAGTAGGCTCCTGTCTTTTTTTGTACCTTAGCGTGCAATGTGATAATATTATGAAACACAAACTTGCCATCTTTACGCAGTTTTCAAAAACCCTCTATCCGCACGAAATAGGGTATCTGTTGGAGCATAATAACTTCTCTGATGAGGAAACCCTGCAAATATTGCAAGTAATTGCCTATAACTCCAGGCACCCTCATCATACCAAAGCTTTTGATGAAAATATTGACAAGCGGAAATATTCCAACCTTAAAAAGTGGATCGAAACACGCCTGGCAGAAAAGGATGTGGATCAGTATTTCTCCTGGTTATCAGCAATAGAACAGAAAATCCTTACCGATAGCATACTTCCATCAGAAGAGAAGGATTTGATCAAGGCATTGCATAAGGTTGATGTATCGCATTATCATTTTACCCAACTCTATGAAGTGGCGCAGCACTTTCGTGACTATCTGCTTATTCGTATGCGCATTATCTATTATAAGCCGGTGTCGGAATTTTTAGACAGCTACAGGAATAACTACCGAAAGGCTGTGGAGGTACAAAATATTCTTAACGATGCAACACACGATATTATCAGCCGTGGGGAAAGCAAAGACCCTGAAAAATGGGTTCAGTACCTCACTGACGTGTTTCACAGTGCCACGCTCGACGCATACACCCGCTACCGTGCAGTGGTGCGTTTGATGTATGTGTTTTACTATAACCGGCGTTTTGATGAGCTCAAAGCCATTACCCTGGAACTGGACGAAGTACTTAAATCACCGCACTTTTATTCCAAACGTATTCTGGCCAATTACTATGCCAACAGAGCCATGATGCATCAACGACGGATGGAACTTGCTGATGCTGAGAAATATGGCTATCTGTCCATTCGCCAGAAAAATAATGATTACCTTTTTTATGTGAATATTTTGAGTGGCGTTCTGGTTAAACAGGAAAATTATTCCGGAGCACTCAAGCTTATGCATGATACTTTTGGAGAACTCAAAAACACCAATAGCTTTTTCAATCGTATTGGATTTGTTTCTCTGTATGTTAGAACGCTTGTTCTCAATGGCAAGGCAAAACAGGCCGCAGACTACGCAAAATCCTTTTTGGAAGTGTATCGGAAGGAGATATTCTCTCATCGCTGGCATCTGTTTTTTGAAGCCTATACCCTTGCTCTGCTAAGGTTGGGGAAGTACCGTCAGCTTATAAGCCTGGTACGACGCAACGACCTGGTGCAGAAGGAAAAACAGGAGTATGCCAAAAAACCTTATCTTGCTGTTATCCGAAGCTTCTACCTGATTGCTGAGTATTTGGAAACTGAAATCAATGAAACAACCTTAAAGCAGCAACTTTTGGAAGTGTTTGACATTCAGTTAAACGACCGAACCCTGCAATATAAACGCGATGAGTTGAAGAAAGAATTGCATGAGTATGTTCCGGGGGTGGTATGATGTTATATGGCTGCTTCGCGACCATCTCTCCCGGTAGATTCACACCGCCGTGTGAATCTGAAACGATAGTTTTTGACGCGATGTATTCTGACATGTAATGTGATATGTGAGAGTATCAAAAGCCGGTCTGTTATTGAAACACAATTTCCCTCAGTACTTTGAATAGTGCTTTTCTGTGGATTGAAAATTATTGTTTTATAATTTTGTGTTGAATCTGCTTTCCTTCATCTTCAACTATCAAAAGATAAATCCCGTTTGGTAAACTGGTGATGTCTATCTTGCTGTTGTTTGTTTTACCGGAAATCAGAACGTTCCCATTTAATGAGTAAACCTGGTATGTAATTGAAGGTGAATTAACTCCTTGAAGTTGAATGAAATCTAATGTGGGATTTGGGTGTATCGTCGTATTATTGATAAACTGATGAGAATCAGTACCTGTGGATTCAAGTGTTAAATGCAATAATCCGTACCATCCTCCGGCCCAGATATTTCCATCATTGTCAAAACTCATGGCAAGACCTTCATTATTTGATATCTGAATAGGAAAATCATAGGTAACCCATGTACCTTCGTCATACATCATAACTCCACCTGAACATCCAACCCAAATATCACCGCTGCTATCCGTATCCAGGCCAAATGTTCCTCCCAGAGGAAGTTCTTCATAAGGGTAATTTGTCCAGGTAGAATGGTCATATTTTCCAATTCCGCTCCATGTTGTAATCCACAGATGATTATTTTTATCTATCTCTATATCATAGATATTATCTGATATAAGACCTTCAGTGTAGTTAGTCCAGGTCTCTCCGTCAAAGCACGAAATACCGTCTGATGTACCGATCCAAATCCTACCATCAGAATCCAGTGCAAGCGCCTTAACCCAGTTGTTTATTAGTCCGTCATCTTCATCATAAAAGGTCCAGCTTCCATTGTTATATACTGAAAGTCCCTGACCGTGAGCAACCCATATCCTGCCTTCATCATCGCAAATTAGATCTTTGGCATTATTATTCTCTCCGGAGTTATGAAAAGAGTAATATTCCCAATCATCGTCCCCCACATATCTCGATAAGGTATCCCGTCCTCCAATCCATATTGCCCCAGTCAGATCCTCGGCGACACAATAGTTATATGGATTGTTCAATCCGTTTGATATGTTGTAGTAATGCCAAATCCCATCCTTCAATTGTGAAATGTTGTTTTGATGAGCGAAATACAATCCTTCTGAAGGCGTTGAGTTGATTTTTCCAATATCATTTAGTGCAATTTCATTCTCCTTGCGATAAATAAGCCACTCATCTTCCTGCTTTGATACTACACCTCCAGTACAACCTAACCAGATCTTATCATCTGAATCACAGAATATTGTTCCGGTAATAGGATATGGATACCCGGTTTCATGAGTATAGTTAATGATAGATTCGTTGGATATTAATGAGAGCCCCATATAGGTTCCAACCCATATTCCCTCTTCATTATGACCAAGACAGTTTATGTAATCCGATAATAAACCATTGCCGGTACTAAAATGCTCCAGCGTTGATCCATTCCATTTTTTTACACCAATGCCGGTAGTATTTGTAGCGAACCATACATTACCTCCATCATCAGCAACAATAGCATCATAAAGATAGAATGACGCTCCTACGGCCATTGACCACCAGCTTGAACCATTATAAGACCCAATACCTCCTTTACAACCAAACCAGATCTTACCATTGGGGGCAATATCTATCCCAACAACATAATTATCAAATAGTCCATCCGACTCATAGAACTGCTCCCAAACACCATCATTAAATGTTGTAACCCCATTATTGGTTGCAATCCATAACCTGTTTTCATCATCCACAGCCAGTGCATTCACATTGTCATCCGAGAGCCCGTCATTAGTAGAAAAGTGTTCCCAACTACCATTGTGATACCTTGATAATCCAACCTCATAACCAACCCAGATATCGCCGTTATTATCGATGGTCATTGCATCCACCCGGTTGCTCAGCAGCCCGTTCAGCATATTAAACTCATCGACAACATTTCCATCATAATTAAAGACAATGATACCACCGTGGTAGCTCCCGGCCCAGATGTGATCATCATTGGTCACAACGGATAGTACAGTGCGGGTGTTTGAGTGGCACTCCCATTGTTGCGCATTGGCCGAAAAAGCAATAGTTAGCAGTAGCAGATGTAAAATGAAAATTTTTGCGATTCCTGACATAGTGTTTACAGATGGTTACCCAGTAAAGGTACAATAAATAATTATTGATGTTCCGTGTTTCCTCTTCCGGAATACCTTTCCTTTTCTTGACCTCAATAAATTCATCACAGATATTTGTACTCCATTTTGGCGTATATAGGTCAAAATGAGCAAACCAAAGTAGTAAATCTCTTATCCAAAGATGATAAATAACGTTTGTGTCCAGGACACATTTAAATCTAACACTATGAATCATATAATCCTGAGTTTTCGTCTTCCTCCATCATTTCGCTGATTAGCCTTTCCTGCTCCTCTTTCATCGCCTGCTTGTAGGCTAAAATATCATCGTACAGAATTCTTCTGTGGCGCCCAACCCTGGTGAATTTAATCTTTCCTGTTTCCAATAATTTTACTACATGAGGCCTGGAACATCCAAGCATTTCTGCTGCGGCCTGAGTAGTGACCTCAGTAGCAACAGGCACTATTGATACAGGGCGCCCTTTGCTTGTCTCTTTTAAGATTTCAACCAGCAGTTTTAAAGCATTTATCGGAATTCTGATCTTTTCATTGGTCTCTTCGATTTCTATCTCCGGGTTTTTGTCTTTCAATTCGCATAGTACGGCACTTAAAGCATCATAAGATGCCATCGCCGTACGCTGCTCTTCTTTCGTCGGCTTATAGAGGTTAATATCGTTTTTCATAACTGATGATTTTGGGTTTATATTTTTAATGCAAATATAAACGAAATAAACGAAACAAAATATTCGAAACATTCATTCAAATATAACCAAACTTCTCCCGGTAAATACGCACCGCCGTGCGTATCTGATAACATGCATTTGCAGCTAATGCTCTCAAACGATTCGGTAAATCCACACCGCCGTGTGGATCTCTGTCGAGTCCATAATCTGAGAATCACACGCGTTGAAATTATCACCACCGTGCGTATCTGAAAGCTCTATACCGAATAAAGCCACCGCTGTCGCGGCTTATGTTTCATTGCAACCTCTCCCCGTAAAACCTGCAAACACGTGAGAATACAGCCTCCAGGTCTTGTGCAACCATGGCAGAGGCATTGCAAACGGCAGGAAACGGGTTCTCATGCGTATAATCCCTGTCGAAATCCATCTCATCAACCCTGATATTGATATCGCGATAGGCTCCCTGTAAAGTGTTGATAACCTCAAACGACGGGATAACCTCATCTTTTTTCAATGTAATGGCATAGATCTCTTTTTCGTGCCTTCGTAAAAGCTCTTCCCTGAATGCACGCATCTTACGATAATCGAGCATGGAATAAAATATCAGTCCTTCAGGATGGTCCTCATGGATATAATGGTTCAGCAAAGCTTCTTTTACCAAAATTTTGTCGAGATGTTCAACTAAAAAAGAATAGAGTGCAACATTGGCTTCGCTGTCGAGGATAAACTTCGATACCGGCGACAAGCGGTTGAAGGTGGCACCACTGCAAAAAAGACAAATCCTGGAACTGTCAAAATAACCTTTATGGTTGGTGAATTTAAGTATCTGAGCCAGAAACCCTCCTATTGAGTAGGCAAAAAAGTCGAAACAGAAATTTTTATCGATAAAGGGATGTCTGCCGTCTTTGCACTCTTCAATAAGTTGTATCACATCGTAGTACGACTGCAGCCCAGACCAGATAAACCGCTGCGGCATGGAGTGCAGCCTCATGCTGATCGCCACATTCGACAGGGTTGAGTCGACAATGTTGGGGTAGCGTTGTTTCCTGTTTTCGCTCAGCCTGTACATTGCTCTTTTATCGCTCCAGCCTGCCGGGGCACGCTGCATATGAAATGCGATGGGAAATAATATTACGCTTTTACCAGTCCCCTTGCAGATGGCCTCCGCCCAGGGAAGATATTTGTCCCAGTGTTTTTCGTTAAATCCATGAAATAAAAACACAACATCTTTTGTGCTTTTCGTTCCTGCAGGGGTCAGTATCCGGTAACTAAAACGCTTGTTCTCCTCTACTTCTATGTCTTTGATATGTACATTATCTTTAATGGTCCCGACTTCTGTGTAGATAGAATATTTATGTTTAAGATCCAGATCGTGTTTCCTGCAGTGGTAGTCAATAACACCGGGAAGAATACTGTATGCCTCCGATTCAAATGAAAATTCCTTTTCTTCCAATGTATCTGTCATGATTTTCGGTTTTATCCATAATAACTTATTTTATGATTCTGATATTGTTGGATAATAATTAAAATCCATAATTAGAAGTGTCACTGCTCAACAGTTCAAAAACATCCCCCTTACTTCCATCGCTGAGATCGCTTCCATCGATGGCTATCGGTGGCAGTCGCGATGACGCCCCCTCATCGTTCATCTGACGGGAACGCTACCTCGCAAACACCAACCTTACAGGTCCTGCGGACGCTGTCAGGTCTTCCCTCTGCGACGACCTCTCAAAAGAGGGCTTCAGTCCTCTGAAAATGAACGCATTACAGCGAGTCATCGCGAGGAGCTTGCGACGAAGCGACCTCAGTATTAATACCTTGACAACATCTGTCATTGGCAGGAGCTTGCCACCGATAGCCATCCGGTGGAAGCGACCTCATCATCGCTATCATTCCAGACCTGACAGGAGAAAAATACCTGTCAGGTCGTACCGGTGGAAGCGACCTCAACATCGCTATCATTCAAGACCCGACAGGAGAAAAATACCTGTCGGGTCACTCCTGATGAAGCAACCCCACGCATCCATTGTAAAAACCTCCCCCATACAAAGCATCCTATGTTTTTATTTATACCTTTGACGGAAATTTTAATGCAAACAGTGTTTCCCGGTGGAACAAAGAAGAATTAAGATAGCATTCCTGCTTCTGGTTGTCTTTACCTCTCCCTTTTTGGTAAAGGCTACTCACTTTCTTTATGTCCATCACGGTCACCATAAATGCATATTTTCTGAAGAGACAGTACTCGTTGAGAAACATAAAAAATGCCCTATCTGTGCATTTGATTATGCAGTGCATCAAAAAAATGACCCTCAACATGTCCCTGCTCAACATGAGATTATTGCGGATCTTTATACTGTCACCTCACCGAAAAGTGTAGCCGCCGTACCTGTTTTCTCTTTTCATCTGCGTGCCCCTCCATCTGTTTAGTTAATTGCCTAAACATTAGTTAAATAGATTTATATATACCGGTTTTGCAACCGGCCAAATAATATTATCCATGAAAAAGATTTTTACATGGGTCATTGTTGCTGTGATAGCAATAATGAGCCCGTCATTATATGCCCGGAAAACTATTCAGGGCACCGTAAATGATATTACTAACAATCAGCCCATTCCGGAGGTTAATGTTTATTTGCCAGAACTAAACCACGGAACCGTTACCAATGAAAAGGGTGAATTTATCCTCAATAATTTACCTGACAGAGCACTGAAAGTGCAGTTCTCATATGTGGGATACAAAACGATTATCGAAGTAATTGATGAAAAAACCACAGCTGCTGGATTTGATGTGCTGCTGGAACCCGCGGTATTACAGGCCGAAGAAGTGGTGATCTCCGGCGGAACCTATTCTACACAACATGAAAATGCGATAAAGATTGAGCTAATCACACCCAAAGAGCTCTCTTCTTCCGGCACCCCAACGCTTATGGAAGCGCTGTCATATGTCCCTGGTGTTGACATGATCGCGAAAGGTACCGGCGTAGCTAAACCGGTGATCAGAGGGCTCTCCATGACCAATGTTCTGATGCTTAACAATGGTGTGAAGCTGGAGAATTTTCAGTTTTCAGAAAATCATCCCTATATCATTGATGAATTCGGTGTTGATCAGGTGGAAATTATCAAAGGACCTGCCTCGCTACTCTATGGCTCTGATGCTGTGGGTGGCGTAATCAATATGATTAAAGAAAAACCCGCTCCTGCCGGGGCGATAATCGGCGATTTTAATACACAATACCATTCCAATACTTCCGGTGTGGTCTCTAACCTGGGTGTCCGTGGCAGTAGCGAGTCCTTTTTCTGGAACCTCCGCGCAGGCCAAAAGAGCCACATGGATTATACCGATGGTGATGGAGAATTTGTTCCCAATACCCGTTTTAATGAAACTTCTCTCAAAGCTGGTTTGGGCTTAAAGAAAAAAAATGGTCTCTTTCGGGTGTATTACGATTATAACCAACCAAAACTCGGTATGAGCGTGGGTGCTGCATTGCCCTATGCAACAGAAAAAAGCAGAAAAAACGAGGTGTGGTATCAGGATCTTACAAATCATGTTATCTCCACACGCAATACACTCTTTTTGAGTGCTGTGAAACTGGATTTCAATGCCTCTTATCAGATGAATAACAGAGCACTTCAGACCGACACCACAACACCTGCATTTGAAATGGTGAATATGGATATGAATACCTTATCCTATGAGGTGAAGTCAACCTTTTCAAAAATCAATAACGGGGAAATTATAGCCGGAGTACAGGGAGCTTTAAAAACAAATCGCAACAATGAAGCGCCCAATCATGTGATCCCCGATGCTGATGTGAACGATTTTGGGGTCTTTGCTTTGGCAATGAACACCTTCTTCGACCATTTGAAGACACAGCTTGGTGTTCGGTATGATTACCGTTCAATACAAACTGTTGAAGAGCCGGGTAAAGAGGCAATAGACACCGAGTTTGGTGATTTCAGTGCTTCCGGTGGAGCCACTTATCATTTTAATGATAAACTTTTACTTCGCGCAAATATCGCTTCTGCCTATCGTACTCCTAATATTGCTGAGTTGACGCAAAATGGAATGCACGGCGTGCGTTATGAACAGGGAAATGCTGATTTAACCTCACAACGTAGTTATGAAGGTGATCTGAGTGTACATTACCATTCAAATGTTGTGATGGCCGATATCTCAGTGTTTTATAACCGTATAAACGATTACATTTTCATTGCACCGACGGATGAATACACCACATCCGGGGCATTGATATACCGCTATTCACAACATGATTCCCGTCTGTATGGTACCGAAGCAACCGTAAATGTATTGCCATTGGAATGGATGAACCTTCAGGCCACATATTCCTGGTTGGTAGGTGAATATGACGACGGAACGTATCTGCCGTTTATTCCCCAGAATAAGCTGCGTGCTGAAATGCGGCTTACAAAAGAGAAGCTTGGTGCATTGAACAAACCCTTCTTTAAACTTGGGTGCCTCTATGCATTTGAACAGGATAAACCCTCTGTATATGAAAGCACAACAGATTCATATACATTGGTAAATGCCTGCATCGGTACTAATATTGCATGGAACAAGCAGACTATAACGGTTTCTGTTTTGGCCAACAATCTGTTGAATGAAACCTATATGGATCACCTGTCTACGCTAAAAGGCATGGGATATAACAATATTGGACGGAATATTAGTTTGAATCTGACGATTCCGTTTGGGATTCGATAATATTTGTTTTGGGTACGCAGTGTCGCTCGGTCTTTCAGCAGTGTTTCGCCGGGCATTTCATGTGAGAGCCTCACGGCGGTGGGTTTTACATAAATCAAGGGCCCCACCGCCGTGGGGCTCTACTGTTTGGTCCTCTCCCGGTAGATTCACACCGCCGTGTGAATCTGAAACGATAGTTGAAGACTTGTGTTTTATTACAACAACATTAATAAATGCGCTGCCGTCCAGCTGAAGTGTTCTGCATTAAGACCTTCTCCTGTAACCGGATGATAGTTTTCACGTAGTGGTGATCCCGGCTCCAACATGCCCTCTGTATTGTGCAACAGGTTGTGTCTTAGTAGGTTGTATTCCTCAGTGTATCCGTAACGTTTTAACCCTTCCAGCGCAAAACACGCCTGATCGATCCATACCGGGCCACGCCAGTAACCGCGCCGGGGATTAAACTCCGGATGCGAATAGGAGAGGGTGGGGAACGGAACTTTTGTGTTAAAATGTAAGGTGTCCATGATGATATTTCGGACATGCTCCGCCTGCTCCTGCGTTGCAATGCCTGCCCACAAAGTGATCCAGGCCTCCGGACCGATAACCTCCACCGGCATCTCATTAGTTAAGTGGTAGTCGAAGAAGTAGCCTTGATCCTGATTGTAGAAACGTTCCTGAATAGCTGTTTTAAGCTCTGCTGCTTCGCTGAGGTATTTTTGCTGCTTATCTGTATCTCCTAAAATTGATGCCATCGCCGCCAGATATTGCTTTTCTGCGAAAAGGTAGGCATTTAAGTCCACAGACTCCTGATCCAGTGACCAGGCTCCATCGTTATTTTTGAAGAGTGTTGCTTCATCAAACCTTACGGCATTGTCCATTCCGCTCTCCCAGGCTGCTGCGATGCGGGTGCCGTCGGTGGAACCGTATTCACACAGTCCGTTTTTATTCTGGTCGCGGTCGTTGTACCACCAGGCATGATACTTTTCCAATTTTGGCATCATCTCTATAATAAAGGCAGTATCGTTTGTGGCTTTAAAAACTGCATCTATTGCCCACGCTGCCAAAGGAGGTTTTGTGTCACGCCAGTTATGCCTTTCTATCACGGTATCACGAAAGATACAGTCGGCTATCATTCCGCGCTCATTCTGGTATGCAAACATGGCACGTATCTGATTCATTGCCAGCTCCGGCTCAAAGGTAGCCAGAGCCACAGCATGCTTCCAGGAGTCCCATGCCCAAAATCCATGAAAACCACGGTAGGCATACGATGGAAACAGTCCGTCATATTGTAGTGCGCCTTGTGCTTTTCGCCAGTTGGAGATCAGTGTTCGGATGCACTTGGCTGCCAGAAGCTGTTCTGTCTTTGTATGTTTTGAATATGGGGTTAAGTAGTTGTACCAACGTTCTTTATTGGCTGCAAGGTCTTCGGCTGCATTGTCAAAATTGAC
>CAZQNY010000053.1:0-20095 GCA_964594665.1 uncultured Bacteroidales bacterium
ATGCAGGTGGCAAAAAACATGACCTCCAGCTTACATTGGATATCTTCAACTTCACAAACCTCCTGAATAAAGACTGGGGACGTAAGTACTACGTATCTTATGGCACTTACCAGCTTCTCAAATATGCAGGAATGGACGACGACGGAACAACTCCTACTTTCACATATACTGGTCCTGAAACCCGCGATGACATTTTCAACATCGACGACAGCGGCTTATCAAGCTCACGCTGGCAGGGTCAGATTGGTGTAAGATATATCTTTAACTAATCGATAATTTTCATTGATAGATATAAGGCTGTTCCTTTTAGGAGCAGCCTTTTTTCGTACCTTTGTTCCTCAATCAATGTATTATGAAAAAACTTTTATATATCATTACACTGTCGCTGTTTGCTCTTGCAACCGTTCAGTGTACCCGGGAAGCTTCCAAAGAGGATCAGCCTTATGTTATCATGCTGTCGATGGATGGTTTCCGGTGGGACTATCCCGATAAAGCGCCCACACCCAACCTTGATAAAATTGCCGGAAAAGGCGTTAAAGCCGAGTCACTACAACCTTCTTTTCCTACAAAAACCTTTCCCAATCACTATTCCATGGCTACAGGTTTGTACCCCGACCACCACGGAATTGTTCATAATAACTTCATTGATCCGGCCACCGGACGCAGATATAGCCTCGGCGATCCTGAAACCAGAGGTGATAAGTATTTTTATGGCGGAGAGCCCATCTGGATTACAGCAGAAAAGCAGGGCGTAATATCCGGATCCTACTTTTGGGTTGGATCGGATGTGGAAGGGTTACAGCCAACTTACTGGAAACCTTATGACCATACCTTCCCCTACGAACAAAGAATCGACAGCGTTATTGCCTGGCTGCAAAAACCCGAAGATGTACGCCCGCATTTTATTACCTGGTATTTCCCGGAACCCGATATTACAGGTCATGACTTTGGCCCTGATTCAGAGAAAATGGATAGCCTTATTGTGGAACTCGACAATTACCTGGGTATATTTTTAGAAAAACTCGAAGCTCTACCAATTGCCGATGAGGTCAATGTCATTATCACTTCCGACCATGGAATGGCTTCAATCAGTTACGACAAGATTGTAAGAATCGACCATATTCTCCCCGACTCCATTATTATTGGATATTCAGGATCAAACCCGGTGATGAGCCTCGATGTTGATGATAAATACATTGATATGGCCATTGATATGCTTGGCACCAACCCGAATCTGCAAGTCTGGAAGGCATCACAGGTTCCTGAAAGGCTCCATTATGGCACAAACCCAAGAACACTGGACATTGTTGTTGCTGCAAAACTGCACTGGAGCATCCTTAATCAGGATCCCAGGGAAGGATATGGTTTTAGCGGAACTCATGGTTTCGATAACAAAGAAAAGGATATGCATGCCATTTTTTATGCCTACGGACCTGCATTCCGAGAAAATATCACAGTGCCCACCTTTGAAAATGTATCATTATATCCATTAATAGCAAATATTTTAAATTTAGAACCTGCTGAAAATGATGGCAGTATAGACCAGGTAAGAGCAATGTTAAAATAAATCTGATCAAATTTCTCTTTTTGGCAGCATTATTGGAACTTATGCGTCTGTATTTTACGTGGAATATAAACATTCAATTAAATTACATGTCAATCAGGTGAATTCGTATAACGCATTTATCAAAATTTGTATTATCTTTGGATAAACAAAAACAGTTACACCAATTTACCATTAATTAAAAACATCAACATCATGAAAAAAGTATTACTAATCTTCTTCATGTCGCTGTTTACGGTTACTCTTTTTGCCGGTAACACCGAACTTTTTAACCTGGACGAAACTGCATTAGAGGCACAGTTCCAGGAGCTGACAACTTTAGAGAACTTTGTTCTTTCCAACACTAATGTCACAGCTATTGATTTAAACAGCAATGGCTTTGATATGGCCGGCTATGATTTCTCCACTGAAATGGCTTCCAATTTTGAATTTATGTGGGAAGGCTTCCTTTGGGGTTTCCTTTGTTGCCCGGTAGGTTTCTTTGTAATCGCTATTGACGATGACGAGCCCAAAGACAATAAAATGTCATTCTGGATTGGAGTTGGAGCTTCTGTAGTGTTATCTGCTATCACTACTCCAGTTTATTACGGAAGATACTATTAATCAGAAAAAACATTAACTTAAGCCATAAAGATACTCTCTTTATGGCTTCTTTTTTATTACTCCCTATGAACAGGCTTTCAATAATTCTTACAATTTCTCTTTTTGCCTTTTCATTTCATGCTGAGGCACAGCTATACAGCAGGTTTCAGGCTGATTTTTCCATTAAGGAAATTGGATATGACGGCAAACAAAACCTGATTACAGGGACTATCTATTACAACAAAACCAACCGTACGGTATATTATGATTTTCAGTTTCCGGAGGCATCTTCTATGGTTATTATGGACACCTGCACTGTGCGTCCTGACAGCAAAAAAATCATATCTCACAATATGGGAGTCAGTATGATCGACTTTTCAATTTATAACCTTTTTCTTAATCAAAACCTTGATATGTACGGGCTTAATGAAACGCCCTATCAGCTTACAGATATGGAAGAGAGCGACGAAATGGTGATTTCCACCTGGGAGCTCCCGGGAAAACAGGTTGTTGACATTGGCAAGATGTTATTATCACAAAAAAACGGACAATTATTCGGTTTAATATCCATGGATAAAGAGGATTCCATTATTTCAAAACAATTTTTCATGGATTATGAGAACATTGAAAACCTGCCCTTTCCTACACGGGTAATTCAATTTTCCTATATGGGCGACCGTGAATCAAAAAAAATCACGACCTACAGGAATATAATTCTTAACAGCAAAGAAAATGAGGATTTTTATAACTATACCATTGATTTTGAGCCTTCTCATTCCGGTCCTGCTATGGTCCCAGTCGGAGGCAATGATTAATGAAATATTGACCAGCATTCCTTCCGGGGAGACTCATATAAATAGCTATAAATCAGATAAAAGCACTTATACCAGCGAATACAAACTTGTGGTAAAAGGGGCTTTCATCTTCTACAAAAATTTCATTTCCTCTCAGGATGCAAGCCATTGCAGCTTCACTCCCTCCTGTTCTGAATATGCTTTAATTGCTATAGGCAAACAAGGTTTGGTAGCTGGCTCACTTAACTTTTTCGATCGCTTTTCACGGTGCAACAGCCTAAGTCCTGAAAATTATCCCAAAGATCCACATAATCACTTGTTAATCGATCCCGTCAGAGATATTCACTATGAAAAAATACCTTAATGTATACCTTCTTCTGTTATTGCTGTGCACAGGCTTAACAATAAAGGCACAGAACCTGTACGATACGGAGCATTCAAAGCAATTTGCCGGTTATCTTTTTGATAATGGAGAATATAAAATGGCTGCAAAAGAGTATTACCGTCTTTATGTAACCACACCGTATAATGATTCTATTACGGAAATGCTGGTAACCAGTCTTTTCTTATCAGAGCAATATAAACGCATCACATCAATTCTGGAGCAGTCGGATAAAACGAACAATATACCTTGTTGTGTAAGTTCGCTTTATACTAAAAGTCTGATCCTTTCTACTGATTATGACTGTGCAAAAAACTACATTTCCACAACAGATTGTTTTACGGAAGAAAAACGGGATTACTTTGCTCTGGCCAATAAATTACTCCATAACCAATACAGTTCACTTCAATATTCCTCTGACTCAAAATTTTCACCGGTATTAAAACAGATTGAGTCGGTGCGATATAAGAAAGTCTGGGCCAGTGTTATGATGTCAGCTGTAATTCCCGGTAGTGGAAAAGTATACAGTGGCTATTGGAAGGATGGTTTGTTCAGTTTTATCATGGTAGGACTATCTACCTGGCAGGCATGGTCGGGATTTAATAAAAAAGGAATAAAAAGTGCTTATGGCTGGATCAATGGCGGGCTTGCACTGGCGTTTTACAGCGGGAATATCTACGGTAGTATAAAAGCTGCAAACCAATACAACTACAATATAAATCATGAAATCTATCATCATGCGAAGGCTGTTTTTTTACTTCCTGATTAGTTTTTTCCTGGCGCAAAGCATTGCATTTGCTCAAACAACGGATGAAACGATTCATTATGCCCGTGAGCTCACCAGAGACGGTTTTTATGATGATGCTGTCGAGGCCTATCGCAGGGTGTTGTTTTTCAATCCGGAGCTAACCGATTCTATTGCCCGGGAGAGTGCACATGCATACCGTATGGCGAAAAATTATCGCAATGCCAGATACTATTACAATATCGCATTTCACAATGCGATTGATAAAAAAACGAAAGAAGAGATAAATATTGACATACTTCATACCTATGTTGTGGAAAAGGACTTCATGAAGGCACGACTTCACATTGCCAATATTAACTCGCAGGGTGTTGAATACACAAATCATGAATTCGCCTTTTATAAGGGTCTTGTATTCTTTGCAACAGATTATTTCGACAAATCACAGAATGCTTTTATTGAATATTTTGGAACTTCCGACAGCCTTTTCATTACAGAAACAATAGTAAAAGCAAAACAGGCTGACAGAAAAAAGGCGCAAACTGCCATGTGGCTAAGTATTCTTCTCCCTGGTTTGGGGCAGGCATATAATGGCGAATATGGTGAAGCTGTAAATTCATTTCTTATAAACAGTCTGTTCCTTTCGGTCTACTTCTATGTGGCAATTACCTATAACCCCATCCAGGGATTTATCGCTGTAATACCCTGGTTTCAACGCTATTACATTGGTGGCATTAAAAAAGCCCGCGATTTAACGGCCTTAAAAAAAGAAAAGCGGAAAAATGAGCTTCTTTCCAATCTTATCTCAATTTCGCTAAATAAATGAATCGGTTAACAGTGAAAATATTATCTGCATTTTTCATTATGGTACTGAGTCCATGGTGTATATATTCGCAAAATTCGGATTCTATTCAAACCGAAAACATTATTACAAAAATCTACAACTTTGATTTTGAAACCGCTCAATTGGCTATCCAATCGCAAAGTATAAATCATACCCATGAACTTGTTATTGATGTTGCATATAAATGGTGGAAGGACATTAGTCTTGACAGATCACACAGGGAACTTCTGTGTTATCTGGAAAAAAAAATCACAATCAATGAGGCCTTGTCCGAAGAGGAAAATCTTCTTATTAATGCCAGTTTATTAAAAGTATTGCTATCGGAAAGAAAATACCTGAAGGCATGGAAAACATGGAAATCCTTTGAAAAAAGTATTCTTCAGCAATCATCGCAAACTATCTCACCACTTGCAAAAGGATTATATTATTGCATTAAGGCTGAGCTGCAGCATCAGCTCCCTGTTTTTGTGCGCGATACGGTTCCGTTTTATGAAAACCTGCAGCGTGGAGTAATACTTTTGGAAAAATGCTCAAAAAATAAAAATCCTGTGATAAGCACCGAAGCCACGTATTATTTAATGCGTATTTATTATGATTTTTTAAAAGATAAAAAAAATTCAGGCAGACATGCAGAAAATCTGGTACAAGGTTATCCTGATAACTATATATACAGATACTATTACTGTATCATTCTGAAAGATTCAGGAGAGAACAACAAAGCCTCACAGACCGCATCGGAAGGTCTGGAGGCTTTATCGGGAAATAAATACGATTCAACGCAAAGGCTATATTGTCGTAAAATCCTATCGCCCTTTATTTTACATTAATTTTTTCACCACTAATGTTTCGGCCAGCAGATCGTGTAATGCTTGTTTTTTTGCAGTAAAACCAGCCATTATATAACCGATAAGAAAGATCATTCCGGATAAAATTTTCCCAAAATATCGTCCGGTAGCCTTAAGAAATGAGATTCGCTCATTATTATAGTTGGTAACTTTAATATTAAGTGCAATTTTTCCAAGAGTGCCTTGATACTTTGATGACTCCATAAAGCTATAATAGAGCCATTGCAAAACAAAAAAGAGAATAGCTACAGACATATATGCACCGACAAGAGCTGCTATCCAGCCAAAGAATTCAGGATCATCCGGAGAGAGATCATCAAAATCCATAGCACTATAAGCAGACATACCAATTCCAGCTATGGCAAGAAAAGGAAGAATTACAATCTGTTGCACAAAGCCAACAATAAGGCTATCAATGATATACGCAACAAAACGGCGCCAAAATCCGGCATACTCTACAGGTTGGAAATCTGTGGATTGTTGTACAGGGGTTTGCTGTTCCATAATAAAATATTTTGGTTATTTGATGTAAAACAGGTTATGAAGTTACAAAAAAAACCGGATCAGAAGAATTCCAACCCGGTAATAATAATTCACAATAGAATCAATATTTTAAATATCCCCTTCATAGAAGCTTCGGGGCTTGAAAACCATACGGTAAATGCGGTCGATGGGGTCGCCAAAATAGGCACCCGGATTCATGGTTGAAGTAAAAATCCGCTTTTGTTCACCACCCACATAATAAGCTTTAATGGTAACCGGTTTCATATTTTCTGCTTCAAAGCGAATCATGTCAAATTCTGAAGGCAATGAACCGGGGTTTATGCCATCAACTATATCACGGCTGTTTACATTATCAGCAGAGTGCAGGAATTTGGCAATAGCCAGAGAATCGGCCGGTTTACCATCGATGCTGAATTTTCCGGGCTCAGTTCTTCGGATATCATATTTTGTTCCATCGGCAAATTCGGCATAAAAACGCGTAAGTTTGGTTTTATCGACTTTAAAAATGGTTTTATTACGGTAATATTTCACATCATCGGTAAAATAGGCTTTCAGATAACCATCCACAGAGTGGGTTTTCTTATCCCCTTTTTCACGCACATAAGTTGTCATTCGACCCTGTCCCTGGTTGGCCATCATCGCATTCTGGCTTTGCTGAGCCAGGTAGGAAAAGTTTCCTATATACAGAAAAGCCTTTTCCTTATTATTACTATAAAACTGTACCTTAACAGCATTGGTATCAGCTACCTGGAAACGGGCCCATTTATCTTTATCATTACCTGCAACCCTCAGTGATCGCATGTTTACACAATTTTTCAATATACTTTTAACAATATTGGTATCTGCAGGGAATGTTTTCCCATTGACTTCAATATTCCATCCTCCCTGAGATTTATCTTTCACAAAAGAAGTAGGAAACTGAGCTGTAGGGGTTTGAAACGAAACTTTATCGATATCTGAAGTCCTGAGTTCCACAAGATTTCTTTTAAAATTACGCTCTGTTTTTTTCTTTTTGGGTATTAAAACCAAAAAAACAACAACGAGTAATATGACAAATACCGAGAGCCATATTTTAAAATTTTTACTACTTAACATAACCTTCCTCCATTCGTTTTACACGTAACGCATTTTTGCGTTGACGCCGGATGATACCGTATACAATAATAAGAAAAAGTGGCAGAATAAAGTTAATCCACTTAATAAGTATTTTCGAACTGTCTTCAATACTCTTCAACGGACGCGCTGTAACGCCTTTTGTACGCAGAGCAATAAGCCCTGTGGCATCTGACAGCCAGTCAACAGCGTTCACCAACAGACTAACATTATCGCCGGACAGCTGTTGGGCCTGTTGTCCTTCGCCATTAACAGCAAAATCACCATCACCGAAAAGAACGATGGATGACTGTGCATTTCCTGCAAGTTTACCTGAAAAAACACCAGCGATTGGAATATTTTCAAGGGGGAAATCATTATCACTCCATTTACGCTGTATGTTAAAGAATACCGGAGCAGGTTGCGTACCGGCCTTTTCCGAAGTCATAACTAAAGGAGTAAAAGTGATTGTTGTGTCACCGGTATAGGATATCGAGCTGGCAAAGGGGAATACAACATTTTCCAGACCCTTGGATATGGGATGATCGGCAAATTCTGAAGCCATAGGCAGATAGTGAAACGGCATTTGCGTGGTATAAGAGAAAAATCCCTGCTGCTGACGCACTCCTACAGAAGCACAATGTTTATCCACTACAAAATCGGATTCAATGATAATACCTCTTTCTGCGAGCCAGCCTTCAAGGCCTGTTTCGACTGCCTCTCCCTGCATAGTTTGCAAATCACCGTCAACGCGGTTCAGTGCCAATACCAGGTTTCCGCCACGGGCAAGAAAAGCATCAAGCTGATCGAGTTCCCACTGAGCATACGGCATATCAGGCTTCACAATCACAGCCGTATTAAAAGGCAGTAAGCCATCGGAAGTATCGGAAAGTTTCACTGATCGTACATTGTATAATACATCCAGCTGCGCCTTGGCCTGCTGATAGGCAAACAAGCCCGGTTCACCATGCCCCCCGAGAAAGGCCACAGAGGGCTTATTAATGACGGCAAGTTTCTTTATTGCTGAAGAAAGAGCATATTCCATTGCGCCAGTTTGTTGAACAAAAGGAATCACTTCTTTCTGTTCACCATACTGAAGTACAGCACCAAGGAAAGCCTTTTGCTGTTTCACCTGATCTTTCTCACGCATATTTATCAACAGCGGCTGCACACCATTCTGCATAGCCTCCATTTCCAACTCCTGGTCTTCATTGGGATTGATAAATTCGTATACAACATTTCCTTTGCTGGCTTGTGAATATTCTATAAGTAAATTCTTAAAATCGTTTTTTATGGATGAATACACAGCCGGCAGATCTTCCGTAAAATAAGCTGTAACAGTAACGGTTTCGTCTAAATCATCCAGAATGTCTTTGGTGGCTTCACTAAGTGTATAACGCTTATCCTGTGTAAAATCCAGGCGGGCATAGAAAAATCCGGAAACAACATTCAGCAGAATAATGACACCAAATACAATTACTAACTGGTATATAAATGTCTTTTTATTTTTCATGATTGATAAAAATTAAGCATCCGACAATGATCTTTTTGAGAGCACAGTAACTGAACCCAAAAGTCCGGCAAATGCCAGGGAAAGAAAATATATAAGATCTTTGGAATCAATAACTCCTCTTGACATGGATTCGAAATGGGTTGAAAGGCTCAGAAAATGTATCACCTCCCCCATGGTTCCAGAAATTCCTCTTGCAAGGATATCAAAAATGATATGGAAAAAAATTCCGATGAAAAGTGCCAGCAATACAGCAACGATCTGATTTTTCGATACTGAAGAAGCAAAAATACCGATGCCGATATAGGCTGCACTCATCAGCAGCAAGCCCAGGTAACCAGCAACAACGGCGCCATGATCCACAGGACCTAAACGGCTAATTGTAAAATAGTATGGCAATGTCAGGGCAATAGCAATGGCTATTAATAATAAAGTAGATAAGAACTTACCCATAACAAATTGCCAGTCGGAGACCGGTTTTGTTAATAAAAGCTCCATTGTACCGGAGCGCTTTTCTTCAGCGATGCCACGCATAGTAAGCAACGGAACAAAAAAGAAGAGCGTCCAGTAAGCAATACTAAAAAAAGGCTGCATGGTGGCCTGGTTGATAAGAAAGATATCCTGTCCGGAGGGCATCCAGGTAAAAAAACCGGTAAACCCCAGGAACAGGATGAGCATAACATAGGCCATCAGGGAGTCAAAAAAGCCCCTTAATTCCTTTTTTGTTATTATCCATATTTGATGCATAAGGCAAATAATTCAAGGTTAAACAATTATTTCATGGTCAGATTCCGGAATACATCTTCGAGTTTTGTCTCGACAGGTATCAGCGCAGTGAGCATCCACCCCTTTTCAACGCAGAGATTAAAAACATCCTTGCGGGCCGACATATGTGGCATCGCTATTACTTCATACATTGAGTCATCGTTTTTACAAAAGTCCACTGATTCGACGGATCCTAACTGCTGCAGAGCGGTAAAGACTTCGTTTTTGTTCCCATTTTCAATAGCAACATGGATCAATTCATTTCCTTTTGCAGATTTTCGTAATTCTTCGGCAGTGCCATCGGCAACAATTTTACCTTTATTGATTATCAAAATACGATCGCAGGTAGCTTCCACTTCAGCAAGGATATGCGAGCTTAGGATTACTGTTTTTTCTCTTCCGATGCGTTTTATAAGCTCCCTGATTTCTACTATTTGATTTGGATCAAGCCCTGTAGTAGGTTCATCAAGGATAAGCACTTCAGGGTCATGAATCAACGCCTGTGCAAGGCCGACACGCTGTTTATATCCCTTTGAAAGCTCAGAGATAAGTTTATGTTTCTCTCCTTCAAGGCCACAGATATTGACCATTTCCAGAATCCTGTTGTCGCGTTTGTTTTTAGGAATACCATGCAGTTCAGCGACATATCTAAGATAATCCAGAACAGGCATTTCCGTGTACAAGGGGTTGGATTCAGGGAGATACCCGATATGTTTTTTCACATCATCAGGTTGTTTTGTTACCGAGATATTTCCGATTTTCACATCTCCGGCTGAAGGGGCAAAGGAGGTAGTAATTGCCTTCATGGTAGTGGTTTTTCCTGCACCATTGGGCCCCAGAAAGCCTAATACCTCGCCGGTGCGTACTGTAAAGCTGATATCATCAACAGCCCGCTGCGCACCATACTTTTTGGTTAATTTTTCTACAACGATATCCATAGGATTTTCCGGTTTGTTAATTTGATATGCAAAATAACAAAATGGCTCAGGCAATGTAAAGAAGCCTTAACAAAATTTAACAAAGCCCTGAAGTACTATCGGCCGGGCCGACGACGGCCGGGGAAAAGCTTACCGGTATAAGTTCTGTAATGCGAAAATGCATCGCCAAAATGCTTTGCAAGATGACGATCTTCGGCAGGAATATGAAAAAAATATAAGGGCACAAAGCCTATCAGTGAAGAAAAACCTGCAATCCAGTTTTGTAATATAAATACAGTGCCTACAGCAATTAAAAACAACCCTGCATACATTGGATGTCGTATCCAGGCATAAACACCTTCAGAAACAAGTTCTTTATCAAGAGATATCTCATAGCCCATCCACCAATATTTACGCAAATCAGAGTGAGACTTATAAAACAGAAACACACCGGCAGGGTAAAACATGGAGAAAATTACAGCTACTGCCAGGGGAAGTTGAAAATTCAACGGTTCAAAAACCGGTGTAGCAATATGCAGAACCGGAATAATATAAAAGCCCAGAACAGACCATAATACAATTATAATGTCCACAAAATTCATCTTGCGGAAGGGGAAATCGGATTTTCGTGCTACACGAAAATATTTTATACGATAAAGTAATTGAAAAACGAGGCCAAGGCCAAAAAAGCTATAAAAAAAGATCCGTTCCATATTCTATTTCTTTCACTACAAAAGTATAAAATATGGAACAGCATAAAAAGAAAACGTAATTTGCATAATGGTTTTATCAGGTTAAAACCATCCAAATACAAAACTCAGGTTTGCTCCCGGAGCCAGAAAGTCTTTTTCAGAAAAATCAGACAAATTATCCACTCCCGTTGCCACCTGACATTCAGCAGAGAGGCGTACCTTAAAGAAATTCGTAATATTTGCTTCAACACCAACGATAGGAGTTACAACAAAAATCAGGTTATCGTAATTGTGATGATAGCTATCTTTAGTTTCAGCACTCCCCCACCCTGTTTTAAGGCTTACAACCGGATGAATGGCATTGCGGTAGTTAAATTCATAGCCAAACCACAGTCCGCCATGGCCATAGGAGATAATCTGCGGCTTATCTTCATTGTATAGCTCCCCGGTAGTAAGCCCGGTACCATAACCTCCCACGAAGAAGTTATTTATCAGGACACCACCGCCGCCGCCCATGAAATGGGCAAACTCACCATTTAACATTGAGAAAGACATTTCGGGGCCACCAAATCCCGAAAGCCGGACAATTTTTGTTTCCTCAAAAATAGTTCTGATGCCATCATCCTGGGCTTTTAAATTTAGTGAAAAGGCTATACTGCAAGCCATAAGAAAACAAATGAGCGATAATTTTTTCATAATTCAGGTTATTAATTTACTTCTAAAGACGGCGAAAAGGAGAAAACGTTGACATAAAAAAAATAAAAAAAACCGGCATCCAAAAGATGCCGGTTAAAAAAGGTTTGGATAAAGGTTTAATGACGTTTTCTACCTTTATAGTGAGTGTGTAATAAATCGTGTGATTTATGACCCAGAGGAGCTCCAAGAAACTCTTTGTACAGTTGTTGTACTTCAGGGTTTTCATGAGATTTACGAATTGGCAGAGCGCTGTCTTCTTCATAAATAGCCTGAGCACGTTTTGCACGTATATCAGCATTGGTAGGAATAGGTTGACCACCACCACCAAGGCATCCACCCGGGCAAGCCATAATTTCAATAAAGTGATACTGAGCAGTACCGTCATAAACAGCTTTCATAAGCTGATAGGCATTTTCAAGGCCGTGAGCTACAGCACATTTCAGTTCAACACCTTCCAGGAAGCTCCATTCGGGAGTACATCCTTCAATCATCACGGAAGCTTCACGAACACCTTCGAATCCACGAACAGGGAGGATATCAAGGTTTTTGAATGGCACCTCACGACCGGTTACGATTTCGTAGGCAGTACGCAAAGCAGCTTCCATAACACCACCTGTGGCACCAAAGATTACAGCAGCACCAGAAGAATCACCCATGATGCGGTCATATTCCATATCGGGCAACGACTCAAAGTCAATACCAGCCTGCTTGATCATCATGGCAAGCTCGCGGGTTGTAAGTACGTAATCCACATCTTTATATCCGCTATCACGCATTTCCGGGCGATCAGCTTCATACTTTTTGGCAGTACAAGGCATAATGGAAACAGAAACTACATCCTGAGCTTTCAGGCCTTTCTTCTGTGCGTAATAAGTTTTTGCAAGGGCACCAAACATCTGCTGTGGCGACTTACAAGTGGAAACATTATCGAGGAGAGAAGGGAAAGTATGCTCAATAAACTTCACCCACCCCGGAGAGCAGGATGTGGTCATCGGAAGTTTCACAGAGGAGTCACCATCCACAAGAAGTTTCTTCAGACGTGTAAGCAGCTCAGTACCTTCTTCCATAATGGTAAGGTCGGCAGAGAAATCAGTATCAAGAACTGAATCGAAGCCAATATGCTTAAGAGCAGAAACCATTTTATGAGTTACACGGTTACCCGGATCATAGCCCAAAGGTTCAGCAAGAGCAACACGTACTGCGGGTGCAGTCTGAACAATAACATGTTTTGTTTCGTCGTTGATTGCGTCCCAAACCTCGTCAAGATAGGTTCTTTCAGAGAGAGCACCTGTGGGGCAGCGGTTGATACACTGACCGCAATTGGTACAAACCACATCATTCATGGGCTTATTCATGAATGTGGAGATAGCCTGATGCTCACCTTTATTTACAACAGCCAGCGCACTGACATGCTGAATTTCGTGACAGGTTCTTACGCATCGCTGGCAGCGGATACATTTGCTGTCATCTTTCTGAATTGCAGGAGAAGAGATGTCAATAGAATGTTTCCCTGAAGTAGAAACAAGATCAAGAAATACGTGGTCACCGACGCGGTATTCACTTGCCAGTTCCTGAAGTTCACAGTTACCGTTTTTAAAACACTTTGTACAGTCTGCATTGTGTTCCGAGAGCAGGAGTTCAATAACATTCTTACGTGCATCGCGAACTTTCATACTATTGGTATAGATTTCCATACCTTCAGAAACAGGAGTTGCACAGGAAGCCACCAAAGCGCGGGCACCTTTTTGTTCAACAACACAAACACGGCAGTTACCGGCGACGGAGAGGTCGGGGTGGTGACAAAGTGTGGGGATTTTAAAATTCAATTTTTTCGCAGCATCAAGAATTGTTGTTCCTTCCGGAACCGATACTGCCATATCGTTTATTTTGAGGTTAACTAAATATTCGCTCATGATATGTAATTTTTATCGTTATCAATACGGTTAATTAGTAAATAATCTCTTCCTTGAAGTTGTCAACGATAGAGACAAAAGGATTTGCCACCGATTGACCCAGTCCACACTTAGACGCGAGTTTCATAGTACCGGCAAGTTTTTTCAGATCCTCGAGGTACTGTGGTGTACGTTCCTTTCTTTTAACGGCTTCAATACCTTTGAGCAGTTGCTGACAACCCACGCGGCAAGGCGTGCACTGTCCACAGCTTTCTTCAGCGAAGAATTCCAGATAATCATGAAGCACATTATACATTGATCGTGAGCTGTTAAAGATCATCATGGATCCACCGGTAGGGATTCCTTCGAAACCAATTATGGTGTCAGCAAAATCCTTTCTTGGAACGCAATGCCCTGAGGCACCACCTACCTGAACAGCTTTCGTATCGCCATCGCCGAATTCATCCACAAACTCCTGAACCGTCATACCCAGTTCCAGTTCATAGATACCTGCTTTGGGCGTATCTCCGGAGACAGAGAATACTTTGGAACCTCTGGAGTCGTCAGTACCCATATCCTTAAACTGCTTAGCACCAAGATGGCTGATCATGGTAACATGAGAAAGGGTTTCGACGTTATTGATAACAGTAGGTTTTCCGTTATAACCGGAAACCGTTGGATAAGGAGGTTTATTACGTGGTTCACCACGTTTACCTTCCATTGATTCGAAAAGGGCCGATTCTTCACCACAGATGTAGGCTCCGGATCCGGATTTAATACCAATGGTAAAATCAAGGCCAAATTCTTTTGTTTTTGCATTGAAGGTATCCAGGATCTTGTTGAGGTCTTTGATAAGGAAATTGTATTCCCCACGAAGGTACAGGTAACCTTCTTTAGCACCGATGGCATAACCACAGATAGCCATACCTACAAAAATCTTTTCAGGTACTCTGGAAAGGATCTCACGGTCTTTAAAAGTACCGGGTTCGCCTTCATCTGCATTACAGATCACATACTTTACAGCGTTATCTTCATTTTTAGTAAATTTCCATTTCAGTCCGGTAGGAAATCCGGCACCGCCACGGCCTTTAAGGCCTGAGTCGATAATATCAAGGATAATCTCATCCTGATCTCGTTTGAGTGTTTTCTCAAGTACATCATAGGGTTTACACTCAGTGCATTCGAAGATGAGGTCGACTTTTTTAAGCTTTTTATCTTTCATAATGATACGTTTTCAGATTTGTAATTCGCTTACTTTGTGTTTCTTTCATACTCCTGAATGATCTCAACGGCTTTTTGTGGAGTAAGCTCAGGATAAACTTCATCGTTTACGAGCATAACGGGGCCTTTGTGGCACCAGCCGAGGCAGTTGGCAGTAAGAAGCGTAAACTTCTTATCATCAGTTGTTTCGCCAACTTTGATCTTCAATGCTTCTTCAAGAGCCTGAATGATCTCATCTTTTCCCTGCATATGGCAGGCAATAGTCTTACATACCCTGATCACGTTTTTCCCTCTGGGAACGGTATCTAAAAATGTGTAAAATGAAGCAGTTCCGTATACATCTGCTGTAGATAAATCCAATGCTTCTGCTACCGCCAGCATTGCATCTTCAGAGAGATACCTCTCTTGTTGCACAACTCCTTGTAAAACAGGCATTAAGCTGTTTCGTGATTTGCCATGCTTTTCAACTAACTCATTGACTAATTCTTTTACAGTCATTTCTCCTTAGTTTTGATGGTTTATTATGTAAATTTCGATCAATAATTGGTGGTTATTGATGCCCAAATTTAGAAAAAGCAACCGATCTTCATATTGCACTATTAAGGATTTTATAATATACAATCAATTTATATTTAGTCTAAATTACTATAACATATATTTAATTTATTTAAATACTTAGATATGAGGCCACGAACCCTGATTTTATTTATTTTTGCAATCTATGAACAGGTATATGATTTCCATGGCATATAACGGCACTGCATATCATGGCTGGCAACGTCAGCCCAAATCCCAATCCGTTCAGCAAACACTGGAACATTGTTTAACAACACTATTAAATAATCCCGTTTCTGTTGTTGGTGCCGGTCGCACGGATACCGGAGTTCATGCTTCTGAATATTTTGCACATTTTGATTTAGATGAAATTATCCCTGAAGATAGATTAAACGCACTCGCTTACCGGGCAAATCGTTTTTTACCGCCTGATATTGTCATTTATTCAATAAAAAAGGTTGACACCGGGTTTCATTCAAGGTTTTCAGCTCTTGCAAGAGAGTATAAATATTATATTTCCAGAGCAAAAGATCCTTTTAACATGGAATTCTCCTATCATTATGAGGGTACGCTTTGCATTGAAGCAATGAATTCTGCATGTAAAATACTTTTTGAGTACAAAGACTTCAGTTGTTTTTCCAAATCGCACACACAGACAAAAACGAACAATTGCAGAATAATCAGCGCCATATGGGAGGAGCAAGAGGACAAATTAATTTTTACGGTGGAGGCAGACAGGTTTTTAAGAAATATGGTTCGTGCCATTGTTGGGACGATGATGGAGATTGGAAAGGGCAAAATTCAACCTGCAGATTTGCATGAGATTATTAAATCAAAAAACAGAAGTAACGCCGGCACATCAGTTCCGGCGCACGGTTTATTTTTAACGGAAATAAAATACTGAGCTATTACACCCCCTGGATACAAAAGCATTATTTCAATACACCGGGAATTTCAGCGATATAGCGGGCAAGAATCCAGCCTGAGACAATAAGTTTTAAACCGGTTCCCATAAGAAATCCTACCAGTGACCCCATGCCTGACTTAATGGCTGTTTTTGTATCTTTTCCACCAATCATTTCACCAATAAAGGCACCTGCAAAGGGGCCGACAATAAGCCCGACAGGAGCAAAGAAAAGACCTATAATCAAGCCGATAGTCGCACCCCATACTCCTTTTTTTGAGCCACCCATTTTTTTGGTCCCGTAAACAGGGATCACATTATCCACAACTGTTACGGCAATAACAACAAAAGCCATCATAACCATAAAATTCATATCATAGGGACGAGGATCGGCCAATTGCATTAACAGCAGGCCGATATAAGCAATAGGAGGCCCGGGCAGAATTGGTACAATGCAACCTACAAAGCCCACGAACATAAAAATCCCAGCTAATATTACCCATAGTATATCCATAAAAAAGTTTTTTGTTAAGATGAGAAAAAACAGAAAGGGTTACAGGAAAGGTTAAAATTTAAAAGTCAGCCCCAACCCAAGGTTCTCCTTAAACTGTAGTCGGGGCCCGGTCCCGGTAACATTTCCTTCATCATCATATAAATTCACTTCTACGTCGTCGTCATATAACAGATGAACATAGAACAATGTTGAAAGATATTTATTTATTGTAAAGTTGAGTTTTGTCTCCATATCCACATCAAAATTCCATCGATTTGACGGTTCCGGGGCGAAATAATTATTATGTAATTCCAGCTTGGAAGTAAGGTTTACATTTTCAAAAACGTCTTTATTCAGGTTAACGACAAAATTTATTCCAAATTCACCCTTCATTGTTTGCCCGGGAACAAGAACATTTCCGGCCGAATCATATTCTGCGGGTTTCATTCCATATTTCCCTGCATCAGCAAGTTTCTGATCAGCGACAATTGTAAACTTTCCGGATGCAGGAGAGATAAGAACGGAGAGATAATCAACAGGTTTCCAGTCAGTACCAAACGACAAGGTCAGATATCCCGGGGCAAATAAGTTTGAAATAACAACACTGTCGTTGGGGTATTTAAACCCCGGGGCAAATTGTGATTTCACATCAAAAAGCACGGAATACTGAATTTTATCAGAAATAGTATACCCCAGCTTTGATGACACCTGAAGTTTGTCATCATTCTTTCGCATTCCATCTTCTGCAGTTACAAGAATCCCATAACTCAAATTTACAGTTGTAAGCGAGGTTATATTTTCATCATCATACTTCAGGCTATAATCAAACCCGGTATTTCCGGTGATACTATTATCACCACCCTGAGCCCAGTTGCTATAAGCTAACTGGTTAAAGGCAAGGCGAAAATTCCCTTTTGAGCTCCAATAAGATATTGTATCATTATTATCCGGGTTTTCTGCTTCCGCAAAGAAAAAACATGCTGTTAGCATCATTAATAATAAGGTAAACTTTACTCTCATAATAATTGGGATTACCAAAACAAGCACTGCAAAAATAAAGAAATCCATTCAACTCATTCATTTTATAATATTCTATATTTGTAAAAAATTCATAAAAAAAGGGCTGATATGAAAATAAAAATCATTGTATTAATACTGTTAATCATCTCATTTACATCATGTAAAAAAGAAGAAGAACCCACAATGTATCGGGTAGGGCTCATCAGTAATGCCATGGGATGGGATGATCTGGGATTAAATGATAATGCGAAATATGGATTAGAATACGCTGCAGCATATTATTCGAATATTATTCCTGAATATAAAGAAAGCCTTACGCCTGCCGATCAGATAGAAAACCTAAATGCGCTTCTTGAAGATTCCTGCAATTTGATTATTGTCATTGGCGGGGCAATGGATTCAGTCATATTTGCTGCTGCGGACGCCAACCCGGAAACAGATTTCCTATTGATTGACAGTCCGGCAGACTCTACCTTAAAAAATTATCAGAACATTGTTTTTGATGTGGAAGAAGTGGCATTTCCCGGCGGATATCTGGCAGCCTGGTATGCCGACAGGAGTGACTCCATCGCACCTGTTGCCGGATGGGTTGGCGATACACTATCGTATTCGGGTATGCGATATGCAAATGCATATAAAAATGGCATTGCCTATTACGATACCATACACCAACGACAAGTTGAATCCTCAGGAGTATATACCAGCCGGTTATCTGACTATGAAGATGGAGCAGCTGCAGCAGACAGCCTTATTGAAGGGACAAGTGCTGATATTTTATTTGTTTTTGCCGGGACAGATGGTAGTCTGGGAGCGCTGGAGAAGGTAGCAGAAAATGAAAAAGCAGCCATTGGGGCTTGTACCGACCGCTATTATACTTACACGGATATCCGGGAAATATTTCTTTCATCATGTATAAAACGTTATGACTATGCTGTTGCTGATATTGTTATTGAATACAGTGGCGGTTTATTCAGAGGCAACAGAACCGCACATTACACTATTTCCAACCAGGGGGTATGGATGGCCGGATACCACGATCTTCTTGATATTGTTCCTGACAGCGTTACTGACAATATAAACAGAATCTTTCAGTACATTATGTACAATGAAATAGATCCTCTTGAATGGGGTGAATAGAAAAAATGCCGGGTTTGCAGCCCGGCATTTTTTTCAATATTTTTATTCTTCAACATGCAACCAGTTTTCGAGCCAGGCGCCAAATTCGCGCTGCCAAAGCACACTATTTTGTGGTTTTAATACAAAATGCGATTCATCAGGGAAGAATAACAATCGTGAAGGTATTCCCTTTAACTGAGCAGCATTGAAAGCTTCAAGGCTTTGAGTGTAAGGAATCCGAAAATCATTTGCGCCTGTAATAATCAAAATAGGCGTATCCCAGTTATTAATAAAATGATGGGGAGAAAAGTCATAGCTTTTTGGTTTAGGCGTATCCCAGAAAGCACCTTCATAGTCGTGATTCACAAAGAAATATTCCTCTGTTGAGCCGTACATACTTGTAAAATCATAGATACCGCAGTGAGCAATAAAAGCATTAAAGCGTTTTTCATGGTTTCCTGCGAGCCAAAACACAGAGTATCCGCCATAGGAAGCACCTGCTGCTGCGAGGTTCTTTTCATCTACGAAAGGCTCTTTTGCTACGGCATCAATAGCACTGAGGTAATCCTGCATATTTTGTCCGCCGTAATCACCACTAATCTGGTCATTCCACTCCTGTCCAAAAGTAGGAAGGCCTCGTCTGTTGGGAGCAACAACAATACAATTGTTTGCAGCCATCATCTGGAAATTCCAGCGGTACGACCAAAACTGGCTCACTGCACTTTGAGGGCCACCCTGGCAATAGAGCAATGCGGGGTATTTTTTATCTTTTTTAAAGAATGGTGGATAGATAACCCAGACAAGCATTTGTTTGCCATCGGTTGTTTCAATCCAGCGTTCTTCCACTTTACCCATTTCAATATCTTTGAGAACAGATTTATTTGTTTCCGTGATGCGGGTTTCTTTACCATTTTTTATATTAATCGTAAAAATATCCGTAGGCATGTCCATAGCCATTTTAG
>CAZQNY010000054.1:0-5082 GCA_964594665.1 uncultured Bacteroidales bacterium
CGCAGCTGGTCGCAGAAGGGCTCGGCTATTTCATCGCTCATCGCGGGTGCCATAA
Source organism: uncultured Bacteroidales bacterium (assembly GCA_964594665.1). Classification (GTDB taxonomy): domain Bacteria; phylum Bacteroidota; class Bacteroidia; order Bacteroidales; family BM520; genus BM520. The sequence continues at coordinate 56 of CAZQNY010000054.1, forward strand.
TTTTTGTTAGCGGCAATTATCGCTGGATATTCATTATTTCGCTTATTCCTGCGTTTATCGACTTATTGCTTATTGCTTCCTATCCCAAAGTGCTTGACGGCAAAGCGGTTCCGTTTCAGCGTGAAGCCCTGGCGGCGTCATTCCGGCAATCGTGGCGCGATTTTGTTTTTTCTTTTCGTAAAAAAGAGGTTATTAAAGCTATTGCCAATACTTCTGTATACAGTGGCTATTATAAAGGAGTAAAGGATTTTCTGCAACCTGTAATGCAGGCCATGGCGTTGTCGTTGCCGGTTTTTGTTGCTCAGCCGGAAGAGAAAAGGACGGCCATTGTAGTGGGGATTCTGTATTTTGTCATCTATATGCTTACCAGCAGAGCGTCAAAACGATCCTTTTGGTTGTCGGGGCTCTTCAGAAATAATGCTTCAGCATTGAATTTCACCCTTGCCTCAGGGTTGATTGCCGGGTGTGGTGCCGGGTTGCTGCTGTATTTTAATTTCCCTGTGCCGGCAGTTTTACTTTACATATTGATTTATATTGTTGAAAATTTGCGAAAACCGATAGGAATGGCCTATACCACGGATTATGTGAAGCACGACATTCTGGCTACGGCACTTTCGGCCGAGTCTCAGTTGAAAACCATATGGTCGGCGGTTATCATCTTTGCAGTGGGTTCGCTGGCAGAGCTGTTTTCCCTTGGGATTGCGCTTGTCGCTGTTTCAGTTGTCCTGATCATTGCTCTTCCCTTACTCCGTCTTTCTTTGGTTTCAAAATCAGAATAATCTGTTTTAATATGGATTAAATGATATATAGTCATGTGATTATATTATTTTTTGTACTTTTGAATTGTTGCTGGAGCCCCCTTTCTCGTTAGTATTTTTTTTAATGCAGAACTTGTTGTTAATGCGTGTAGTGAGGTTTATATTATTTTGTTTTGTTTTTGCCATAATTGGCAATCACCTTCATGCGCAGTATTCTCCATCAGATTTCGATTATTTTAAGGTTATCACAATAAATGCTGATTTATCTGCCTCCGGTACAACACCTCTGGAGGATTTCCCCGTTTTACTTAGCATTACTGATACGGATCTTGTGACGACATGGCCTGGTCATGTTAAAAGTACAAGTGGTTATGATATTTTGTTTTTTGATGAAAATGGCAATCAGCTGGATCACGAATTGGAATACTGGCCAAATTATAGCGGGATATATGTTGGATGGGTTCGGATTCCATCCCTGGATCCGACGGTAACGACCCAGATATACATGTATTACGGGAATGAGAATATCACATCCAACCCGTCAGTTTCTGCAACCTGGAACAGTGATTATGAGGTGGTATTGCATCTGTCGGATGAAAATTTGAATCAATCCACCGGAAATTCTTATGCAATATCAAATAATGGTACCTGGTTACATTGGGATGGATATATTGGCCGCTCAAGGGGCTTTGACGGTTATGACGATTACTTGCAGGTGCCGGTTGAGGCAATTAATGCGAATGGAGCATTTACCATTAGCTTTTGGTTTAATGCCTCAAACAGAAAAGACAGGACCCTCTTTGATGCAGGAAGCTCTAACAGCAATGAACAGTATTTTTTTGCTTATCTCGATAACAGTAAAACAGGTTTTAAATATGAAGATCAGGGTGATGAAGATTTTCAGATGTATGCCCAGGGAAATATATCTGTTAGTGACTGGCATTACATAACCTTTACAGGATCGTATAATGAATCTGTAGAGAATATTTTTGTGAATGGCAATCAGATAACTTCCTTGTCATTATTGGCCGGTCAAAAACCCTCTTCCTTGCAGGATATTCGTTTTGGTGCTTCAGATGATCGTTCCTACAACAATGATAACGATAATTTTTCGGGGAAAATGGATGAGATCCGTATCTCCACAACCTCATATTCTGATGATTGGATCGCTACGGAGTATGCAAACCAAAGCCAGCCGGAGTCTTTCGTAACAGTTGGTGACGAGCAGGTGAACAATGCTGTGGATCTGATTACGGTGACCCATACAGGATCTGATGTGTCCTGCTATGGCGGTTCCGATGGTGCTGCAACATTGGAGATACTCGGGGGTGTACAGCCCTATATTATTAGCTGGAGTAACGGGCAGTCGGGCCTGTCGCTCACCGGTGTTCCTGCCGGAGGGTACACTGCTACTATTACCGATAATGGTGGCGCAGGCAATACCGTAACCTATGATTTGACCATCTCCCAGCCTGAAGAGCTTGTTTTTACCATTGATGATGTGGATCCGGATGACTGTGATCCCGGATGTACCGGAGTTTTGTATTATTCCATAACCGGCGGAGTTTTGCCTTACACCTTATCCTGGGAAACGGACCCGGTTACTGAATCAGGATACCACAAGAACATCTCCTTTACTGGCTATGAAGCACTTCAGGATTATCAGCTTGAGCTCTCCGTAAGCTGGGAAAGTGCCATGGAAGCAGATTTTTCTGATTTAAGATTTAAAGATAGCGATGGTAATGACCTCTCTTTCTGGATAGAAGATTTTGAGTCCTCTGTTTCTGCTGTTGTTTGGGTGAAGGTGCCGGTGGAGGTTGGAAATAACAGTATTGTTATGCGTTATGGCGATCCCGGAGTACCGGGCGGCAGTGACCTGGATGCTACCATGAACAGTAATGGGTTAATGGCAGAATACTACTACTATGGTTCTGCTTCTGCCGGGCCTGACATAGATCCCTCAAAACTTGTTGCTGTTTGTGAAGATATTACAACGCAATCGGATAACAGACCGGTAGATCATGACTGGGACCAGGGAGCTGTTACCCTTTGCGGACAGACAACAGGCGACTATGTGCTGATAAGCTGGTATGGCTGGCTGAAGAAACCTGATGCTGCAACGGGAGATAGTTTTGATTTTCGCTGTGGCTCAGATGATGCATTCCGGATGATGCTGGACGATGCGGATCGCGATAACCCAACCAGTGAATTCTGGGCTCTCAGATCTTATGGCCAAACTACTTCTTCCTTTACGTTCTCGAAATCTGTAGTTCGTTTTCGTTATGATTTTTGGGAAAACAATGGCTTTGCAAGAACAACCTTTGAATGGAACTATCCGGGTGGCTCCGGGTCGTATGAGATCGTTCCGCAGGAATATTTCTACTATCCTTCTTACAGTGCATCACCACCTGAAAATATTGTTTTTTCTGATGAACTTGAATCAGACGAGTTTGTGAGTACCGGACTATGTGCCGGCACTCAGGTGTATACAGTTACCGATGCCAATAATTGCCAGACTTCACTGGAGTATGTTATTCCTTTTGAAGGTATCGTTGTTTCTTCTGAAATTACACCTGTTTCCTGTTTTGGTGAAAATGATGGTTCCATTGAACTTACTGTTGAATGTGGATCACCTCCCTATATTGTTACCTGGAGTAATGGTACAACAAGTCTTCTAAATGCTGACCTTTCTGCCGGTGATTACTCCGTTTCTGTTACCGATCAAAATGGTTTGGGATATACCTTTACGCAATCCTATACTATCGAATATCCTGAGCAATTGATTTTTTCGATAACACCAGTCAATACGCTTACGTGTTCATCTTCCTGCAATGGATCTTTTGATTATACAGTTTCAGGGGGTACGAAACCTTATACTCTGGGCTGGACACCATCAGCAACTCCGGATTTTACACTTAAAAGAGAAATTTCTTTTACTGCATATGAAAGCAGAACCGATTATCAGGTTCCGATTACTTTGCCATGGTATAATACCATGCAAACTGATTTTCGGGATATCCGGTTTGAAAACAGCGATGGTAACAACCTTCCTTACTGGATAGAATCATATGATGAGGGTGTTGAAGCTGTTGTCTGGATTAAAATCGACTCTTTTGATGTCGGTAGCAATGCCATTTATCTGTCGTATGGCGATCCGGCACGCACAAATGCTTCAAGTTTAACGAATACAATGACTTCCGGAGGGCTCAGGGTGAAGTATTATGAAGGCTCAGGGGAGTCACCCATTATTTATGAGTCGTCTTTTTTATCGGAGTGTATCGATAATGGTACTGAAGAGGAAGACCGACCGATTGATCATTATTGGCGATCCGGAGCAGTTGATCTTTGTAGTCAGACCCTAAGCAATAATGCTATTGTTGTCTGGGAAGGTTGGCTTAAAAAGCCTGATGATGCCACAGGTGATGCATTTTCTATTCGTGGCGGTTCAGATGACGGTTTCCGTATTATGCTTGATGACGCCACACGTGACAACCCAACACTTGAATACTGGGAGGACAGAGGTTATAATACTACTGCGGGGACATACACTTTTTCTGAAGAAATTGTACCGATTACATTTGATTACTATGAGCGGTATGGTGGTGCACGAGTGACCTTTGAATGGCAATATTCTGGAGGTTCAGGTAGCTGGGAAATTGTGCCGCAGGATTATTTTTATTACTATGAAATATCCGATAATCCACCCGATAATTTTGCTTTTGGTGAGTTACAGGGAATTGTAAATCATCATGATGGGGTTTGTGCCGGAACTCATAACTATACTGTTACCGATAACAATGGTTGTACTGCTGAAGCAACTTTTATCGTGTCTTCTGATGTGCAAAGCCCTGTTATTACGGTTGATGATATAAACGAAGCATTGCAATCAGAGTGTTCCTACACCATTACTGATGCATCCCGGGATGCTGTTGCAACGGATAACTGTACATTGGCTTCATTGGTTCATGATTTCGATGGCGGTGGGTCTACCCTCGAAGGGAAAACCTTTCCGGCAGGGACGACCCTGGTAACATGGACCGCCACAGATTCCAATGGAAATACGGCCTCTTCAGTTCAGACGATTTCACTTCAGGCTCCTGAAGATCCGTTTTCTGTGACCGCAGAAATCACCCATGAGCAGAGTCCCGGAAGCAGTGATGGGTCTATTGATGTGACTGTTAGCGGAAGAGCATTTCCTTTTTTTACGGAAACACAAGGCGGTGGTACTGCTCCCGACAGTGATGCGCTGGACATATCATCCTCCGGAAC
>CAZQNY010000054.1:5182-19718 GCA_964594665.1 uncultured Bacteroidales bacterium
TCGGATGGTATAGTTCGTATCGGGCATCAGTATCCATGGTCAGGGCTGACAATGGATTTTGACGGGATGATACGAGATGCCCGAATCTGGGATGTGACACACAATGAAGCGGAAGTTGCTTTTTATCAGTATTTTAGTTCGGAAAATGCCGCTGGTCTTGTGGCTCACTGGCCCCTGAACGAAGGTTTAGGAACGGTGTTAAGCGATATTTCCGGCAAAAATAATGATGCTACGCTGAATGAAGGTTCCTGGAGTAGCCAATCCTATTCCTTTGCATGGTCTGATGGCCCTGATACCGAGGATCGTGAAAACCTGAGCTCAGGATCGTATACCGTTGCTGTTACCGATGAATTTGGGTGTACGGTATCTGAAACTTTCCTGGTTGAGACTACTACGCAATACGGGCCCGGAGGCGTTACCCATGACCTGGCTGTATGGCTGCGTGCGGATAAGAATGTTTATTCCCAAAGCCCTGCTGATCCTGCCTCTCATGATGATCCGGTAGAGCTGTGGAAAGGATTCAGTACCTCATGGATTGCTGAACAGCCGGAGATAATACATCGTCCGGCCTATGCCACGAGTGATGCCTGGCAGCTGAATTACAACGGTTATTTAGCATTCGATGGTCAGGATGATGAACTTACTCTGGATAGGAGTTCTGAGGGACTGGAGGAGCAACATACCCTATTTTTTATTGTAAAACCCCTTACTTCGGGACCAGTGATGGCGATGGGCAACCAGGCATTTATTTCCATCGGTGATGCCGTATCTTATCAGTTGTCTGATGGCTCGGTTACCGCATCTGCCTCCAATGCTGTGGAAACAGGGAAATGGTCTTTGATTTCGGTTGTGAAGGAAGGAAACAGCCAGGGTGCGACGCATATATATTGCTTTGGAGAAGAACTACAATATGCCTCAACCGATTGTTCCGCACTTTCAACAGGAGATATTGTTATCGGAGCGGATATTGCTGAGAACCATCTCAACGGTGATATTGCTGAGGTAATCATATACAATACCAGTCTTACGGCTGCTGATCGTCAAAAAGTAGAGTCCTATCTGGCCATAAAATACGGAATAACTTTGTAATTATCTCTTCATATAGAAGAATAACTCCCCGCCATTTTTTATTTGTTCCCAGGTAAGTTCGCTGCCAGTGATTTCTTCTCCATTAAAGGTTATTTTCCTGACGTTTGTGTTTTCGTTTTTTTGGTTTTTTGTTTTTATAGATAGAAAATTGTTATTGCCGAGGTTAATGGTGGCTGATATTACCGCCGGGCTTCCCAGCTGATAGCTGTTACTTGCCGGGCAAACCGGATAAAACCCGAGAGATGAAAGGATATACCATGCCGACATTTGTCCGCAGTCGTCGTTTCCGCATAATCCATCCGGTTCGTTGGCATACATTTTATTAAGGATCATTCGTACTGTTTTCTGCGTTTTTTCAGGTTTACCGACAGCATTGTACAGGTAGGGAATATGGTGCCCGGGTTCATTGCCATGCACATAAAGCCCGATAATCCCGTCGCGGGTGATATCTTCATTTTGTGCTATGTGGGCATCATCAAGGTGCATGGTAAACAGTGAGTCGAGCATGAATTCAAATGCTTTTTTTCCACCTTTTAATCCGACAAGCTCATTGATATTATGCGGCACATAAAGACCATAGTTCCAGGCATTACCTTCGATAAATCCCTGCCCATGAGTATCCAGGGGATCAAACTGCCGGCGAAAACTGCCATCACTGTTACGGGGATGCATATACCCTGATTTGGGGTTAAAGGTATTTCTGTAGTTTTCTGAGCGCTTTTGGAATTCATCATAAAGTGCTTTGTTGTTTGTCTTCTTTGCTATTTGTGCTATTGCCCAGTCATCATATGCATATTCAAGGGTTTTGCTAACCGACGATCCCTGATGGTCGGCAGGAACATATCCAAACTGCATATAATCGCCAAGGCCATCGTATTTTGCATATTTTGCAGTAGTGGCACAAGCATAAAGCGCTTCGGTGATGTCGCCTTTATACAAATCTTTCATGATCAGGTCAGCGATTACCGAAACGCTGTGATAGCCAATCATACACCAGTTTTCATTGCTGTAATGCGACCATACCGGCAACATGGGATGGACACTTTGTTTGAAGTGTTCCACCATCGATTGTGCCATATCGCTGTTGCGCTGCGGTTGGATAAGGTTAAATAACGGGTGTAATGCGCGATAGGTGTCCCAAAGTGAAAAAATGGTATAATTGGTAAAACCATTTGCCTGGTGTATATTTTGGTCAAGACCTCTGTATCTTCCATCCGCATCCATATACTCCACAGGCGCTAAAAAGCTGTGATACATGGCCGTATAAAAAACGGTCTTTTGATCGTCGTTTGTTGTTTCTACGGCTATTTTCGAGAGTTCACGATTCCATTTTTCCCTGCTTTCCAATACCACCTGATCAAAATTCCATTCCGGGGTTTCTGCCTGCAGGTTTCGTATTGCTCCATCGGTGCTTACTGAGCTCAGTGCAAATTTCACCTCTAAAACCTGTGTTTCAGTGTCGTTGAATTCAAACCAGGCACGAATATCATGTCCGGCCATTTCCGGGAAGTTTTCTTCCTGGTTAAACTTTCTGTAGAAGCCATTATAGATTTCCTGAGAGAACTTTTTATGTCCGTAATTTTTAATGGGCTTGTCAAATGTCATGGCAAAATATACGGTCCGCGTACGTGCCCACCCGTGTGTTTGGCGGTAGCCTGTTACCAGTGTGTCATTTTCCACGCGCACGAAAGTCCACACATTCTTTCCATCATAATTATAAATGCCATGCATTAAGTCGAGGATTATGCGCTGATTACTGTTTTCAGGGAATGTATATCTGTGAAAACCAACACGCCCGGTGGCTGTGAGTTCAGCAAAAACATCATAATCCTGCAGCATTACCGAATAATATCCCGGAGAGGCCTTTTCCTGTTGATGTGAAAACCGCGATCGGAATCCTGATTCCGGGTTTTCTTTTGTCCCCGGAGTGATTTTCAGATCTCCTGTTGTTGGCATAATCAGAAAATCACCCAGATCAGAATGTCCGGTGCCGCTAAAATGAGTATGGCTAAAACCTACTATGGTAGGATCATCGTATTGATAACCGGCACAATATTCATATGTTTTGCTGTTATATCTCCCATTGTACCAGTAACCTATAGTATCGGTATCCGGCGATAACTGTACCATGCCAAAGGGAACCGCTGCTCCAGGAAAAGTATGACCCATTCGCTGTGTACCAATAAAAGGGTTTACAAAATCACAATAATCAGTTTCCTGAGAATTACCTGAAAGGGCAACTGCCAGCAGAAGTGAAAGCGCAAATAGTTTTTTCATAATGTTTATGCCTAAAACGATTAAGGCACAAACTTACGATATTTAGAATTATGGAAAATTGATTTTTCTTACAGCTGAATAAGCAAAATTTCACTTTTACCATCACGAATAACCTCAACAACAGCTGTTTCACCTGGTTTAAGCTTTCCAAGCCGGTGCATATAGTTGTAAATATTGGTTACTTCTTCACCGTTAATGGCGATAATGCGGTCACCATTTTTCATTCCTGCCTTATCTGCCGGGCCTCCCGGACGGACACCATCCACCCCGAGGCCGTTATTTTCCTGCCCCACCATATCGGGCATAATGCCAAATGTTACTTTCAGGCGCATGCCTCTGCGGCCCTGCGACTGGCTGGCGGTGCGCTGATAGGTGAGGGGCTCGTCAAGCTGTGATACCAGTGCCAGCAGGTCGGCACTAAACGATGCCACAGCCTCTGCGCCCTGAGCATCGATAAACTCCGTGTCGTCGTTGGGTGTATGATAATCGCTGTGTGCCCCTGTGGAAATGAAAAACACCGGAACTCCTGCAGAGTAAAATGAGGCATGATCGGAAGGTCCGTAACCATCACTGCTTTTTGTAATGCCAAAATCGTATGCTTTGCCGGCAATATCTATCAGCGAATCCCCCTCAAGAGAGGTCCCTGTACCACCAATACTGATTTTGCCCTTCTCCTTGTTGTACCTTCCGATCATATCGAAATTAAACATGGCTTTAAGATTTTCAATGGGTACAGGCATGTTCTTAGCCAGGAATTTTGAACCTACCAGTCCCGATTCTTCCGCACCAAAAGCAGCAAAAATAATGGGTCTGGGATGTGGAGCCTTTGCTGATGCGAAGTATTCTGCAAGCTCAATAACGCCTGCTACTCCCGAGGCATTGTCATCGGCACCGTTATGAATGGCAGAGATATCCGGAACCCTGGATCCGGAACCCGGGCCGCCATAGCCGAGGTGATCGTAGTGCGCCCCTACAAGGATATATTGATCATTTAATTCCGGGTTAGTGCCGGGTAACAAACCAACAACATTAGCGGTTTTTGAAACCTCTTTGCGGAGCTCTGTAGTTGCTGTAACAACGATGGAGAGCTTCTCGTTAACCGGCTTCCGGGTTGCATTGAGCTCATTTTCAAGTTCACTGACAGTGGTTCCGGCAAGGAGTTTATCGGCTGTTTTGCGCGTAATATACATTACCGGCACAGAAGAACCGGCTCCGCTGCGGTCAAAATACTGCTTCGGAAGCTTATCTTCTTTTTCAAGCGCTGTGGTGGTGACAAGCAATACGCCTTTTGCTCCTCTGTCGATGGCATTAAAGACCTTTGTGCGATCGCCGCTGTAAGGGATAAAGGCCGACATTACCGAGTCTGTCTCGGGGTCGCCACGCAATATAAGAGCCCAATTTTCTTCTACATCTGCATTGTCAAAATCATTCCATTTTAACTCCTCTTCATCGATTTGAAAGCCATAACCACAGAATGAAACTTTTGCGGATAGTTCTCCGTTCCCGGAAAATAACGCCGGCGAAAAGTCCTTTTCTATTACGAGATTTTCATTTCCGGCCTTCATAACACAGTTTTCTGTCGCTTCAACGGAGGTTACCAGGTCGAAATGCTGTAAACCATTATCGAATAAAAGCGTTAATCCTGCATTGGCAAAAGCCTTTGCAATGTAATCTTCTGCTTTTTCTCCTCCCGGGGTTCCCGGGGCGCGGCCCTCAAGCGAATCAGAGGCCAATACAGTAATGTGTCGCATCAGGTCGCTGGCAGTGATTTCTGGGGTTGTCTGACTTATAGCCGGAGCTGTAATACCCAGCATAATTATTATTACGAGTATTGTGTTTCTCATTGTGGTTTGTTTTTTACAAATATGATGAAATATTTAACGCTTTCAAAGTGTGTTTCTTCAATGTCGCCTCCCGATACATAAAGTTTTTGTTCATCAACTTTACCTTTTCAGCATTAATAACTATTCATTGTCCATATTGTTTATTTAAAGGGCATTTCAAAAGGGAAAATTGTTTTTACTACCTTTATCCTTTGAAAAGATGAAGATTCCAATCATGAAAAATAATATTAAAACATTAGAAATTAGTAAAATCCGTTCCATACTTGCTGAAAAAGACAGCAGGATATACTTCCCAAAAACCAACTCAATTCCTGATGAGAGCGAGTTGTTGGCTGCTTTTGAGGAATATATTCAGTACGATAAGATTGGGAAAAAGGCGGTTTTGGGTATCGATATTTATCAGTATAGTTCCTATCCTGAATTTCAGCAGACATTAATACCTTTTATGTTTAAAAGGGTGTATAATATTACTGTGGAGCAATGTTTTAAAAATCATCCTTACATCTTTCAAAAAATGAAAAAGGAGGATTTTAAGGACTATTTTATCAGTACCGGAGATGGCGGATTTTTGATTTTCGACACACCTCTTCATGCACTGGTTTTTGCTATGAATTTTGCCATTGTTGTGCGGGTTTTTAATGCCTATCATCTCCATCCCCGGTTGCGAAAACTTATTGGTGGTATTAGTTTACGATATGCCATAACCTATGATAAGTTGTATCATTTTGATGATAATTATTATGGTCGCGCCATAATAAATAATGCAAGGATTCTTCAGAAAGATGATTTGAACAGGTTTTTAATCGATCAGAATGTGCATCGTTGGTTTACACTGAATGTTGAGGGGCTTGAAAACATGCAGCTGATTACGATAAATGATATTTCCTGTATTAGTGAATTCAGAGACGAATACGATGACTCGCTGATTAGTGAAAAGAAGGATGAGATTTTCAGTACATGCACACGGGAATATGGAATTTTGAACAGTGATATTCTTAAGATCGGGACCATATCATCAAAGGGGACAAAATTGAATATTTACAACCTACATATGCAGGTAGCCATACGATTGTTTGATGACGATCACCCTGACGACAGCAAGCTGATTACCGTTAGTGTAGGGAACCTGAATACTACAGGTATCTGACCTTATAGGAACAATAGTAAACTGACAGCCATTACCGCCATTCCACCGACAACGCCGTAAATAGAAAGGTGGTGTTCACCGTATTCTTCTGCTGCGGGAAGAAGCTCGTCGAGGCTGATAAAGACCATAATTCCTGCTACGCCGGCCATAATAACACCAAAAACAAGAGGTGTCATAAATGGCATCAGTATAAGGTATCCGATAAGGGCGCCAAGCGGTTCCGACAGACCGCTAAGGAAGGATAGCAGGAAAGCTTTTTTGCGGTTTCCTGTGGCATAGTAAAAGGGTACAGCAACAGCAATGCCTTCAGGAATATTGTGAATGGCAATAGCTACGGCGATGGCTAAACCAAGACTCGGGTCTGTCAGGGCTGCAGTGAATGTTGCCAGTCCTTCAGGGAAGTTGTGAATCACAATGGCAATTGCAGCCATAAGCCCCATACGTTTTAATTTGCTGACATCCTTCGCAGGAGCAGGCTTGTCCATATCTTCAACACCACGTATTTCATGGGGGTTTTCAAACGATGGTACAAGTTTATCAATGAGTGCAATAAGTAACATGCCTCCAAAAAATGCCAAAACCGCATACCACGAACCGGCACGTTCGCCATATCCTTCGATTAGCGTGTGATGCGCCTCGGTAAGGATCTCGCTGAAGGACACATAAATCATTACACCCGCTGAAAATCCCAGCGAAATGGCCAAAAGTTTGGTGTTGGTACGACGCGCAAAAAACGCAATCCCTCCTCCAATACCGGTCGATAAACCCGCAATAAGAGTCAGGATAAAGGCATATCCAAACGATGTATTTATTATGGAACTCATAGGCTTTGATTTTTCTTCTACAAAGATAACGTTTATGGTGATGTTTGCAAGGCTTTTAAATGGCTTATTTAGAACCTTTACAAATTGTAAAACTCAGGAATTTGCGGCTGCAACCAATGGAAAAGTTTTATTTACCTTTGCAAGGTTAAACTTTAAAAACAAAACTACTATGGCTTACGTAATTAGTGACGATTGTACTGCTTGCGGTACTTGTATCGATGAATGTCCGGTTGAAGCTATCTCTGAAGGAGATATCTATAAAATTGATCCAGATGTATGTACTGACTGTGGTTCTTGCGCAGAAGTATGTCCTGTTGAAGCAATTCATCCGGAGTAAAAAAGGTATTTCTTTTTTATACATAGGTCCGTCATTGTGACGGACTTTTTTTATGTCTTTTTTATGTCCCTATTTGAAAGCAATTATCTTTGCAGCAAATTTTGCGTATGAAAACGACTACTTTACGCAGCGAAACAACTGCACAAATATATGCCTGGAAGGAAGCAGGACTGTCGATTGGCTTTGTTCCTACTATGGGTGCATTGCATCAGGGGCATCTCTCTTTGATTCAAAAAGCCGCAGAGCAATGTGATATTGTTGTTTGTTCCATCTTTGTTAATCCCATTCAGTTTAACAACCCAGGAGATCTGGAGAAATATCCAATAACCATAGAAAAGGATCTGGACCTGCTGGAAGAAACAGGTTGTGACCTGGTTTTTATTCCCGACACTGAAGAAATGTATCCCGAACCCGTTAAAGAATCCTATTCTTTTGGCTCACTGGAACAAGTTCTGGAGGGAGCTTGTCGCCCGGGGCATTTTAATGGTGTCGCAGTAGTGGTAAAACGTCTTTTTGATATTGTTATGCCCGACAAGGCTTTCTTCGGAGAAAAGGATTTCCAGCAGCTTCTGATTATTAAAGCGCTTGTTAAGCAATGTTCTTTACCTGTTGAAATTGTGCCTTGTGCTATTGTTCGTGAAGATGACGGGCTGGCCATGAGCAGCCGTAATGTGCGTCTGACAGATCATCAGCGCAGGAATGCTCCTTTTTTGTTTGAAACACTGAAAAAGGCCGCAGCAATGGGACCTTCAGAATCTGTTGATGCCATTGTGAAATGGGGGAATGATCAAATAAACAATCATCCGGACTTTAAACCGGAATATTTTTGCATCGCAGATTGTGAATTATTGCAACCTGTAGCGGATAAAATAAATCATAAAAGTGCCCGTTTGCTTGTAGCAGCATGGATGGGCGATGTACGTCTTATTGACAATATGCTAATTAATTTTTAACTTTGAGCTATCATGCAAATTGAAGTATTAAAATCGAAAATCCACAGGGTTACCATAACAGAAGCGAATCTGCATTATGTTGGTAGTATTACGATCGATGAAGATTTGATGGATGCTGTGGGAATTATCGAGTATGAAAGGGTTCATATTTATAATATAACGAATGGAGAACGCCTGGAGACATACGTAATAAAAGGTGAACGTGGCTCAGGCGTGATCTGTACTAACGGTGCTGCGGCTCATAAAGCTGCTGTTGGAGATCTGGTAATTATTGTTTCTTATGCCAGTATGACCATGGAAGAAGCGAAAAACCACGAACCACGGATAATTATAACCAATGAGCAAAACCAAATCGTCGGATAAACCACGAAAACTCATACGTCAAATTCTCAGGATAGGCTTTTTCCTCGCCCTGGGATTCTTTTTTATATGGCTTTTCCTGAGAAATCTCTCTGTAGATGAAAAGCAGGAGATTATTCTGCACCTCAAAAGTGCCAACTATAACTGGATATTATTATCCATTGTCTTTGGCTTTATCAGTAACCTGAGCCGCTCCGCACGCTGGAAAATACTTCTGGAACCTATGGGTTACAAGCCTCGGTATCATAATGTTTTTATGTCGGTGTTTATCGCCTATTTTGCCAACCTTGCGGTTCCCCGGCTGGGAGAGGTTAGCAGATGCCTTCCACTGGCACGATACGAAAAAATACCCTTTGAAAAATCTTTTGGTACTGTTGTCGCCGAGCGTGCTCTGGATATGATCGTCTTCCTGATTATGTTTGCAGTCAATGTGATGTTGCAATTCGACCGCTTATGGGGTTATTTACAGGAAAATGTTTTCCTCCCGGCACAGAACAAAATCACCGATATGAGTACTGCAACAAATATTATTATCCTTGCTGTGATTGTTATCGTAGGAATAGCTGTTCTGATCATAATAATGAAAAATCAAAATAGCCCCTTTATTGAAAAAATCAGAAATACCATTAAGGGTTTTGTGGATGGATTAAAGTCAATAGCATATATAAAACGTCCGGTATTATTTATCTTCCATACACTGAATATCTGGTTTATGTATCTGATGATGACTTATGTGGTGTTTCGTTGCTTGCCGGCAACAGCATCCCTGGGTCTTGATGGAGCCTTTAGTGTTTTGATGCTCGGGTCAATTGGTATTATGCTTGTTCAGGGTGGTATCGGATTATATCCGCTGATTGTTGCTGAAACACTTACCTTATATGGTATTGTCAAAACAACCGGATATGCCATGGGCTGGCTCTTATGGTCGGGGCAAACAGCAATGATCATTATTGCAGGAGTAATATCACTGATTGTTCTTCCGTTGGTAAATAAAGAAAAAGATGAAAAAGCTACAGCTGTCGCATAGTAAAATACTTTCCGGGAAAGAATTACTGAGAACCCTGGCATTGTGGCGATTCAAAGAAGATACCATCGTGTTCTCCAATGGCTGTTTTGATATTATCCATCCAGGGCATGTGGAATATCTGTCTAAAGCCCGCGACCTGGGTACCCGGTTGATTATTGGGCTTAACAGCGACGCCTCCGTAACCCGTTTAAAAGGTGAAGGGCGTCCGGTAATAAACCAACATTACCGGGCACTTATGCTGGCTTCATTGCATTTTGTCGATGCTGTCGTTCTCTTTGATGAAGATACTCCATACAACCTTATCGCTGAGGTGAAACCTGATATTCTTGTTAAAGGCGCTGATTATAAACCCGAAGAAATTGTGGGCTACGACATCGTTACAGCTTATGGCGGGCATATAGAAACCATTGCTTTAGCAGATGGCTTTTCAACAACCGATATGATCGGAAAGATAAAAAAGTATTTTTAAGCTGTTGTTGAATTATTTTGTGAGATATCCTTCTTTAAAAAGCAAACTCCAACCTGAGGTCCAGTTGTACTCTTTAAAGGCTCCTCTGTAATCTGCCGCATCAAACCAGGTGTCGTCAGGGATATAAACGGGTTGTTCTGAGTCAGGGAAAAGCTGATATAGATTCTCTTCAACATAAATCCCCGGATTGTCAATAATATTTCCGCCCTGAGCAAGGGTGTTGTGGTATGTATTAAGGATTTCATTGCCGGGGTTATCACCGATAATGGTAAAAACTGATGCGATAGTGTTATCGGCGACTTGCCAGAAGGAGTTATGGGAGAATTCAAGGTTTTGCTGCTGCCATTGCCCAAGACAACCGGGCTCGGTTTCATAGTGCGATAAAGAAATTCCATTGCGTTGATTTAGAAATACAGAGTTGCGTACAACACCTGCTGCATTTGTGGCAAAACTTGCAATTCTGCCATTGAGCTCTGTTCCCTTACCAATGCCTGTAAGGTTATATATTTGTGGTCGTGTATAGGGTTGTGAGGTCAGATGCCCGGCACTGCCATCAACTTCAAGAATATCATTGCCGCAGTCATCGTGTTGTATTGCCAGCCAGAACTGACCTTTACCACGGTATCCCATATCAATATCAAAGGCATCATCACCACAAAAAGCAGCGATGATATATTTGAGGTTTACTGTACCGCCAAAAATCTCTATCCCGTCGTCGGCATTGGCAATAACCTCCACATGATGGATGGAGGTTTCAGATCCTACTCCACCAAGGGTGAGGCCGTTGATTTCGTTTTCCATGCCAATGTTGGTGCCTCCATGGCGAATGGAAACATATTCCAGAATGCCGGAATTATCCAGCGGATCATTGCCGCCGTATATGCCACGTGGTTCACTGATAGAAATACCTTCAATGGCAGCTTCACCACCGGAAGCATTGAGAGGTGCATTACCTAAAACAATCAGTCCGCCCCAAAGGCCTTTGCTGTCGACAGGAACACTTCCTTCAAGATCGTCGCCATCGACCGTGAAAATAATGGGTGCCTCAGGTGTGCCACGGGCAATGATTTTTCCTCCACGGGCAACAACCAATGCACTGGCTTCTGTGCCTTGCCCGGTTCGTCCCCGGATAACGGTCCCCGGCTCAATGGTTAAAGTCTGCCCGTCGTTTACAAATACAAGCCCGTCGAGGATATAGGTGTTTTTTGAATCCCACGTTGTGGTTCCTGTGCCTGCTCCGGAATCGGTAATTGTTACCTCTTCTGTGATTTCAAAGTCACTTTTTCTACATGAAAACAGCCCGCCGATAAGTAGTACTATCAGTATAAATTGAATCAGAACTCTCATTATTATAGTTTTATTTCCATATTTAGATAAAGATAATGCTCATTTCCGGCGTTGGAAGCCATAGGGTACCAATCCTGGTAATTTAGTGATATAGCCAGCTGATTAATGGGCCTGTACTGAACTCCTGCGATTATGGCAGAACCGTCATCTGATAAACTGTATGGGATCAGCCCGTCTTCAGGGATATTACCTGATATATAGTCGTATCGTCCAAATATTTGCCATTGCTGATTAAAATCCCATGCACCGTATCCGGAAATGGCAGTTCTGAAATGAGTGGTGTTAAAGTCATCGTTGATCTTGCTGTTGTATTCAACCCCAACAACACCTTTCTTTTTATACCGGTAAGCAAAAAATGCAGATAATGTTGTCTGATAGACATTATCGCTGCTGAGGTCTCCGTAAATTCTGAACATAAGACCGGTATTAAAAATCCCGGTGATACCTGCACCTACTTTGTAACGGTCGTCGGATTGCAGGCTTGTATAACCTTCCCCGTTTGTTAACGAAAAGTCAGCAGAAACGGATTCACTGATGTTGTATTTTATACTTGCCCCCAGGTCGGCGGTATATCCCAGTCCGTGCTTATCATTTATTGATTTGTAAATGTACCTGTGGTCCCATGTTTTTTCCTGAATCTTAAAATGATAGATAGGAATAATTCCAAACTGCACCGTAAGCCGATCGTTGTGATATTCAGCGTAAGCATTTTTAAAATAAGCATACCTTCGTAAAAGAGCATACTGTGACTGATCGTTTGGGCTGCCGATGTCGAGATTTACCTTTGCAAAGAAATGTTCGCTAAGCTGGGATTGATACCCCAGATAGGCTCTTTTGACTTCAAACGCAGTTACATATTCACCATTATCAAGGCCGGCATAGAAATCAGTGTAAATTTTAGCAAATGCTTTTCCTTCCGGGTATTCTTTTTTAGAAGATTGTCCGTAACCAATAAAAAAAAGTGATAAGGATACCGCAAGAAACAGAGTTTTGAGTTTGTCCATAAGTACTACCGTAGAGTGCGGCGTAAAAATAGAAAAAATCTGATTAAAGGAGTTTATTTTCCATATGCTGTATAGCGGCGTTTAAATCAGGCAGAATAATGTCGGCTTTACTGAAGTCGTACCCGGCAGTATATTTATTGGGAACAGCAATTACATATGCTCCGGCATTATGGGCTGCAACAACGCCGTTTTCAGCATCTTCAAGGATAATGCATTCCCCGGGACGGGCGCGCAGTTTATGCATGGTTTTCAGAAAGACCTCCGGATCGGGTTTGCCGTTTTGAACCTCATCGGATGATTGTATTACATCGAAGAAATGATTGATTTTTGTACGTTCAAAAACAACCTTTAGGAGGTCTTGTGATGACCCTGTTGCCAGTGCAAGGGGGTAATTGTTGAAAAAATGTTTGAGTATATCCATTGCTCCGGGCATCATCTGCAGGTTATTGCGAATCTCCTGTTTCATCCGATCCTTCATCATTACCAGCAGCTCTTGCGGCGTAACCGGCAGATCCATCATCTCAACGTAAATGGCCATGCTCTCGGCCAGTTTGCGCCCTATGGCACGTTGAAATAATTCCGGCCCGGGGCGTTTGCCGAATCGAGAACATAGCTCGTAGGAGGCTTTCTGGTATAGTGTCTCCGAATCAATCAGCAACCCGTCGAGATCGAAGATAATGTACTTTTTTGTTGTCATGTTGTTTTTCATCTGAATGCAAAAATCTGAAAAATATTGTAACACTATGGCATTGATATTCTTCTGATAAACAAAATTTAATGTTTCAATGCTTTTCTCATATTAAGATTGTAATTTTGAATCATCATAGCCTTGTTAAAAGAACCTTGATATATGTTGCAGAAAATAAATAAAATTTCCGGTATTACTGCTGCCGTTATATGGAGTGCTGTTTTTGTAGTTGTTTTAATTACTGATGTATACCAAACAGCCGTTGTGTTAGTCCGTGCAGGAATGTTATATACTGTTGTTGCT
The DNA here is from genome assembly GCA_964594665.1 of uncultured Bacteroidales bacterium. Lineage (GTDB taxonomy): Bacteria > Bacteroidota > Bacteroidia > Bacteroidales > BM520 > BM520. The sequence goes on from CAZQNY010000054.1 coordinate 18,852, forward strand.
GCTCTTCCATTGTGGTTTATATCTCAATACAGAAAGGAGACTTTTCCGCCGCCTGTTACCAGTACTGTTTTATCGTACATCTTTAGTACGGGGCTGTCGGTTATGTCGGTGCTTTTTGCCACAGGTCCTTTTTTTGGAGGACCCGGGTTTTGGATCGCAGCAGGCTTCTGGATTTTTGCCGTCGTTTTTATTACCTCCTTAAAGCCTACAATGAAACAGCTGCTTTTTATTCTTGTCGCCGCTCTGTTTTATCTGCTTAGTATATTGATAATCAATTTACAGAAAGGTACACTTTAGCTCTTTTTGGTTTCCTTGTTTTGTGTCTTCGTTTTCGAAATCCAATATTCGTTTTTGAATAACAGTGGATTATAGCCTTTTTTCGCGGGTTTTATAGGTTTTCGGTCGTTTTTTTTCAAAAATAAGAGTTTTGTTTCTTCAATATCGAAGACAAGAAGAATTACAGTAAAACTGCACGGTCTTTAAGATGTTGATAATCAGCAGAATAATAGTTTTGGCATAGTGGTTGCAAAACACATATCAAATAATTGTTAACCTATAAAAATTAAAAGATATGGCACTGATAGTAAGTTTATTGATCGTAACCGCAGCAGTATTGGGTAGTTCATTAAGAATACAGACACGATAGTGGTTTAAGCATAAAGTTTTTCAAAGAGACATTTGTTTCTCATAATGAGTGGGTTTTGGTTTGATACAGGAGACCGGGTTTGAGCAGGCCGGGTCTCCTTTTTTTATTCCCTCTTTCTTCTTTCTTCCTTCTTCGTAAATCCTTCTTCGGTACCGGTGGTTTGTTAATATTGATTTACGAATTACGAGATACGAATATCGAGGATGGGCCGCCTCCCTCTT
>CAZQNY010000055.1:0-19553 GCA_964594665.1 uncultured Bacteroidales bacterium
GTGTCATCATCAAATTCCGAGGCAAAACTTACAATGGATCTGCCAATATCAGAGTCTTCAAGGTTGAAAACTTGCTTAATGGCAGGAGTGAACTTGCGAATATTCAGATCTGTATCAAGAAATAGGGTACCAATGTCGGTGCTGTTGAGAAGGTTATTGATGTCATTATTCAGGTTTTCTAATTCTTTGTTTTTTTCCTGAAATTCTGTGTTAACGGTGTAAAGCTCCTCATTTACTGACTGCAGCTCTTCGTTGCTGCTTTGCAGCTCTTCGTTGGAAGACATTAATTCTTCATTTGAACTTTGTAACTCTTCATTGCTGGTTTCAAGTTCTTCAACCACATTCTGGAGCTCAGATCTGTTTTCTTTAAGCTCATATTCCAAATCTTCAATACGCTGTTTGGAGAAATTTGAAATGTCCTCATTGGATAGAATGATAGCGTCTGAGGTGTCTTTGTTTTCGTTTGCCACAAACTGTATCATGAATATCTGATCCTGTGATTCTTTGTTTAATACTTCTTCAAAATATAGGTCCGTTGAACTATTATTCTCTTTTGTTTTGTAGGCTATACTTTTAATGGTGATTGGTTTTTTATCGCTATCCAACCGACGGACACCATTTCTGATGACTGTAGCAAGTTCCATAGTAACCATATCCAGAAGATTATTGGTAAACGTTCCGTCAACCTGTCTGAACCAGTGCTTGAATTCACCTAACATGAAATTTACGGTAAAAGATTTATCAATAAACACTGTTACTGGAGCATGTTTTTGACTTAAGAATTTATAATAGAAAAGTTCACTTTGTGTTTTTTTTGATTTACTGGTTTTGGAATAACCTGCCAGCTGTTGATTGGGGAAATTTCTGTTTCTAAAAGCAAGGTTTTCATTATTATCTGCGGAAACAAGCCTTGTGTTTTCATAAATGTTTTGAAAGATTTTATGTTTTACATCAATATCTTTAAATGATTTTGATATACTGCCCAGCGATTCACTGCTGCCAAGGAAAAGAAAGCCATTTTTATTTAATGCAAATTGAAAAGCGGCAAGGATGTGCTTTTGTGCTGAATTATTCAGGTATATAAGCAGGTTTCTGCATGAAATTAAGTCAACTTTAATAAATGGCGGGTCGTTTGTGAGGTCATGGTAGGAGAAAACGATTTTTTCACGTATGCGCTTAATAATCTGAATTCTGTCACCCGTTTTAAGAAAATATTCCTGTAAATAGTGTTTATCAATTTCTAGAAATGTATTCACAGGGTAGCTGCCCATGCTGGCTTGCTGTAGGGCCCGTTTATCAATATCCGTTGCAAAAATTTTGTAATCTATTCCCAATTTGTTCGTTCTTATATAGTCGTCAAAAAGTATTGCAATGGAATAAACCTCTTCACCACTGGAGCATCCGGGAATCCATATTCGTATATCTTCTTTGTTTCTTTTGGATTCACAAATTTGAGGCACTACCTTTTTTCGAATAATTTTAAAAGCGTCTGTATCTCGAAAGAAACTAGTTACACCAATAAGAAATTCCTGCTTTATAGCAATCTTTTCATTATCACTATTTAATAATAGTTTTAGATAATTCTGTAATGAGTCAATGTTGTGAAGGCTGAGTCGTTTCTCAAGTCGTCGAATTAGGGTGTTTGTTTTATATTTTCTGAAATTAACACCTGAGTGACGCTGAATTATTTCCAGAATCTTTGAAAATGTTTTTTCATTATCCGATGAAAAATCCTCTGAGCTTTCAATTTGAAGTCTCTTTGCTGTGAACTGAACAATTTTATCAGCAATCATTTCCGGTGTCAGGATAAAATCAGCCAAATTTGTAGATATAGCCGAATTGGGCATGCCATCAAACTGCGCAGACTCCGGATCCTGCACCATTATTGTTCCTCCGGCCTCCTTTATGGTTTTTATTCCACGGGAGCCGTCGGATCCTGTTCCGGATAAAACCACTCCTATAGATTTCTCTTTATACGATTCCCCCAGCATATGAAACAAAATATCAATGGGGAGATTAAGATGATCTTTTGGCGCCTTTTCCAAAAGAATAAATTTGTTTTCTTTGATGCCTATGTTCTTATTTCGATTGTTGAGATATATGCGATTTGGTTTTATCTCCTGGTTGTCTTTTGCTGTGAATATTTGCATACTTGTATGCTTGGATAGCAATTCCGGCATAAGGCTCTTAAAGTCCGGTGATAAGTGTTGAATTATAACATATGCAACACCAGTGTCTTCTGGAATATGGTTAAAAAAACGTTGAACTGCTTCCAGTCCTCCTGCGGAAGCACCAATACCCACTACATAAAATTCATTTTGGTTACTCATAAATAGTCTGTCGTTAACTGGTTTTTCGATATAAAGATACACTTTATTTTATATGTGCGTCAATACATGTCTTTCTAAAAAAACAGAAAATGACAAAAAATGAATGGTATAGACGGTTTTATAATTGAGATACCTCCTTGTGCACCACTCGAACGGCTCCGGAAGAAGGCATAATGGGTTTATGCAATGCTACACCAATAACCTTCACAAAACAGGCTCCCAGAAAAATAATCTGTGACAGATAGAAGACCCATAACATAATCAACGTTAATATACTCGCCTGCCCAAAAGTGGTTTCAAGATGCATTTGTGCGATAATTTTTCCAATGACAATTTTTCCGACAAGGAAAAGCACTGTGGTAAGTATTCCGCCTGCAAATGCGGGTTTCCAGTGTACTTTCGCATCTCCAAGCGTTGCAAACATCAAACTAAATACCACTGCCGACACTATAAAAGAGAAGAGGTGTTCATACAATACCAGAAGATGATGGTTGGAAAGGATTTCAGGTGCTATATGTTGCAGGAATGTGTTTATGAATGTGCTGGCGCAGAGGATGGTGAAAAGGACAAGCAACAGGAGTAAAGCAATTGCTTTTCTTTTGAAAAAAGTAACAAGGCCATTTTTCGGTTTGGCTTTGATACTGTAGATGTCGTTGAAGGCATTATGCAACTGAACCACGATTTTTGATGCCGAAAGAATTAGCATCGCAATGCCGATAATTGAAGTGATGATACTCTTATGAGAGGTATGATGATTTTTTATAAGGTCCTGGATCTCCAGGGCCGCTTCACTGCCCAGCACCCCTTTTAGCTGGTGAAATACCTCTCCGGAAACTGCCTCATCTCCGAAGACTGCACCCAAAACCGTGATAATAATTACTATGATTGGAATTAGTGAAAAGACAGCAAAATACCCCAGAGCTGCTCCCTTTTGGAAGGTGTTGCTTGCGATGAAAAGCTGGAAAAATTCTTTTATCGGTTTTATCATGTCGTCCGTTTGAGATGACAAAGATACATTATCAGAGAAATATTATAAAGCGGTTATGAATTCCCGAACACTCTGTTGAAGGTATTTTCCGGAGTTTTCCATGGAATCACGGGTGTCTTTTGCCTTTGTAATCATCTCTGAAAGATAATGAATTCCATGTTTCATTGCTTCTTCTGAAGAGATTTCGCTATACCCACAGAATGCTGCGATTTTCTGTTTATCTACCTCATCAAGAATACCTTTAATGACTTTGCCTGAAAAGGTTTGTGTGTCGAGACGTCCTTCACCGGTAATAATCCAGTCAGCGCTTTGAATTTGCTTTTTGAAATTGGCAATCTCTTTAATAATTGTTATTCCGGATTTTAATGTTGCGTTAAGGAAAAGCACTGCACCTGCACCCAGACCACCTGCAGCACCTGCGCCGGGAACCTGCGAGAGATCCTGGTGGTATTGACGCAAAATAATGTTGTTAAAATTTCGAAGACCCATGTCCAGAGCTTCGACAATCTCCGGAGTAGCGCCTTTCTGCGGTCCGTAGATATGCGCTGCACCATTTAAACCAAACAAAGGATTATCCACATCGCAAGCCACCTCAAATACAACCTCTTTGAGTTTAGCGTTTGCCATTGTGTTTTCTATATAGGTGATTTTATTCAGATCACTGCCAATGCCTTGTAGTTCATTGTCATCTTGATCGAAAAATTTAAACCCAAGAGCTCGTGCCATTCCAATTCCGGCGTCAGTGGTAGCACTTCCTCCAATACCTAACACAATGTGCTTTGCACCCTTTTTCATGGCATCCAGAATAAGCTCACCGGTTCCGTATGAAGTAGTCCTTAGTGGATTTAGCTCCTCATTCTTCAGGATCCGGATCCCTGATGCCTCAGCCATCTCAATAAAGGCAATTTTTTTTTCTTTTGCGAAGAGATATCTGGCAGTGGTTTTTCGAAATAAAGGATCCGATACCTCTTTTTCAATTATCTCACCACCGATATAGTATTGAAAAATTTCCACTGTTCCGTCACCACCATCTGCCAGCGGTAATTTTACAATTTCTGCAGTAGGGAAGGCGTTATTGATTTCGTTTTCTGCGATATTGCAAAACTCAATGCCAGTGAGAGAGCTTTTAAATTTGTCGGGTGCGATAACGAATTTTTTCATAGTAGTAAAATTAAGAAAAAGCATTCCCGACATCATGCCAAATGCCGGGAAATGCTAACCACACTGTAATCTAACTAAAACTAAAGCTAAAATCTAACCCATTATCCATTATCCGGATTTTTAAACATTTTAATATAATCATAAACTCTGCGCTGAACACGAGCCTCATTCAGTCCGTATCCGAGTTTCTCAATCTCTTTTTCGTTAAATCTGTTTCTGGCCAGAATGGCAGAAAGTTGCGCTTCTAAAGCAGTACGGCGCCACATCGGATGATGAGCCTTCTCTTTTAATTTTTCTGCACGCTCTGTTTCTGACTGAATCTCCTCTTCTGTTACATAAGGGGCATATTCGAAATTTTCAAAACGCTCTTTTCTTCTGTCATATTCAAACATCACATCGCAATCATCATTGAATTGATAGTTCATTCGCTCAATAGATAACCTGGTGGTAAAGATTCGCTTTCCAGCCACGTTAAAAGTAACCTGATTATGCTCAAAATCGAGATTCTTGCAGGCTTCTTCCTGCAAATTGGTTCTTGATGCCTCTTTAATGGTAAATAGTGATTGGATTGTTACCTGACTGGTCTTCTCTGATGAGTTATACCCTCTGATAACTATAGCATTTCCATCCTCGCTTCTTTTGATGGCCGTAATTTTAATGGTGTTCAGACTATCTGTTACTTCAAAGAAGGATTTTGATTGTGGCAATACCCCTGTATGGTTATCGGTAGTACATCCAATCACTTCACTGTTGAAAAGATCTGACTTTTCACATACACCAGACTGGTCAACATCACCGATATGAGGAAAGACTGCATATTCAAATTGCATCTCCCTGAGACATTGCGCGTCGGGAGTGAATATTTCCGGTCCGGCATCTCCTATTCGGGAGTTAATCTCTTTCGCAATCCAGCCTACCGATCGGAAAAGTGTTAGTGCGATGGTATCGCTGTCAATAACCTGGTATTCCGGTAATCCTTTTGAAAGGATAGCCAATCCTTTTTCTCTGTCGTTAAGATCCACAAATTCCCTGTTAAGAAAAATCGTATTTGGCCTTGCTTCCCGGGCACCAATAATCACTTTCTTTACATCTTCCGGAATGCTTGATTCATCATAATCTTCAATAAAAGTTGGTCTTTTTACTACATCGAACGGACTCCCGGCCCAGGCGTGATCGGTTTCAATACCTGTTTTAAACAGTACCCGCATGATGTGATCTTTCACCGTGTTGCGAAGCAATGTTTTACACTTTACAATATCCGAATCAGCTTCAAAAGTATAGTAGTTAACAACCGGTAGTTTGCGAAGTTTTTCACTTCTTGTAGTATGCATATTTGCATCTGATTCAGGGAGTTCCAGTACATACTCTGTTCGTACGACAACTTTCGACGCCGTAACTTCCTCTATTCGGAAATTTGCTTTAACCTTTTCACTGGTAAAGGTTTTATCCTTTTCGGGATAGGAGTAGTTGTACTCATCACCAGTGTCTGCCCGGTCTTCAAGGATGCCTAAGTTTTTATATTGTTTTCCTGTCGCTTTATGTAACAAATCGAATGAGCCGTTTTCATTAAAAGCTACGACTATACGATCATTTGTAATTATATTTTCTTTAATGATAATGGGGTGTGCCGGTTCCTCCGTTTTTGTAATCACTTTGTATCCCATGGCTGGGATATCTTTTACAAAGTAATTCACTCCTTTAAAAGTGATGTTTTCATTGCGTTTTTTTGTTGATGTATTAAACACAATGTGCACATCATCCTTTCGGTTGGTAGAAGTGTCAATGAGGTTGCATAACTCTTTGAGTTTTTGTTCTGTTAATGATTGGGTAAGCTGATGTACTACTCTGGAACGGTTTTCCATATCCGTATGCACATCATCGATACTAACGCCGCAGATAGAGTCGTGAGGATGGTTTTTCAGGAGTGTTTTCCAGGCCTCGCGGATTTGCGTTTTTTCATATTCACCACCAAGTGCCCATGCCAATGCAGACAAAGGCTCAACACGCTTCTCCAGTGCCTTTTGTTGCTCGTCATTTTGTAGTTTCAGGTACATTCTTGCAGACATCACCCCCGGGAAAACCGAGATAAACCTTCCGGAATAGAGTGCGCCGCTGAGTGTTTTTAACTCAGGCTCTTCACTCATAACGTCATGAATATACTTTACCGGATTGCTTTGGATTATTCTGAACTCCTCTGTATCCATTTTTCCTTCAGCTATATAAGGCTGTATGTCATCAGGAATCATCTCCTGATCGTACCCGTTCATCAGAAGGATATGACTGGTAGTTGCGAAAGGAGCCAGTTTATGAACCTCTTCATAAACACGGTCTTTCATAATATCATTATGTTCAGCCAGACGCATAACATTCCGGTAGCTGTCGAGCAGATACATAGAAGTAATTTTTGTGCCATCCGGTGATTCCCACAGGAATTCCGATTGTACATCATGAGGATCCATCTCTACACCACGCCAGACATAGAGGCCATTTAATCCAAACTGATCATGGATTTGTGCTGTTTGTGAAATCTGGCCAAAGTTATCCAGCATCCAGCCAACACTCATGGCACCACCAAGCTCTTTCGCTGTTTGCATGCCGTATAGAAGATTCCGGACAAGTGATTCCTCGGACAGAAGCTGCCAGTCGGGCTGGAGATAATACGGCCCAATGAATAACCTGTTCTCCTTTACATATTTACGAATCTTTCGTTTATAGTCATTAATATTGAAATTATGCTTGTCGAGCTCTTCGAAATAGTCCTCTACCATAGCCATCTGCCCATCAAGAACAAAGATATATTCAGGCTCTTTTTCAAACATCTTAAAAAGATTGTCAAAAAATGGTATGAGCCATTCATTGGTGTATTTACTATTCAGATACCATTCCCTGTCCCAATGCGTATGCGATATAATATGTGCTGTCTTTTGCTTCATGATATATTGTTTGTTATTTCAGAATGCAGTATCGCTTCGTTAACCAAAAATCTGCGGTGCAAAGTAGCTGAAGATAATAATGGCAATAAAGAATGCTACGAGAATATAGGTTTCCTTTTGGAGAATATCTTCCCGTGTGATTCTGTATTTTGTTTCCGGAGCCTTATTGTTTTTGTCGGGCATTAGGAAGCTTACCAGGTATGCAATGATGACACAAGAGGCAAACCCTGTGAAGTTGAGCCATATCCAAAAGATGTCGAAGCCGGGATTAAATCCAATAATTTCCTGCATAGTCTCAGAGAACATCAGGTTCATAAGTACGGCGAGGATAATCCCAAACTTTATCCCGTGTTTATTAACTCTTTTTGAAAATATGGCAAGAATGAAGGTGGCCAGAACTGGTCCGTAGAATACGGATCCAATGGCATTAATGATTTCAATAACAGCGCTTTCGCTGCCTCCTAAAAGAAATGCCGATGCGATACAAATGCCACCCCAGAATACTACTGCTCCTTTGGACGCCATCATGTACTTCTTTCCTTCGAGTTTTCCACCACGATTAAAGAAGTCCTCAACCGTAACAGCAGACAACGAATTTACAGATGAACTCAGTGTGGACATAGCAGCCGAAAGAATACCCACCATCAAAATGCCAATCACACCATGAGGTAAATATTTTATAATAAATACAGGCACCATAAGGTCGGGTTTTATTCCGGCGTTGGCATATTCCTCAGGGAAGTACTTTTGTGTAACATCCATGATATCGCCAAGAAAATCCGGAGCCACGACGATGAGGCCGCCAAGTACAAGGCCCATAGTACAATATACCAGTACTACGGGAAGACGAAGCATTCCATTGGCAAACAGAAGTGTACGGATTGTTTTTTCATCTTTTGCTGATAATAATCTTTGTGCCTGAGTCTGATCAGTGCCATAATAAGAGGCATATAAAAAGAAACCACCAATTATCATGGGCCAAAACCCATATTCCCCTCCATCTCCAAGTCCGAGGTTGTTTTGTATTACAACAAGCCTCTCAGGATCAACTGCGGAGATACTTCCTCCGTTCTGCACCATTAAAACATAGCCAAATACCAGGCATATGACCAGTCCCAGGAACAAGATTATCATCTGTATGGCATCGCCCCATACCACGGCTTTCATACCCCCCTGCCATGAATATACTATGGTGACGATACTAATGATCGGAATGGTGTATATGAAAGGAACATCCAGCACTGCCTGCAAAATAATGGCGATGGTATATACCATAACACCAGTACTTAAGGCACGGCTGATTTGAAAAACCACACTTAAAATCATCCTTGTGGTAGCATCGTAACGACGCTCAACATATTCATATACACTAACAATTCCTGATCGGAAAAGTGGCGGTACCAACACAATCATTAAAAAGAGCATGGCCAAAGGCACCGAGAACTCAAAGGAGAGCCACTTCATTCCTCCACCCATTTTCAGAGCCACAAAGGCAGGCGCCGAGACAAAACTAATGGCAGAAAGCTGAGTAGCCATTGTTGACAGGCTTAAAGGAAACCAACCCAGTTGCTTGCCGCCCAGAAAATAATCAGTTGAGTTCTTGTTCTCCTTGAAAAAGTAACCCATGCCAAGGAAACCTGCAAAGTAGAGAAAAACGATTATGTAGTCCAGCCAATTCATTGATATCGCTTTAGTTAATTTTCTTAAAAACCAACCGGAAAAGGATCCGGCTGGTTAACTCACGAACTATACTTATCTACTAAAAATGGAATGTCATGCGGAAGAAAATACGACGAGGAAGAACAGGCCGTCCAACGAAGTATGTTCCTACATTACTTTGGGCAACATCACGTGGGTTACCCTCGGTGATACCTCTAACGTCTGTAAGGTTGTATGCAGAGAGGCCAAAACGAATTTTTTCACCTTTCTTTTTGCTGATTTCAGTGGTGTATCCAATATCCGCTCGGAAAAGACTAAATGCATCCAGCGTTACATTGTTATTATCATCAGTAAACTTATCACCCATGTAGTTCATGGAGAAAGCACCATCTACAATACCGTTGTTATACTCCAGAGCCAGTGATGACATGAAATCAGGCTGACGTGCAAGCTTATTGCCAATGAAATCAGCATTGTCATGCTCATCATAAGCGTGATTCTGGTAGGTTAAACTACCATTGAAGTGTAAGTACTGGATGAATTCGTAATCCCATGTAGCTTCAACGCCAAAAGTACGTGTGCTTTTTGTGGAAACCACCTCGATGATTGTTCCCGGATTTTCAGGATTATCAATAAAGTTTACATCACGACGATCATTAAGATCAACATAATATCCTGCAATAGTAGTTTTAAGTTTTTTTGTGCCATATTTAACACCAAGTTCACCCTGGTAGATCTGCTCCGTTTCATAGGAACCAACTGTTCCGTCGCCTGAAATCTTTATACCACGAGGTTGTGGGAAAAAATACCCTTTTGTTATGTTACCATAAAGGTTAAGATTGTCATTCACTTCGTAGTTGGCCGCAATAACACCTGCCCAGTCTGTATCCTGCCCCATGCCTGTTAAATAAGCGTTATTTCCCCAATTAACAGTTTGGAGATCGCTTGATAGAGATGGGTCTTCATTCATGGTGTATTCCTCTGAACCTTCTCTTGAAACATAGGCCTGAATCGTTTCTACACGAACACCAACGTCAATACGAAGTCGGTTGTTGATTTTCATTTCATCGGTAAGATATATCGCTCCTTTGTTTGCAGTGATAAAGTTGTTTGAATAGGCAGCACCTGGGTTGAAGATACCATTCTGGCTTAGGATATATTCGTTACCACCGGAAGTGTAGGATATATCAACCAGCTCCGGTGCGGCATTGAATTCACTTACATAACGAGATTGAATGTTCTGATCAAGCGCTTCGGTACGTGATACAAATGAGCCAAGCGTAATGTTATGCTGAATATCACCGGTTTCAAGAACTTTTGTAAGGTTAAGCTCTCCTGCCAGGTCAGTCATTGGGCGGTTACGGTCAAGAAGTGTATTCACCAGCACCTTGTCGGTGTTGGAAACAACATTGTTTGTACCTGTATTTGTAACCATAATATTTTCAGCCCCCGGATCTACGTCTGCGACAAAATCATTAATTGTCTGCGGGTTGCCTGTGCCTGTAAGAAACAGGTTAAACTGGTGCTGGTAGCGTGCGTAGCGCAGTTTACTGTTTAGTTTAATATCATTATCAAACTCATGCTTGTAGTTGGCCATGAAATATCCGCCTTTTGTATATACGCCATCCTCTATTGGAGTTCGGTAAACGCCATCAGGAGTCTGATAGGAGATATTCGAAGCATGTGAAGTCTGAATAGTATTTACAGGATTGCCATCATTACCGGTAGCGAATTCTCTGCTTTCACCATCAAGTGGCAAAGGCAAATAAAATTGTACACGGTCGTCAATCAGCTGTCCGTAAACCGTAAGAGACCCTTTATCGAAGTTCTGGCGGATATTTCCCCTGAGTTGGAAGCCCTGTGTTGGAAGCCCTGTGTAGATAGGTCCTTCATCATAACGATAGAAACCGCTTAATGCATAATAGGTCTTAGAATCTTTGCCTCCAAGCTTACCGCCCGTAAAGAAATCTGCTTTTACACGGCCTTTGTCAGCCATTTCAATCTGGACTACATTTTCAGGTACTTCGGTACCGGTTTTAGAGATGTAGTTAATAAGACCGGCCACAGATCCGGCACCATATAATATGGCTGCACCACCGCGTGGAAAATCAAGCGTTTTCAAACCAAAGTCATTACGGATATAGACATCATGCGCTGATGAGTTGAGCCCGAAAGTACTGATAACGGGCATTCCGTCATACTCCAGTGGATTAAAAACGTATTGTCCGCCGGAAGGAAGACCACGAACAAAGATGTTGGCTGCAACTTCACCACCACCACCTTCAGCGGTGATACCTGGCACAGAACGGAGTATATCTGCCTGTCCGCTGGCTGCTTTCGACTGAATCTGCTCCGATTTCATGGAAGTCATGGACATCGCAGCCTGTTCTTCCGAGCGAATCGACATAGTACCCGTGATAAGAACTTCTTTCAGTCCTACGCCCTCTGTTAATACAATGTTTTGTGGCTGCGTAGATTTTACAACAACCTCTTCTGTAGTATAACCAACAAAGCTAATCTGTATAGTTACCGGGAGTTCAGGTACGGATAGCTCAAAAAGACCATTCATGTCTGTGATGGCTCCGGATGTCGTTCCTTTAACAACCACCGTTGCTGACGGGATTGTTATTCCGTTTACATCTTTTACCGTTCCTGTAATGAGTGTTTGTGCATTAAGTCCTATTGCGCTGAAGGCAATGACGAGTAGTAGTAAAAGTCCCCTCTTTTTCATGTCGTTTAGTAGTTTTTGTGAATGTGATGAGACAAAGAAAATTGATAAAAAATTAATATGCAATATCTCCTCATTTACGTAAACGTTTACGGTTGATAACTATGTTAAAAAATGTTATATTTGCCTTTAAAATTCAGGTAATCAATAGTTAGGTGTATGAAACGTGCAACACTGAAAGACCTTGCAAAAGCATTAAATACGACGATAGCTACTGTTTCCCGTGCTCTTCATGACCATCCTGAGATAAGTGATAAAATGAAAGAACGAGTGCGGGAAGTAGCACGTCTGTATGATTATAAACCCAATACTACAGCGCTTTCACTAAAATACCAGCGGTCACACCGTCTGGGTGTTATCTTTCCGCGGTTAGCACACTATTATGTAACACAGGTTATTACTGGAATGTTGCAGGCTGCTGCTGATTCCGGTTATAAACTGCTTATTGCTGAGAGTAGCTATAAACCGGAAAAGGAGCTTGAATATATTCGAGAGTTTTATGAACTAAATGTCGATGGGATTCTTATTCTCCCAAGTAGAAAACTGAATCTGCATAAGGATGAACTGGAGAAACTCATAAACCCGGAAATACCGTTTCTGGTTATGGATCGTCTCATCGAATTTGAAAAATTAAAAGTACCTACCATGCTCTCCAATGACCACATTGGCACCAAAGAAGGAATTACCCATTTGATTGAGCAGGGCTACAAAAAGATTGCTCATCTTCGTGGATTACCCTCATCCTCACTTGCCAATGCCAGGCATGATGCATATCGGGAGACTTTGCTGGAGTCAGGGCAGGAGTATAGATCTGAATGGGTTATTACATGCCATAAATTTTCAATAAAAGAAGGGGAGAGGCTTGTTACAAACCTTATGACCAGGGAGAATAAACCGGATGCTATTTTTTGTATAAATGATATTGTAGCTGTTGGTGCCCTTAAGGCTGTGCAGAAGCTTGGATATAAAGTTCCTGAAGATATTGGAATTCTGGGATTTAGTGATTCTGACCTTGCTGAGGTTACTTCTCCGGCATTATCTTCTATACATCAACCCGGGGTCAGAATTGGGAAGAAAAGCATACGACTGATTTTATCAAATATCAATGATGGAGTGGATATTTCAAATAAGAATATTGTTATGAAGACACGCCTTGTGGCCAGAGATTCCACACTGCGGAAAGGATAATGTAGCTTCTTGATTCTTAAATGATTATCATTTTTTTTGTAATAGTCTTATCATTGAGGTAAAATGAGATAAAGTATATTCCTTCATCGATTTCATCAACCATAATTTTTCCTGATGAAGTGTTGATTTCTCCTCTCCTGAGGCATTGTCCCAGCGTATTTCGAATTTCATATTTTTTAATTATTGCTTCTGTGCTATTGAAGTAAATATAATTCGTTGCCGGGTTAGGATGAATATCTATTTTTTCCTTATCGTATCCTGTGAGGCCGGTATATCCTACAACAATGTAATTTAATTTTGTTTCTGTGTCCGGAATCGTATCAAAGGTTGTTGTTAGTGATACCGAATATACTCCCTGTTGAGTATAGGTGTGATATGGATGAATATCGGAGCTGTAGGTTCCATCACCAAAATCCCAGGTACAATTGGTGTAGGCAGGATTTTGATTATAGAATTTCACCTCCAATGGTGCAGATCCCCAGGTAGTGTCAGCATGGAAGTCGGTATTATATTCCTTGATTTCAATATAGTCAAGAATGTTAAGATTCATAATTTCCGATTTTGCTTGAAATCCTATTTTGCTTTCATTCGATAGACCTTTGAATGCGATGCTGTCCCATTCCCATCTGGAACATATTTCATTATGTGTTTCTATTACTTCCCAATCATCATTTTGGTCATAGCTTACAAGGATATTCAAGTTATCCTCGGAAGAGAAATTGTTTAAGGCGTAGTGGGCATAGGATAGTAAGTAGACTTTAGAAGTGTCAAAAGCTATCTCCGGAGTTTTAAAAATCATTGTATTATAGATAAAAGTAGTGGGGGTTGTAATGGCATATTCACCATGGAAAGGTTGTATTCCAAATCCCGGATTGGAAGTATTTTCCCATTCGTCGATACCTCCCGATCCGTATTCCGATTGACTCCAACAATGTTTTTTTGTATTCCGGGGTTCAAAACTTTCAGTGTAAGGAAACTCATCGATACAATTGCATTGTACTTCTACACCAATAAGTGAATCCCCTGAATAATTTCCGTTTGAGATGGTAAATGCTTTAAAGAAATTTGTGATGCCTTCAACAGGATTCGTATAGATATCAGTATTACGATTTCCGATATATAGAACATATTCTCCATTGGCTAAAATATCGCCGGGCATGAAGGTGTCGTGGCAGTCAGGTTCTATGAATTCGGGTGATGAATTATGAAGAATTAAAACACTATCACCCAGTACCTCGGTATTCCATTGCAGAATCACTTCTTTGCCCTGTTGCTGACCACTAAACTCAGTGATATTTCTTGAACTTTCAGGGACAATATGTGCCGAAATAGTTTCACCGGGAATGCCTATGTCATTAACAAAAAGATTTATTGGACAACCGTTTTTAACGAAAGGATAAGGATTTGTTTCTGTGTTAAAAGATGTTTTGTTTAGTGTTTGAGAAAATGTAGCAGAATATATATTACCATTAATTATAGGTGTTCCGTTATCCCTAAAGATATATATTTCGTCATGAGAGCCACTGGCATTACCAAATTTCGTTGTGTCCACACGATAAATAATAAGACCTTCCTGAGGTAAATTCTCTTCAAACAGCCCTTCTTTTTTTCGGTACTCCAAAATAAAGAGTTGATTTTCCCCATAAGGCGATGGTATTGCAATTGCTTGATTATCAGAATTTAAAAGAGAGTGTATCTCGATATCTGAAGCAATTGTTATGATTGGAATATTTTCAATCCAGGTGCCGCAGGAGTATTTCCATTTCATGTACGCCAACATATGACCTGTGCCAACATCCATAATATCCCATGGGCCAACCGGGGTGAATCCATCATAAGAGTAGTGATACAGATCCGGTGCTCCCAGACTATGGAAAACCTCATGGCAGGAAAGTCTTACAGATTGCTGCATTTCCGGTATCAGGGTGTAATTTTTTATTTCCTTGCCGTGAATAAGTATTGTATCACAATCTGTAACACTCTGATGTGCCCATAATATTTCCGACCAGCTGTCAAATCCACCCTTGGTGATAAAATGAACATTGTCGATATATCCATCATTGTTGATATCGATTTCTTCACTGGTTAACTCTGTCTCGATTTGTTCCTTAACACTGTATATAGCATGCTTGATTAATGCTTCTTCCCTTTGTCTTTTTTGTGCATTATTCTTATATCCGTCAGGGTTTGTAGCTTCATTATAGGAAAGATAGTAACTGCGATTATTCGTGTCCTGATATGAAACGTTAATATCCCCGGAATTGCAAACAGGAAATAAATCCGTACCTATTGTTAGATTGTTATATGACACTTCAGTGTAGTATGTCATTAATGATGGCTGATCCTCTGCATTAAAAAAGTTATCATAAAACTCCCTTGAAGTGCTGAATTCCTGGTCATCATTGAAGCGGACGAAGATGGCGATATTTGTCATTACGCCGGAATAAGGACCGCTAAAACTACCTCTTGTCTCAGCCGGTCTTCTGGAAAGGTATTCTTCTTCGGTTATTCTTAACTCCGGCGTGAGGTTTAAATCAAAGGGATTGGCTTTACCTGCTTTATGTCCGGATGAGATTATTTTACCGTTTTTTTTAATCGCATAGCAATACCATCCATTTTTATCATGAACAATGGTGAAATTATCTTTATCAAAGACTCTGTGATAAAATTCATCCCCTGAGATATAGCATTGAATTACGGTGTTGTCAGGCTGATGGAGTGTAATGGGCTCTTTTTCTATTCGACCACCAAATACAAGTGTAGGTATAATTAAAATAATAAGTGCGATATATGCTATATTTAATTGCATTTATAAATTGTTTTTGTGTAAGAAGATAATATAAAAGTATCCAATACCGTAAAGATAATAAATTAAATTACAAATGCAGTTATTTTATTGTTGTTATTTCTTGCTAAAATTCCATGCCCTGTAGGGCGACCATTCCGGTTCTCCAACCCACAACCGGATTCCGGTGATTTTATTCGTAGTGTCTCTTTGGTAGATGATCTGGCCTTCCAGATCCAGTAATTCCAATGTATCAGGGGCTACAGGTACAAATTGCCATTCCAAACCGGCACCTGTAAAGGTAAATCGATTATTGTTTTCGGATATTGTTGCATCAATGCCATGCATCGAATAGTTGCCTGAATAGTCTAATCTTTGTTTTTCTGAAGTTTTATATGGAGTTATTTTCCGTGGTTTAAGAATTGGCCAATCCAGGTATTTTGCCACAGCACGTTCTATCTCGGGCCAGAGTACCCAGCCATTTGTACCGTTTGTCATTACTACCACAGCCTGGCCGCGTTCCGGAAAAGCAATAAAATTACTGTGCCATCCTGTTGTGGCCCCACCGTGGCTGAATCGCAGATCCTTCCCTTCGCCCTGCACCCGGTACCCATAGCCAAAGTTCCAAAAACCCGGGGTCATCATTTGATGGATACTTTCTGTACTCAGAATCTCCGCATCCATGCCTTTATAGGCTTTCATCATATCAATCAGCATTAATCCAAGATCTGTTGGCGTAGTCCATAATCCACCGGCGGCAGATTCCATATGAATGGGTCCATATTCCGGTATCGGTCCGTTTTCAGTATGACCATAAACGGCGTTCAGCTTTTTTGCAGAGTCCAGGGGCGCATAAAAGCTGTTTTTCATACCTGCCTGATCAAAGACTTTCTCTTTCATGATTTCAGAAAAAGGAGCTTCAGAAGTGTTTTGCATAATGTGCTGGATGACCTGATATCCTCCACCGGAATACATAAACTTCTCTCCGGGTTTATGTACAAGTTTTACAGCAGGAGAGTTGGACAAACCATCACCATTAAGAATGTTCTTGAGCGAGGGGAGGTTTTCTTCCGACCAATACCCGGTAAACCCTCCAACGTTAAGTCCACCAGAGTGCGAGAGTAGGTGATGCATTGTTACCGGTCCATCAAAATGATCATAGGATAGTTGCCATTTGCCGGTGTATCTGTTTATGTCTGATTCTAAATCCAACAAGCCCTTTTCAATTAAGGTCATGGCTCCTGTGGCGGTAACCGGTTTGCTCACAGAAGCTGCCTGGAAAAGTGTGGCTTCGTTAATGGGGATTGTATCTCCTTTTTTTCTTACACCAAAAGCACCGGAATAAACAATCTCCATGTTATCGATAACAATAAATGAAACTGCCGGAACATCCCAGTGTTTCATACGCCCGGTTATTTCATACCGTGGAACTTTATCCTCAGTATAAGCCTCAGGCATCAATTGGGAAATAATGGTATTTCCGGTATGATCTGCGGCTGATTTGTGTTGACAGGAAGTACCGTAAAAGATTATGGTGATTACAAGTGTAATACAAAAATATCTGGCTTTCATCTGTATGATTTTTACATCCTCAAGACAAATATGCTGCGTTTTTGTTACACTAAAAGATTAGGGACCTTTTCTGTGTACCCATAAAAAAGAATCCCTTTTGAGGCCATTTGAACTATGTTGTATCTATTTTACAATTGCTGCACTGCGCCCGGGAAGTGTCATTGTAATGCGACCATCTTTTACTACCAGACCATAGTTATTCAGTAAATCTGTATATTGTTTTTGAAACTTTACAGGCAGGTCAAATGCCTGCGGCTCCTCGTTGAGGTTAAAGAGTGTAATAACCTCATCTTTCTCATCGTATCGGCTGTACGCCAAAAGCATATTATTATCGTCTTTAATAAGAAATTCATAATCACCATTCGCCAGAACAGGGTTTGCTTTTCTCAGCGCAATGAGCTTTTGATAATAATCAAATAACTGATGGTCGAAATTTTGCTTGCTGACAGGTCGTTCCAGTCCATTGGGATGGATTGTTTCGTCATCGAATACTTTATCATACCACAACAGGGGTTTTCTGGTATCCGGATCATCAGAACCCCACATGCCCATTTCATCGCCGTTCCAGATGTGTGGTGCTCCAAACCAGGTAAACTGATGTACCAGGAGCATTTTTAGCGTGTTATAGGTTTGCTGGTCAGGCTTATGGATTTTATATGCGGGATTATCGTCGGGTTTTGTCTGAAATTTATACTTGTTTTTATTAAACAGTGAAGTACTGACCCTTGGTGCATCGTGGCTGGCAACAACATTCATCATGGCATAATTGTTTTGCTTTCGCAGATTAGAGGCGAAGCGTTCCAGACTGTCTGTGAACTGAGTTATAGTACTTTGGTCGGGTGCAGCGGCAAAAAGATGCCTTGCTTCGCGGTACCATCGGTAATTCATTACAGCATCAAAGATATCACCTTCCAGAAACGGTGCCGGATCCAGCAGCTTGTCGGGATATTCCTCCCACCAGACCTCTCCGATAAGATAGGCTTCAGGGTTAATATTTCTGACAACACTACGATACTCGCGCCAGAAACCCAAAGGTACTTCTGCTGCCACGTCAAGGCGGAAACCATCCACACCGTCGGAAGGGTCACCGTCGTTGTTGGGATCCATCCAGCGTTTTGTAACATTGAAGATATGCTGTTTCACCTCATTGGAATAGATATCCCCTTCGAGGGCTTCGATTTTATGGGTGTGGCGAACGGTTTCTTTTATCTCTGGAAGATCCACCACGCCGAGCCATCCGCGATAAGCGAACTCATCCTCCGCTGTTTCCGGGTTATCAAACTCATCTATCCAGTACCAGTCTGCAAATTTTGAATTTTCCCCATTCTTTTTAACATCATTGAATGCCCAGCAGTCCATTCCGGTATGGTTCCAGGAGTAATCAAGGATTACCCGGATGCCTTTTTCATGGAGTGCTTCCAGAACCTGCACAAACATTTTGTCTGCAGCGGTCATTTTCCATGTGGACGGATCGTCCGGGATCTCCTGCGCCATCATTGCTACGTCGCCTTCAGGATCAGGGCCGAAGTTTCTGTCGATATGGCGCCAGTTGCGGGCATCGTATTTATGCAAAGAAGGAGCATCGTTGAGGGGGTTGAAATACACGGCAGTGATTCCCAGCGAATCGAGGTATTCGATGCGGTCCAGAACACCCTGAAGGTCACCGCCGTAACGCCTAAGCTGTATTTTTGACCCAAAGCTGGTCATGGGATACCCTCCGATATCAGTTTTCCCTTCCAGCTCTTTAAACCATGGATCCGGCGAATACCAGTCACCGGTCCAGGGTGTTGTTTTCCAGCTTTCGGGCACAAAGCCGGGGTAGGAGCCTGTTAAATCTGCTGATGTGGGGTCGTTGTCCGGGTCTCCATTGTCAAATCGTTCAACAAAGATCTGATACCATATTACTTCCTGTGCCCATTGGGGGGAGTCGGTACTGGCGGTGGTTTGAGTTTCTTTATTAACTTCAGTTGAATTGCAGGCAATGAACAACAGTGCTATTGCCAATAAGATTGAAAGAAAAAAACGTTTCATAGATGATAGTTCAATTGACATAGGTTCAAAGATAGGAAGATATCCTGAATCAAATGAAATAAATTACGAAAACGATTTCTGATAATCTATTAATACATCGACTCCCTCAGCTCTTTAATCTTCTCACTCTGCATATACTCATCGTACGTCATGAGCTTGTCGATGGCGCCATTGGGTG
>CAZQNY010000056.1:0-19339 GCA_964594665.1 uncultured Bacteroidales bacterium
CTATTAATGACTGCAATTTTATTGGTAATAATTCATCGTCTTATGGAGGAGCCCTTTACGTAGAGGAAAATTGCAACCTAACATTAAACAATTGCTTATTCAGTCAAAACAAAGCAGCATATATGGGTGGCGGCGCTATCTATTTAGGCTATTGGACGGGTAATGTGTATATAAATAATTGCACCTTCACCGATAATGAAGCCACAGTTAATACCAATGGTGGTGGTGCTGTTTATATCAATGGCCCTACTGTATATTTTGAAGGATGTACCTTTTCAGGGAATATCTCAGCGAAACAAGGTGGTGCCATATATTCATATAATGTTCATACGCATGTCACAAACTGTATTTTCACAAATAATTCCGCCAATGGAGGTGGAGGTGTAGGTGGAGGTGGAGCAATATACTATTATAAAAAAGCACTAACCTGTAAAAACAGTATCTTCACCTCAAATTCAGCAAATTCTATTGGTGGTGCAATTTATAACCGTGGATACAATGGATCCCCATATATTCAAAATTATGTATCCCTGATCAATTGCTCTTTTACCGGAAATCATTCAAATAGTAATGGTGGTGCCATATACAACTTCTTCTCAACAGGCGAAATAATCAACTGTATTATATCTGGCAATACTGCTACATACGACAATAATGAAATGTTTGGTAGTAATATTGATATTAGTTACAACTGCATTAATGAATGCTACGATGATAATGGTAACTGGGACAGTGATTTAGGCAATGAAGGTACAGGAAATATTGATGCTGACCCGCTATTCATTTCTCCCCCGGCAAACCTCCACATACAGGAAAACTCACCTTGCATTGATGCAGGAATTGATGAAAACTATACACCAGACACCGACCTGGAAGGAAACTTAAGAGATGAAAATCCGGATATCGGTGCCTATGAGTATTATATACCTCCAATAATTGATGCTGCCTGGAATGGCAGTGAAAATAATGACTGGAATAACACAGCAAACTGGTCCAACACTTTAACACCCAATGAATATACCAATGTTACTATCCCAGCAACACTACACAATCCTACGATTAATAATTACGTTTCTGCTCCTGCAAAAACAAATAATCTTACCATCATGGCAGGCGCTGTTCTTACCCTGCAACCCGGGAAGTGCCTCACCACTGAAGGCACCCTCACCAACAACGGCACCATGCTACTGCAATCGGATGCCACTGGAACTGCTTCTTTAATAACCAATAGTGATGTAATCGGTAATTATACCATTGAAAAGTATATTACCGACAGCCAATGGCACCTTATCGGTTCACCAATGACCTCACTCACCGCAGAGCCTTTCTATGGCGATTATGTTCAATACTACGCCGGTGGTGAATGGGTGGAGGTTACCAATGTTGACGATCCCATCTATCCTCTCGTGGGTTACTCTTTATGGGATGTGGCAAAACACACCACCTACACCTTCAACGGTACGCCAAACAACGGTGAGCTTTCAATCCCTGTAACCTCAGCACACTCCGGATGGAACCTCCTCGCCAACCCCTACCCTTCTCCCGTTGACTGGGATTTGATGGACGATACTTACGGAGCTATCTACTATTGGGAACCAACCGCCGGAAACTATGTGAACTGGAACAATGGCGTTGGTTCAGGTAACCCGATTCTCCCTGCAATGCAAGGCTTCTGGATTAACAGTGCCTCTGATGTGATGTTTACCATCGATAACGAAGTAAGAACACACAGTAACACCGACGTATATTACAAAAAAGAGTCAAAAGAAAGCGATCCCAAACTGGAACTTATCGCTTTTAACGAATCACGCCAGGATCACTTCCACTTCCTCTTCACCGAAGATGCAACAGAAAACTTTGACCTTAAATACGATGCCTACAAGATGCTCACCAACGTCGATGACGTGCCACAGCTCTTCAGCATCAGCAACGATAAACGTTACTCCATCGACCGTCGTCCAACTTGCGAAAGCATTAACCTCGGCTTCAGCTGTATGACCTCCGGCGAGTTCTCCATTATGCTTGCTGAAAAACAGCTCATACCAAAAGCCATCCTCGAAGATACAAAAACAGGTACCTTCAATGACCTCACAGCAGGAGCATACTCCTTCGCTTATCTCACCGACGACAACAAAGACCGCTTTATTCTGCATTTCGGAACGGTTGGCATCGAGAATATGCAAACCAATGTTGCAAACATCTACGCATATCAAAAGAAGATCACCATTGCCAACCTCGAAAGCAATGAAGAGGTGTTGCTGAGTGTGTATAACACTGCCGGCGCAGAGGTGCTCTCCCACACGCTCAACGGCGCACTAAAGCATGTGATCAGCACAACCCTGCCATCAGGCATCTATGTGGCGGTGCTGCGCAGCAATTCGGAAGTCATCAAAAGGAAAATCAACATTCAATAAGGAAGGAGACAAAAATGAAAAAGATCAAATATATCATACCATTATTCGCGATGTTAGTGTTTAGTATCAGTACCATGGCGCAGGATCCACCTCCTCCCGGTGGCGGTGGTGCTCCAACAGGCGGCAACACTCCCGTCAGCACACCACTCTCCTCACTGGCGCTGGTAATTGCCGGTGCCGGGGTAGCGGTGGTGGCATGGCGACGCAAGGACAATGAATAAAAACACGATATTGGTAACCGTAGAGACAATTCATGAATTGTCTCTACCTGGTTCCGCACCGCCGCGGTTAAACATCATCAATGAAACCGCCCCTGAACCTTTGGAACCACCATACGCCCATCCAGCTTCTTGGTATCCAGGCTCTGTAACTTCTGCTGCATCTTCATATTATGCAGCCCTTCGATGGTACTTTTTATATCCTGTGCCGTGGGGCCGGTACATTCATCCATAATATAACTATACCCGACATCTACATTTTTGTAGGTATAGGATACCATTTCAAACGGTCTGTTACAGGCAAATTTATCCGGGCTGACAGGCCCCAGCGACCAGGATACGCTCCACGGCGCCGTCTCCCCTATTGCCACGCCCTGTTTCCCGGGCAGTGACTTCAAGGCAACAGTCTCATCAAACCACAACACTGCATTTCCGGCGGTCGGAAATTCCTGCAAGGTTGTCGTTTCATTCGATGGCAGTGACTCAGAATAGTTCATCCCTTTCAATATCCTGACATAACCTGTTGGAGATGACTCACCACGCAGCGGTGTCACCATCACGAAGCTCTTATCGGCAGAGAGTGATGATCCACCGATGCTACCCGACGACTGAACATTCTCCATCTCTATAGCAGAAAACACCAGACCTTCAGTCTCTACCCACTCCGAATGCAGTATAAACCCATCAATATTCACCGTTGCCCTCACTTTTTGCTCCGGAGAAAAATCAAGGTTCTTCACAGCAAAATTCCCGGCAACAGGTTTTATCATACCGTGATTTATACTTGCTTTACCAGACGTGGCAGAATGTCCCGGTTTGCGTCCTGTCCGGGTGCCTGTTTTGGGTTGATTCATTGGTTGCAAAGTATTCACCGCCATGGTTTCAAATGAAACTGGTCCGGAATATTGCACCAGGTTTGCCAGCAGTTTCTCCAGGTTCTCAATGCCTTTACTTTGTGGTCTGACCATTGCCTTGTCAACCCCTGTCCTGCTCACTACACCGGGATTTAGAGCTACTCTTTCAGCATTGGGATTAGCTTCTGTTTTTGAATCAACAGCCATTTGGTACCATTCGCTTTTTCTTGCTGCCACAGACCCTTCAGCTACGCCGGCATAATAATCAGCATGGTACAGCCTGATTTCTTTAAATGGAATCGTAACATCCATATACGGGCTTACATTCTGCACTCCCGGCATCTGGAGAGCAACCTGATCGCCTTTTTCCATTGGTACAGTTGTTACGACAAACAGGCCTTCGTCATTGGATGAGGCATTATACAACACCGGCGCACCGCCTTTTGCTTTTTTCACCAGCACTTTTACAGCGCCCTGGTAGGGTAAAGTATCATGACCCTGCGCGCGCCACACCTGCCCGGCAACATAATCACCATAGGCACAGGCCTCATGGATCATCATTTTATAACCGGCATAATTAGGTTTATCAAATTTTATGATGGAACAATACCAGTCAAAAAGCGTCTTCTTCTCACCCAGCATCTTCCACTGTGCATTGGCACGTATTCCGGCATCCGCCGTGATCAGGTTATCTTCAATTTTCCCTGTGGCCTCTATTCCGGTAGAAATCTTTACATTAATAAGATTCATACCAAAGACCTTCATTCCGGCGGTACACAGGAATCCGGTAAACATTTTCGCACTGAGTCGCAATTCCGCATCCATATAATAGGTAAAATCATAACCCGAGTTATTTTTAAAACTGGTAGGCACATAATAGAAGGTTCCTCCTTTTACGCCCAGCTGAAGTGCCAGTCCTTGCTGAATTTCAGCATGAAGTGTTACAAGACCTTCCATAGAGACTACAGCAAAGAGGCCTATCTCACACTTACCGAGGTCAGGAATATCAGCAGAGGAGCCCCATATGGGAACCTTTACCTCTTTTTTAAGCTGAATGGTAGCATCGGCTGTCAAATCCAGCGTCTGCTTTGCCTTAAAAGTGAGATTATAACCATTATTTTTTGTATAGCTGGCCTCTACAATGGGATTGGTAAGCTTAATACTTCCGTTAAGAGTAACAAAAGCACCCGATTTCCCGGAGCTGTCAAGAACAATTTTGTAATTTTTAAACTCAAAATCAATAAAGTAGTTATCGGCCTTTTTCTCCGATGTTGTGGTTACTTCATTATTGGATTCTGTGGTATTGGCGAGTGTTAATGCCACCTCTTGTGTTGGCAGATTAAACTCCTTGAAGATAGAAGAAAGACCCGGTTTCAGGATCATCATGTCTTCATCATCCACGGCCAGAGCCTGAAAGGCAAATCCACCGGTACGATCCACATAGATTGTGGAAGGGTCCGGATCAAAGGAAGTAAGCGCATTTCTATCCAAAACGCCGTCATCCTTGAGCCGTATCTGCGCTGTTTGTTGTTCGGTCAGCACCCGCACATTACCGGCCAGTTGATAGGTAACATTTTTAAATACACCCGGCTTTTCATTTGCAGCCATGGCACGCCGTGCCAGAGGATGTATCTGACGGGTTACCTGAAGATCGTTGGCTGTTACGACGCCTTCATATTTTGAAAGATCCACAGCCTGCTGCCCCATTCCCCAAAAGGGTATGAGCAGAATACATAGAATAAAAAAACGTGATAGTTGTTTCATGAGTTTTAAGGTATTAGTGTTGTATGATGCCTTCAGACATGCCGAAGAAGGATTCTATGGTTAAGCTTTAAATAACTTTGTAATATACGACTTTTTTTTACATCATTTCGATTTATTCCTGCTACGAAGATCCTTCCCTGCAATTAAAAAGGGTTTGAGTTCCTAAATCGAATTAGCCATATCATACTTCAATCAGAATAATTGGCCCAAACCTTGGTATTTTCATTACTTTTGTGCTTTTAAACAGCACATAATGAAAAAGAAAACCAGCCTGGCAGACATTGCTGCAAGCCTAAATGTTTCCAAAACACTGGTATCAATGGTTCTTAACGGTCGTGGGGAAGAAAACGGCATCAGCAAAGATACCCGCGAGAAAGTGCTGGCAAAGGCAAAAGAACTTAACTACCGCCCCAATATGCTTGCCCGTGGCCTGAGGCTCGGGAAAACACATACTGTCGGGCTGATAGTATCGGATATATCAAACCCCTTTTACGCTAAAATTATCCGTGCTGTTGAAGATGCACTGAATGTATACAATTACAATCTTATAGTATGCAGCTCCGATGAAGACCTTGAAAAAGAACGCAACCTGATACAAATGCTGGAATACAAGCAGGTCGACGGAATGATAATCAGTACCTCCAGCCCGGGAGGCGATGATTTTACCAGTTCTATTTCCACCGAAATTCCTTTTGTTCTGGTCGATCGATACCTTTCAGATATTCAAACACATTATGTATGTACTGATAATTTTTCGGGAGCAAAGGATCTGACAGCACATCTGCTTGATCAGGGATACAGGGATATTGTAGTTTTATCACATCATCCCCTGCATTTAAGTTCGCTGCACGACAGAAAAAAAGGCATCAAAAAAGCCTACGAAGAATTTTCATTGGAGTTTAAGGATTCAAACCTTGTTGATGTACCGTTTAACGACAGATACTCATATGTTTTTAAGGAGATGGAGCGGTTGTTGCAAAAAGGCAAACCCGATGCTGTTTTTTGTCTTAACAATAGTTTATCGATTGCCTTTCTGGACTATTGCAAACAAAAAGGGATAAAAATCCCCGAAGACATTGCTTTTGCTTCATACGATGAAATAGATTTATTCAGGCTTTTGCCGGTTCCGGTTACAAGTGTTATGCAGCCTGTTGAGGGGATTGGACAAAAAGCCGTCGATCTTCTTTTCACACAGATTAACAATTCAGAGGTCATTCCGTTCCAGGAGTTACAATTGGAGCCCACACTCAATATCAGAGCCTCATCAAAAAAAAATCTTTGATTATAAAATAGTTAACAATACACCTGGAAGGTTGAATAATGCCATTTATTTTGTTTTGTAAAGAAAAAATCATAATTTTGCAGCGCTTTTGACGGGAATTTGAGCCGCAGGGACAAAAACCTGTGGCGTACAGATAAAGAAGTTGAGGGGACTGGAGTCCCCTCTTTTGTTAGACTTTAAAGTTTATGTTAACGAAAGAAAACATCATATCAACATTGGAATCCTTTCTGGATGAGCGGTCTATATTCATTGTAGACCTTACCATCGGCGGGGATAATCAGATCAATGTTACCCTGGATGGTGATCAACGTGTTACAATTGATGATTGTGCTGAGGTAACCCGTTTTATGGAAACGAACTATGATCGCGACAAGGAAGATTATGAGCTTAAAGTCAGTACATTCGGTATTGATAATGCAGTAAAAAATATGCGACAGCTTAACAAAATGGTGGGCAGTGACATATTACTCGGCAAACCGGATGGCAAAGAATACCATGCAAGGCTGGATGCTGTTTCAGGCAACACCCTGCAGGTTACTTATCAGATTAAAAAAGGCGGGCCAAAGCAAAAAGCCCTTATCTTTAAAGATGGAGAAAATGAGTCCCTGTCGTTTGATAATCTGGAATATGTTAAAGAATTTATTCGCTTTTAATGATTAATAATAAGCACGATGGAAAATTTCAATTTGGTTGAAACCTTTTCGGAGTTTAAGGAATTTAAAAATATCGACCGGGCGATGATGATGCGCATCCTGGAAGATGTTTTCAGGCATATGCTTATTAAAAAATATGGCACTGACGAAAATATTGATGTCGTTGTAAACATCGATAAAGGAGACTTTGAAATCTGGAGAACAAGAGAAATCGTTGAAGATGGCATGTCGGAAGATGATAACCTGGAGATCGAATACTCAGAAGCCATTAAGCTTGAGCCTGATTTTGAAGTTGGTGAAGAGGTATATGAACCTATCGGAATGGCAGCCTTTGGACGACGCGATATCCTTGCGATACGCCAAAACCTGATCGCTAAAATCCAGGAATTTGAAAAAGATAATGTCTTCAAAAAATATCGCGATAAAATTGGAGAAATCATTACGGGTGAAGTATATCAAATCTGGAGAAAAGAACTTCTTGTACTCGATGACGAAGGTATTGAATTATCACTGCCCAAGTCTGAGCAAATCCCTTCAGACTTCTACCATAAAGGTGATACGATACGCGCGGTAGTATCTAAGGTGGATCTTCGTAACGGTAACCCGGTAATTATTTTGTCCAGAACAAGCCCGGTGTTCCTTGAAAGAATGTTTGAAGCTGAAGTACCTGAGGTTTACGACGGATTGATTACCATTAAAAAAATTGTTCGCGTTCCCGGTGAAAGAGCAAAAATTGCTGTGGAATCGTACGATGATCGTATTGACCCCGTAGGAGCCTGCGTTGGGATGAAAGGAAGCCGTATTCACGGAATTGTAAGAGAGTTGAAAAACGAAAATATTGATGTCATCAACTTTACATCCAACCCACAGCTCTTTATACAACGTGCGTTAAGCCCGGCAAAGATCTCATCCATTCAGATCAACGAAGATGAAAAACGTGCCGATGTTTACATGAAACCCGACCAGGTATCTCTGGCTATTGGTAAAGGCGGTTTTAACATTAAGCTTGCAGGAAAACTTACAGGCTACGAAATTGATGTTTACCGCGACGCAGAGGGTGATAACGAGGATGTTGATCTCGGTGAATTTACCGACGAAATTGATCAATGGATTATTGCAACCCTTAAAAATATTGGTTGTGATACCGCTAAAAGCGTCCTTGAAATACCTGTGAAGGAGTTGGTGCACAGAACCGACCTGGAAGAAGAAACCATTCAGGAGGTTGTGAAAATCCTGAAAGCGGAATTTGAATAATGTGAACTCAATATATACCGGCTGTTTTAAACCCGGAAGAATAAGCAGCCGTCCTTAAAAACACTTTTATGAAAAAAAGACTGAATTTGATCCGGGGTAGTAACCTATTTCAAATTATGGTAGACAAGAAAAGACCGACACGATTAGCAAAAGCTGCAAAAGAATTTAACGTAGGTATGCATACCATCGTGGAATTCTTGCATAAAAAAGGGTATGCGGACGTGGAAGAGAACCCAAACTATAAGCTTTCACCGGAAATGGTGAATGTTGTAGCAGGTGAATACCAGTCTGAAAAAAGTCTCAAGGACCAGGCTGCCAAACTTGAAATTGACTATAAAAAACTTCAGTCAGGTGGCGATAAAAAGCAAGAACCCAAGGAACAGCCCGATGAGACTCCATTAAGTGAATCAACTGATTCAGGAAAAACTGAGCCTGCTAAGGAACTGTTTATAAAAAATACTGCTGTACCTGTTGAAAAACCTCAAAAAGAGGAAAAAACCAGTACACCTGAAAAGATTGTGGAAAAAAAGGTTGTAGAAGAAAAAGTTGCGAGAACGGTCGAAAAGGAAGATATAACCGAAAAACCTGCTGCAATCAAAACTCCGGAAAAACCAAAAAAAGAAACCCCTGAAAAGGAAGAACCCGCAGAAAAAGAAAAAATTCAGGCAGAGAAGGCAGAAAAAACCAGGCAGGCATCAACAACTCCAGCTCCGGAAAAGAATGAAACGGAAGCAATGCCTCAAAAAGAGAAAACTGAAGCGCCTAAGGAAAAAATTCAGCAAAAAAAGGACCTTCCTGAAGCAGATAAAAAAGAGGACCATCCCGCGGAAAAACAAACACTACCTGAGCCTGCAAAAAAACATGAAGTAGCTGAAGACAGTCAGCAATCGAAAGATGACGAGGGAAAAGTAAAAATCATTGGAAAAATCAACCTGGAAGACATCAACCAAAGAACCAGGCCGCCGAGAAAATCCAAAGAAGAAAAACAAAAAGACAGGGAAGACCGAAAGAAAAAAGAAAGCCCTGCCCAGAATCAAAAACAGCAGGAACATAAAAAACATACTCCTCGGAAAGAAAGCCCCGCAAAAAAATATGCTGAGCGCCCTCAAAGAGAGACAAAAAAACCAATTGAGAAACAACAACCGGTAGAAAAAAAGCCGGTTAAAGAACCTGTTAAATCTAAGGAAACCTCTAAACCGGATAATTTCCTTGAAACAAAAGTTGAAAAACTCTCCGGGCCTAAAATACTTGGTTCCATAGAGCTTCCGGTGGAGAAAAAACCGGAAAAAAAGAAACCCGTTGCTTCATCAGCAGACCCGGTACAGAAACGTAAAAAAAGAAAACGTATCCACAAACCCGGCGAACAGAATCAACAGAATCAACAAAAACAACAACGGCAACAAAATGCATCCCGTTCCCAAAAAGATGCAAACAAAACACGTGGTAAAAAGAAAAAAGAAGCTCCTAAACAGGAAGTCTCTGATGAAGAAGTACAGAAGCAAATTAGTGAAACACTAAAGCAACTTGAATCAAGAGGTAAATCAAAAGCTTCAAAACACCGTCGCGACAAGAGAGCCAAGGTCCATCAAACTGAAAAGGCTGACATGGAACGTAAGGAAGCAGAAAAGAACGTTCTTAAGGTAACGGAATTCGTTACTGTCAGTGAACTTGCGACAATGATGAATGTACCGCCAACAAATGTTATTGGCACGTGCATGTCATTAGGCCTTTTTGTCTCCATAAACCAGCGTCTGGATGCTGAAACATTAACCCTTATCGCTGAAGAATTCAGCTATAAGCTTGAATTTGTCAGTGTTGAAGTTCAGGAAG
The DNA here is from genome assembly GCA_964594665.1 of uncultured Bacteroidales bacterium. Lineage (GTDB taxonomy): Bacteria > Bacteroidota > Bacteroidia > Bacteroidales > BM520 > BM520. Next base: position 10,270 of record CAZQNY010000056.1, read on the forward strand.
CAATAGAAGAAAACATCGAAGAAGATGAAGGATCCCATCAGGAATCTACCCGTCATCCCATCGTAACCGTTATGGGCCACGTCGACCATGGTAAAACATCATTGCTCGATTATATCCGCCATGCCAATGTTATTGCCGGTGAAGCCGGTGGTATCACACAGCATATTGGTGCTTACGAGGTAGAAATGGAAGATGGACGTAAAATCTCATTCCTTGATACACCGGGTCACGAAGCCTTTACTGCAATGCGTGCCCGTGGTGCTCAGGTTACTGATGTTGCCATCATTGTAATTGCTGCCGACGATAAAGTTATGCCCCAGACTATCGAGGCCATAAACCATGCCCAGGCAGCAGGAGTACCCATTGTATTTGCCATTAACAAAATCGACAAACCTGGTGCCAACCCTGATGTTATCAAAGAAGGTCTGGCAAATATGAATATCCTGGTTGAAGAATGGGGTGGTAAATATCAAAGTCAGGAAATATCAGCCAAAAAAGGTGTTAACATCGATAAACTGATGGAAAAGGTACTTCTGGAAAGTGAAATGCTTGAACTTAAGGGCCACCCTTCGATGCGTGCAAAAGGAACGGTTCTGGAATCTTCTCTCGACAAAGGCCGGGGATATATTGCCAAACTCCTTGTTCAGGATGGAACACTTCACGTCGGAGATATGGTTCTTGCAGGGTCCAATTGTGGTCGTGTGAGAGCACTTTATAATGAAAGAAATCAGGCAGTGAAAGAGGTCGGCCCCTCAACACCGGTTCTGATGCTCGGCCTCTCAGGAGCCCCTCAGGCAGGTGACGGTTTTAACGTACTTGCTGATGAATCTAAAGCGAAAAAAATCGCTACCAAACGTCAGCAGTTACAACGCGAACAGGGTATCAGAACGCAAAAACATATTACCCTTGATGAAATTGGTCGTAGAATTGCCGTAGGTAACTTTAAAGAACTCAATATCATCGTGAAAGGTGATGTGGATGGATCCGTGGAAGCTCTTGCTGACTCTCTGCTTAAGCTTTCCAATGAAGAGGTACAGGTGTCAATTATCCACAAATCGGTAGGTCAGATTACGGATTCGGATGTATTGCTGGCAACAGCTTCTGATGCAATCATTGTTGGTTTCCAGGTTCGCCCTTCAGTATCTGCCAGAAAGCTTGCTGAAAATGAACAGATCGATATTCGTCTGTATTCCGTTATTTACGATGCTATCAATGAACTTAAAGATGCCATTCAGGGCATGCTTGCTCCTACAAAAGAGGAAAAAATTACCAGTAATATTGAAGTCAGAGAAACATTTAAAATCTCCAAAGTGGGAACAATCGCAGGATGCTATGTTCTCGATGGAACAATCAACAGGAATACACGCGTACGCCTGATCCGCGATGGAATCGTTATTTATACCGGAAAACTTGGATCACTTAAGCGTTTTAAAGACGATGTCAGAGAAGTGAAAAATGGATATGAATGTGGTCTGAATATTGAAAACTTTAATGATATTAAAGTAGGAGATATTATTGAAGGTTTCGAGGAAATTGAAATCAAGCGTAAACTGTAAAATCGCTTTTACAATATAAAAAAAGGTGTAGTTGGAAATACTACACCTTTTTTTTATATCAAAGAAAACATAACCTACCTTATCATGGTCTGCTCCCTGTCAGGGCCCACGGAAACAATTTTAACCGGAACACCTACAGATTTCTCAATATACTTTATATATGCTTTTAACGATTCGCATACATCATTGAAAGAAGTTATTTTTTCCAGGCCTTCGCTCCAGCCGTTCAATGGTGTATATTCAGGCTTTACCTGTTCATCACAAAGGTCGAAAGGCACTTCATCCGAGATGCAACCCAGGTAATTGTAGCTCTCACATACGTTTATAGTTTCAAAGCCACCAAGTACATCGGCTTTTGTAACGATAAGATCAGTAACCCCATTAAGCATTACTGCATATTTCAGCAAGGGCAAATCGAGCCATCCACAACGACGGGGGCGCCCGGTTGTAGAGCCATATTCATGACCCTGGTCACGCATCTTCTGGCCGATATCATCGTGTAATTCCGTTGGGAATGGACCACTCCCAACACGCGTACAGTATGCTTTTGCAATACCATATACTTTTCCTATAACAGAAGGAGCAACACCCAGCCCACTGCATACACCGGAAGAAACTGTAGAGGATGAAGTCACAAAAGGATACGAACCGTAGTCCACATCCAGTAAGGTACCCTGAGCTCCCTCAGCAAGTACTTTTTTGCCTTCCCGAAGCTTCTTGTTGATATAATACTCGCAGTTAATGATCTTCAGCTTTTTTACTGTCTCAAGAGATTCAAACCACTGGGATTCATATTGTTTCCAATCCATCCCATCCAGTTGTGTCCCGGAAGGATCAAAACCATTCATCTCCATGATGCGAAGATGACTGTGCCTGAGTTTATCATATCGCTCACGGAAATTCTCAGCAAAAAGATCACCTACACGAAGTCCCTTCCTTGCAACACGGTCAGTATATGTAGGGCCAATACCTTTCAGTGTGCTACCGATTTTATCTTTACCCTTCAACATTTCATAGCACGCATCAAGTAATCGGTGTGTAGGCAAAATAACATGAGCTTTCAACGATAACAGCAGATTGGACTCAGGGTTATATCCGGCATTTTTCAGGCCATCAATCTCTTTATTAAGGATAAAAGGATCGACAATAACGCCATTTCCAATTATATTTTCCGTATCAGAATGGAATATACCACTGGGAATAAGGTGTAAAACATGTTTCTGTCCATTAAATTCCAGGGTATGACCGGCATTGGCACCACCCTGAAAACGGGCAATAATATCATAGTGAGGAGTAAGAACATCAACTACTTTACCTTTTCCTTCATCCCCCCACTGTAATCCTAAAAGTACATCTATTTTCATGGGGGTAAAGTTACGATAAAGCTTTAATCATCGTTAACTTTTGTGCCATAAAATATCAGGGAATGGTGGCTTACTTTTACCCCAAGCTTCTCTTCCACATACTTTTTAATATCCTCTATGCGGGGATCCATAAATTCACTGATATTTCCTGTATCCATATCAATAAAGTGGTCGTGGCGGCGAAACTCATAACTTCGCTCAAATTCAGCACAGTTGTTACCAAATTGATGTTTTACAACCAGGTTACAGGCAAGCAACAGCTCAATGGTATTGTAGAGTGTTGCACGACTAACCCGGTATTTGTTCTGTTTCATCCGGATGTAAAGCGACTCAATGTCAAAGTGCCCTTCTGTAGTATAAATCTCCTTTAATATCGTAAAACGTTCAGGTGTCTTCCTATGTCCATTTTGCTCAAGATAATCTGTAAAAATCTTTTTTACAGTTGCTAAATCAGGCTTTGCGGCTTCTTTCATGAGGCATTATTTTATCTTTTACAAAAGTAATTATTATTTAGAATAAATAAAAATAAAGAGTAATTTTTATGCCTTACGCTCGTCAGCTCTGTTAATACGATAAATACTCTGAAGCTGTGGAATAGATTTAAGATGTTCGATCAGACCATTAAGTGTCTGGCTATTGTTTACATAGAGCATAATTTCACCTTCCATAACACCTTCATGACTACGAACATTAAGCGACCGGATATTCAGGTCATGTTGCTCGGCAATAATGCTTGTTAATTCATTCAGCAGACCTTTTTTATCCATTCCTTCAAATCGTATACCGGTAAGAAAACCAATTTCATCCCTGGAGCGCCATTTTGCTTTTACAATATTATTTCCAAAACGCGACATAAGCTTAATGGCTTCAGGGCAGTTGGTACGATGAATTTTAATCACGTTGTTATCCGTAACAAAACCAACTACATCATCTCCGGGGATAGGATTACAACATTTGGAGATATTGTATTTTATATCTTCAATATCCTCTTCAAGCAGCAATGATTCAGGATTTTCCTTTGTTTGCTCCTGAAGCATTTCACTTAAGGTAGAAGAAGAAGCGCGGGATTTACTTCGTGAAAAACGGAACAGCTTTCGCCGTGATTTAGAGGCCTTATCCTGCATCTTAAAAGCCTCCTCTATTGACTCAGCGGTTATGGTTCCTCTGGCGACACGATAGTATAAATCTGCTACCGATTTGACTTCAAACTCCTTCAGAATAAAGTCAATATTTTCTTTTCGGTACTCAATTTTAAGATCAATGAGGGTTTTATTTAACTGCTGATTTCCAATATCATAGTACTTTCGTTTTTCTGCTTTAATCGCTTCCTTAATTGCCGATTTTGCTCTTGCCGTATTCACCTTTTTGAGCCAATCATCAGCAGGCAATTGTTTTTTGGAAGTAATGATTTCTACCTGATCACCACTGGTAAGAATCTGATCTATTGGTGCAAGCTTATGGTTTACTTTTGCAGCAATGCATGTATTTCCAAGCTGGCTGTGTATGGAGTAGGCAAAATCCAGCACCGTAGACTTTGCCGGCAAAGTACGTAATTCACCTTTGGGAGTAAAGACAAAAATCTCATCAGCAAAGAGATTCATCTTAAAGTCATCGAGAAAATCCAGTGCATCAGATTCAGAGCTTTTCAGGAGTTCCTGAATGCGGTTTAGCCACTTATCAAGGCTACTGGATTCATCTTTCTGACCCTTATATTTCCAATGAGCAGCATATCCCCTTTCGGCAATTTCATCCATTCTGGTGGTACGTATCTGAACCTCAACCCACTGTCCTTCATGGCTCATTACTGTAGTATGCAACGATTCATATCCGTTGGCTTTTGGAGTACTGATCCAGTCGCGCAATCTATCCTGTTTTGGGCTGTAGTGATCTGTCACCAGGGAATACACTTTCCAGCAATCTGCTTTTTCCCACTTTTGAACTGTATCAATAACAATACGAATAGCAAAAAGGTCAAACACCTCTTCGAAGGGTACGCCCTTCTTTTTCATCTTTTTATAAATGGAATAGGCAGATTTTGTTCTTGCTTTTATTTCATAGGAAAAGCTTTGCAGGGCAAGATCGCGTTTTATGGGATAGATAAACTTGAGGATAAAACGCTTTCGGTCCTGCTCGGTTTCCTGCAATTTGCGGGTTATCGTTTCAAAAATTTCCGGCTCTGTATACTTTAACGACAGATCTTCAAGTTCACTTTTTATAAGATACAAACCCAGACGATGCGCCAGAGGGGCATAGAGAAAAAGGGTTTCGGATGCTATTTTCAGCTGTTTCTCTCTTGGCATCGACTCAAGAGTTCGCATATTATGCGTTCTGTCGGCTAATTTTATCAGAATGACACGAACATCCGCCGAAAGCGTCAACAGCATCTTTTTAAAATTCTCCGCCTGTATAGAGGCATTATCCTTGTCCAGGTTTATGGAAGCAATTTTGGTCAGTCCGTCAATAATCTGAGCTACTTTCTGGCCAAAATTCTTTTCAATATCCTCAAGGGTATATTCCGTATCTTCAACAACATCATGAAGCAAGGCACAGATAATGGACGTTTTCCCCAGCCCGATTTCAGCTGCACTTATACGGGCTACCTCCAGTGGATGATAAATGTATGGCTCACCGGATTTACGGCGCACACCTTTATGGGCATCAAGTGCAAACTCAAAGGCTTTTCGTACCTGTGGATGGTCTTCTTCTTTTCGATCCGACTTCCATGCACGCAGTAAACGCCGATAACGTAACAATATCTCTTTCTTTTCCGCTTCCTCGTTGATGATATACATATGATCTCCACTGCTTTTGTGAATTAACAAAAATAAGAAATTCAACGCGCCATTGTGATTATCTGATTGGTAAAATTTGCGGTTTTCAAAAAATAACTTAAAAACCAGTAACTCTCATGGAAAGTTCGTACTTTTGAACAAATCACAAACAGCAGCAGGATTCCATGAAGCTCAGAAAAGGCATATTATTTCTCCTGTTTTTTACTCTTTCCTTGTCGGTGTTGGCGACACATCAACGGGCAGGTGAAATTATTTACCGCCACATCAGCGGGTTAACCTACGAAATTACCGTTATTACCTATACATACTCTATCAGTCCTGCTGATCGTTGCGAACTGGAAGTTATCTGGGGCGACGGCAATACCGGAATAATCCCACGTGTCAATGGTGAACCGGGAATAACACCGGGAGGTTTTTTCTGTGCACATACAGGCGAAATTGTTGATGAGCTTATTCGCAAAAATGTATACCAGGCACAGCATACTTTTGCCTCTGCCGGTGACTACCTTATCTCTGTTGAAGACCCCAACAGAAACTATGGCGTTATCAATATTCCCAATTCGGTCAATATTCCGCTTTATGTGGATACACGACTTTTAATAAATCCTTTTGTTGGGACGAATAATTCCCCACAACTGCTTCTTCCACCCATCGACAAAGGGTGTGTTGGGCATCCTTTCCTGCACAACCCGGGAGCCTACGATCCTGATGGCGACAGCCTGGCATATGAACTGGTTGCCTGTCGTGGCGCTTCCGGTCTTGAAATACCCGGATACACTTTGCCCCAATCCAGCAAATCATTTACTATCAACGAATTTACCGGTGATATTATCTGGGATTCACCCGTAATGCAGGGCGAATACAACATTGCCTTTCTTATTAAGGAATATCGCAACGGACAGCAAATTGGCTTTGTAACCCGCGATATGCAGATTATTATCTCCTCCTGCGACAACGAAGCGCCTACCATAAACCTCCCCGCCGACACTTGTGTGATGGCTGGTGAACAGCTCAGGTTTACAGTGACGGCTTCCGATGTGGATAACGACATTATTAACCTCACCGGCTACGGAGGACCTATGCTTGTTAATGACAGCCCCGCAGAATTCCCCGAAGCAGAAGGAACAGGCTACGTCGAAGCACAATTCCAATGGAATACCAACTGCTCACATATTCAAAAAGCTCCCTGGCAGGTATTCTTTAAAGCCATCGACGACAGCGAACCCATTAACCTGTCGGATATTAAATCAATGAATATAACAGTTATCGGACCACCGCCACAAATTAATGATATCCAAGCTGTTGGAAATAGCATCACCCTGGAATGGCTACCCTATGAATGCGATAATGCCTCAAAACTGGCCATCTACAGAAGAGCAGGAAGCTACCCCTATAATTACGGGCCCTGCGATACCGGACTGCCCGAAAACTCAGGATATGTTAAAATTGCTGAAGTTGATGCCGATGGCGTGGCTCAGTATACAGATAATAACAACGGTGTCGGACTGGTTCATGGCATTGAATATTGCTACCGAATGACAGCGCTCTTTCCCGGAGGCGCTGAATCCTATGTCTCAGAAGAATTTTGTACTGCATTGAAAAAAGATATGCCGGTCATTACGCATGCTTCAATACTATCCACCAGCCAAACCAACGGCACTTCACAGGTAATGTGGTCGATGCCTGTGGAAATTGATTATGACCTCACGCCGGGACCCTTTAAATACCTTATTCATCGCATTGACCTGGAAACCAATACTGATATTCTGGTTGACTCATTGAGTAATCTAACGGACACGATATTCGATGATAGTCAACTTAACACACAAACAATACAATATGCTTACTATCTTGAGTTTATCAATGATACTCCGGGAAACCGGTTTATCATTGGGAATACAAGTATTGCACAAACGCCTTTTCTGTCGATCACTCCAACCGACAAACAATTAACTCTGTCATGGTCGGCCTCAACACCCTGGGTCAATGAATCCTGGGATATATTCAGGTTCAATGAAGTATCAGCACAATGGGACAGCATTGCAAATGTTACGGGCTCATCATACGATGACAAGGAGCTCATTAATGGCGAAGAATATTGCTATTTTGTCAGAGCCAGGGGATCGTATAATACAGCGGGGATCATATCGCCACTATTAAACCTTTCACAGGAAAACTGTGATATACCGGTTGACAACATCCCGCCATGCCCGGTGGTATTATTTTCCTATACTGACTGTGACAACGTGGAGAATCACCTTTTCTGGACAAATCCTGAAACCACCTGTGGCACACAGGTTAGCAGTTACACCCTTTATGCAACCCCTGACCAGCTAACGGATTTTATACCTGTGGACTCTCTTTTTAGTGCAATGGACACAACCTATATCCATTCGTTTGGTAATGCCATAACCGGATGCTATTATGTAGTTGCTGTAGACGAAAGCGGCAACCGCAGTGAACCATCCAATATCCTGTGTATTCCCCACAACACCTGCTCAGTGTATCAGCTGCCCAATGTATTTACACCCAACAGCGATGGTTACAACGACTATTTCAAACCCTTCCCCTACACTTCCATTGAAGCAATAAAGGCAGAAATCTTCAACCGTTACGGGCAGGTAGTCTTCCAAACCACCGACCCGGAGATCAACTGGGATGGCCGCAACCAGATTACCGGGGGAGATTGTTCTGAAGGAGTATATTTTTTCACCATCAAGCTACAGGAGATAACCCTGCAGGGCATTATGGAACGCACGGTAACAGGTATGGTTCATTTACTCAGGGAATAAAAAAAAGCCCCGTAAAAAATTACGAGGCAACATTAATATGAGAAAGCTGTTCTTTAGAACATTTTTGCAGCTAAGTCAACAACACGACAGGAGTAACCCCACTCATTATCGTACCACGACATCACCTTCACGGTTTTTCCCATTACCATTGTGCTTAATGCATCAAAGATAGAGGAGTGCTCGTTATGGATAATATCAACAGAAACGATAGGATCTTCTGTATACTCAAGGATACCTTTCATTGGGCCTTCAGCAGCGGCTTTCATAGCAGCGTTGATCTCTTCTTTTGTAGCCTCACGCTTGAGGTTTACAGTAAGGTCAACGAGTGATCCTGTTGGCGTGGGTACACGTACTGCACCACCATCGAGTTTGCCTTTAAGCTCAGGAATAACGATACCAACAGCTTTGGCAGCACCTGTAGTAGTAGGTATCTGGCTGACAGCGCAAGAGCGTGCACGGCGAAGATCACTGTGAGGAGCATCAAGAATCTGCTGATCGTTGGTATAAGCGTGGATGGTAGTCATAAAACCATTCTCGATACCGAAAGTATCCTGGAGAACTTTTGC
>CAZQNY010000057.1:0-19224 GCA_964594665.1 uncultured Bacteroidales bacterium
ATTACATCAGGATGAGGATCACCAATATAGGTCATATCATCCTCGTTGATAAGGTCATCACCATTGGTGTTCACGATAATCGGATCACCGGGAGCAGGAGCATATCCTGTGATGCCATTATCAGCAATATATGCATCAATCTCAGCCTGGTTCTGGAAGATACCATCGGTTTCATAACCGCGGAAGTACCATACGGGCTGACCTTCTTCGAAGTATGTGGCAGTCCATCCGGTACCAACTTCCTGACCGCTGACACGCTCGAGAAGCGGATTCAGGTAAGTAACTTCATTATTCAGTGTTGCAAGGTTGAAATTAAGGTTGTAGTTAAATTCACCTTCCATTTTACGGAAACCAAGTTCAAATTCAAAACCCTTATTGGTAACATCACCGGCGTTTACAAATGGCGCATAGTTACCAACAGACAGTGGAGGAGATCCGGGAGTAAGAAGGTCACGGGTAACTTTCACAAAATAGTCAGCAGCAAAAGACATACGTCCTTCGAACATTCTCAGATCAATACCGATGTCGGTCTGCTCACTGGTTTCCCATGTAAGCTCAGGGTTGGCAAGAAGTTCCGGTTCAGCACCAGTGTAGAAACCGCCACCGGGGCGTGGATACTGAAGGCCGGAAGTAGTGATAAGTGCACGGAACTGGTCGAAACCAAGGTTTGAGAGGCTACCGTTACGACCCCATGAAGCACGTAACTTCAGGAAATCAATGGCATCAACATTAAAAAAGTCTTCATGACTAATCACCCATCCTGCAGAAGCAGACGGGAAGGTACCCCAACGCTGCTCGGCAGCAAGTAATGAAGAACCATCACGGCGAACAACCAGATCAATAAGATACTTGTTGTCATAGGCATAGCTGGCACGGGCAAAACCGGAAAGCAATCGCTTGGTCTCCAGGTTACCACTAACTGTACCATCAATATCAGTAACACCATGCTGAGCAAACTCATCACCCTCTGCGAACAGTGGGCCGGAAAGCGTATTTACATACTTATGTTTGCTTTGCTGTGCCGAAACGCCAAGAAGTCCGCTGACACTGTGTTTTCCAAAAGTCTTATCGTAATTAATAAAGTTTTCCCAAAGAGCAGTATTCCACATATCAATATTATCGCGTGTATTGGTAGCAGTATTCATACGCTCTGAAGAGAACCAGTATGTTGGAGTCCAGGTATGGTATAACTGGTTTGCAATATCAATACCACCACGTGAAGTAAGTGTCAGATCATCCGTAAAATAGATCTTACCATAAACAGAACCTAAAACCTTGTCCTGTTTGGTGGAACCTTTTAGTGTTTCAATAGAAGCCAAAGGATTAACAACCTCACCAAATACGAGGTTACTAACGCCGTAATATTGTCCATCGGCATTTTGCACCAAAGAAAAGCCACCGTCTAAACCTGCTTGAGCATGTTCAGGAAGGGTTCCATCATAAACAACTGGTACAGTGGGGTCAAAACCAAGCGCACTGGTTATACTACCATTAAATTCATCATTCTCGGTAAGGGCACTTCTTTCGGTGTGAGAGAAAGCAAAATTATTTCCAACCTCAAGCCACTTTTTGAGTTTATGTTTTGAGTTAAAACGCATGGTCACACGCTCATAATTCGATTTATCGCCACCGATAATACCGTTTTGATCGGCATAAGAACCAGAGATAAAATACTGAGACTTATTATTACCACCGGAGAAAGAGAGGTTATGACGCTGCGAAAAAGCATTATCAGCAATTTCATCCAGCCAGTTGGTTGAGTATTGATTATCCGTAGGAATTGTAACACCCACATCAGCAGTGTTAATATATTCAGCATAACTTGCAGAATTCATAGGTTGCAGCGTACCTACAGGGCTTTGGAATCCACCCTGGAAGGTATAGTTAATGGCCGATTTACCTTTTGAATCAAGTTTGGTAGTAATAAGAAGGACACCATTTGCTGCTTCAGCACCATAGATAGCAGCAGAAGCCGCATCTTTAAGCAGTTCAATACTTTCAATATCACCGGGCTCAAGGTAAGAGATATCGCCGGTACGCATACCATCAACAATGTAGAGAGGCTGTGAATTACCATTGGTACCTGTACCACGAACAGTGATATTTATTGCAGCACCGGGAGATCCTGATGTAGGAGTGACGTTGATACCAGGCACCTGACCCTGGATAGCTGTAGCTACCTGGCCTGTAGGAATCTGATCAATAGTACCTCCATCAAGTTTACTTATGGCTCCCGTAATATCGGAGCGGCGCTGAGTGCCATAACCTACGATTACAAATTCAGAGAGTGATACAACATCTTCTTCCAATACAATATTGGTTGACTGTCCGGCTTTCAGCGTAAATTCTGAAGTAATGTACCCCACCATGGAAGCATTAACAACAATGGCATCTGCATCAGCACTAAGTATGAAGGATCCATCAGCGCCGGAGACGGTTCCGTTACTGGTACCTTTCTGAATAATATTAACGCCAGGCAGGCTTTGTGAATTCTGATCCACAACAACACCCCTGAAGTCATTTTTCCCCTGTGCAAAAATCAGGGCTGGCAGCATGGCAAAAACAACAGCAACGAATACTGTGCGCCATTTTTTTACCAATGGTTCTGGTTTGTAGTTTTTGTTCATTTCTAGAATTGTTAGTTAGTATGTATAATTCGTTATTTAGTATTTCATAATATTTAAATTACCGACCGGGATATGTGTAATTTGTTTATTAATGAAATTCAAAACCTTTCTTTGTGTTATATATTAGTCATTTATAGCTTTGTGTATTTTTAACACTTACAAAAGTATAATTATTTTTTAATAATCAAACTCAATGTTAAAAAAAATTAAAAAAATCAGTAAAACACGTATGCACAAATCACCACTTTACACCTTATAGTATTATATAAGTGATAATTACAAAAATTAAATTTAATTAACACACAAAGCACCTAATTGAAAATAAATACATATCTTTGCATAGTGTAAATAATACATAACTATTAGAAATGAACATAATTCCAAATCTGTCAGTGGATTGCGTGATTTTTGGGTTTGACGCCAAAGAACTTAGTGTTTTGCTTGTGAAAAGGGAATTATCAAAAAATGGTAAAATAATTTTTGCCGACCACACACTGACAGGCCACCATGTTATAAAAGGTGAAAATACCGATGAAGCCGCCACAAGAGTACTTAAAAGCATCACCGGATTTAAAAATATATATCTGGAACAATTTTACACTTTCTCCGACACCAGCAGGCTTGCAAGTGAAAAAGATACTATATGGAGAGAAAATTTTCCCCATAATATCGACGAACATGTTATCTCTGTTGGTTACTATTCATTAGTCGACAGCGCTGCCATATGCCCTGACGAAGAGCACCGGAATGTCAGTTGGTATCCTATAAATGATCTGCCGGAATTGGGCTTTGACCATCAGCAAATTATCGAAAAGGCGCTGGAACAACTCCGGATTAAGGTAAGGCATGAACCTGTTGTTTTTGAACTTTTACCTGAAAAATTCACTATATCACAGCTTCAGGATATTTATGAAGCTATTCTGGGAACCTCCTTCGACAGAAGAAATTTCAGAAAAAAGGTCTCCCAGATGAAATATATTATCGCCCTGGACGAAAAACAAAAGGGCGTCGCACATAAGCCGGCACAGATTTACATCTTTAGCAAGGACGTGTACGACAGAACAAGAAAGGAAAAGCTCAGCTTTTTCTATTAAAAATAAACGACCGGGATTAAATGTATTTGTATAAAAACAATACTCACAAACAGTATTAATAATGAAGCTACATTTAATCGACATTATAATTATCGGATGCTATTTACTGGCAACCGTTTTTATCGGCCTTATTCTAAGGCGCACAGCGCAGAAGAGCAAGAAGAACTACCTTCTTGGAGGCAACAACCTGCCCTGGTATATGCTTGGGCTCTCCAATGCTTCCGGGATGTTCGACATCTCGGGAACAATGTGGCTCGTAACCCTTGGGTTTGTCTACGGGCTTAAAAGCATCTGGATACCGTGGCTATGGCCTACTTTCAACCAGATCTTCCTGATGGTATTTCTCTCCATATGGCTGCGGCGATCCAATGCCACCACTGGAGCAGAATGGATAAAAACACGCTTCGGCACCGGAAGAGGCTCGCTCCTCTCCCACCGCATCGTTGTGGTTTTTGCTTTAATAAGCTGTCTGGGTTTTCTGGCCTATGGGTTTATAGGCCTGGGAAAATTCCTGGAAATATTCGTACCATGGGAATATCTGTGCAGTCTCATCCACATCAATCCGGAGATCATTTCACCGCAATACGTACCGCATGTGTATGGTATTGTCTTCACCTTCTTTGCAGCACTATATGCCATCATGGGAGGTATGATAAGTATCGTATGGGCCGATGTGCTACAATACATCATTATGGCGGTGGCATCGATCATGGTGGGCGTAATAGCCATGAAAGCACTCGGGGCAAGTACGCTTAATGTCCCTGACGGATGGCTTTCTCCATGGTTCGGAACACGACTTGAGCTCGACTGGACAGAGATCATCCCTGAGGTGAATGCCAAGATTAAATCTGATGGCTTCTCGCTATTCTCGGTGTTCTTTATGATGATGCTATTCAAAGGTTTTCTGGTAAGCGCTGCAGGTCCGGCACCAAACTACGACATGCAAAAAATCCTCTCAACAAAAAGCCCGGCAGAGGGTGCCAAAATGAGCGGTATCGTTTCACTTATCCTGAATCCGGTGCGTTACTTTATGATAACCGGCTTCGTGGTACTGGCATTACTGTACTACAACCGGCTCGACCTTGTGGCCGGAGGCGTGGTGGATTTTGAAAAAATCCTGCCCTCTGCAATCAGTGAGTTTATCCCGGCAGGATTAATGGGACTCATGCTCGCAGGACTGCTGGCCGCATTCATGTCAACCTTTGCCGGTACACTCAATGCCGCTCAGGCATATATTGTAAATGATATTTATCTTAAGATAAAAACAAATGCCTCCAATAAAGCCATTAGACGCACCAACTATCTTACCGGTGTACTTGTGGTTGGAGTAAGTATTTTAATAGGCTTCTTTGCAAAAGATGTAAACAGCATCCTTCAGTGGATCGTAAGTGCACTATGGGGCAGTTATGTTGCATCAAATGTACTGAAATGGTACTGGTGGAGATTTAATGGCCATGGATATTTCTGGGGTATGATCGCAGGGCTTATTCCTGCATTGGTAATGCCAGTGATTTTCCAGCAAACCCTTGAACTCTACTACTTCCCGTTACTGCTCGTCAGCTCACTTATTGGCTGTTTTATAGGAACATACAAGAATCCGCCTACAGAAGATAATGTCTTAAAAGAATTCTATAAAAATGTTAAACCCTGGGGATTCTGGGGACCGATAAAAGAAAAAGTAATGGCCGAAGATCCTGCTTTTGAACCCAACAGAAATTTCAAACAGGACATGATTAATGTTTTCATTGGTATTATATGGCAGACTTCACTCATTGCCTTACCGGTGTTTATTGTTCTTCGACAGACAATGCCGGCAATTATCTGTGGCGTGATCGCTCTCACCACTTCAATTATTTTAAAACTCACCTGGTGGAATAAACTGCCGGAAAATTAATAGCTATGAATTTTGGATATTTTGATGATATAAGCCGCGAGTATGTAATAACCACTCCGAAAACGCCGTCTCCATGGATCAACTACCTTGGAAACAACGACTTTTTCAGTCTGATAAGTAATACCGCAGGGGGATATTCCTTTTTTAAAGACCCCCGTCTGCGACGACTTACACGATACCGGTATAACGATGTTCCGGCGGATAACAACGGTAGATACTTCTACCTCAATGATGGTAATGATATCTGGTCGGCAGGATGGAAACCGGTAAAAACGGATCTCGACAAATATGAGTGCCGCCATGGAATGGGATATACACGTATCGCAGCAGAAAAAAACAATATCAGTACGCTACTCACTGTTTTTGTACCGCTAAACCACACCTGCGAGGTGCAGCATCTTAACATAAAAAACAATAGTGCTGAGGCGAAAAAAATTACGTTGCATTCATATACAGAATGGGCTTTATGGGATGCACTGGATGATATGACCAATTTCCAGCGTAACCTCTCCACAGGAGAAGTTGAAGTGGAAGGATCGGTAATTTATCACAAAACAGAATACCGGGAACGCCGTAATCATTACGCTTTTTACAGCGTTAATGAAGCAATTCAGGGTTTTGATACTGATCGTGACTCCTTCCTGGGGTTATATAATGGCGTGGAAATGCCGGAAAAGGTAAAAGATGCCACTTCCGGAAACTCCATTGCGCATGGATGGCATCCCATAGCCTCCCATATGCTGGAAATTGATCTTATCCCCGGTGAGAGCAGGGATCTTATCTTTGTGCTTGGGTATGCAGAAAACAAACAGGAAGAGAAATTTGCATCGCATCAGATCATAAATAAAACACCCGCCAAAAGATGCATTGAAGCCTTTCTGACAAAAACGCAGGTAGACGAGGCACTTATACATCTCAAACAACACTGGGACAAGCTTCTGTCGGTTTACACCGTTAAAAGTAATGAAGAGAAGATGGACAGGATGGTAAACATCTGGAATGCATACCAGTGCATGACAACTTTCCACTTCTCCCGCAGTGCTTCCTACTTTGAATCAGGTATCGGAAGGGGAATGGGATTCCGCGATTCCAACCAGGATATCATCGGTATCGTACATATGATCCCTGAAAAGGCACGTACCCGTATTCTCGATCTTGCGGCAACACAGCTGGAAGATGGTGGTGCTTATCATCAGTATCAGCCACTTACAAAAAAGGGTAATAACGACATCGGCGGAAACTTCAACGACGACCCGCTATGGCTTATCCTCGCCGTAAGTGCATATCTTAAAGAAACCAACGACTGGCCCATACTCAATGAAGAGGTACCTTTCGATAACAATCCCGACAACAGCGCTACACTGTTTGAACATTTAAAAAGGTCGTTCAATCACGTTATTAATAACCTGGGGCCACACGGATTACCGCTTATCGGTCGTGCCGACTGGAATGACTGCCTCAACCTCAACTGCGGTTCCAATACACCCGGGGAAAGCTTCCAGACCACACAGCACATTACCGAATCAAAGGCCGAATCGGTATTTATTGCAGCCATGTTTGTGCTCTATGGCCGTGAATATGCTGAAATTTGCAATATTTTAAATAAAACAGCAGAGCATTCCCGCGCGGAGGCTGAAATCGAGAAGATGAAAAAGGCTGTTGAAGTGCATGGCTGGGACGGAGAATGGTTCAAACGTGCCTATGATGCAAATGGAAATCCCATCGGTACCATAGATTCGGATGAGGCTCAGATCTTTATCGAGCCTCAGGGGTTCTGCGTAATGGCCGGCATTGGCCATGAATCAGGGAAAGACCTCCGGGCACTCGACTCAGTTAAGAAATACCTTGACGGAAAATATGGAATATCCCTTCTCTATCCGGCCTACTCAAAGTATCATATTGAGATCGGTGAAATAACCAGCTACCCTGAGGGTTACAAGGAAAATGGCGGAATCTTTTGCCATAACAACCCCTGGGTGATTATAGCAGAAACGGTTGTTAACAACAACGATCGCGCATTTGAATACTACAAAAAAATCACACCCTCCTACATTCAGGATATCAGTGATTTGCATAAAACAGAACCTTATGTATATTCGCAGATGATAGCAGGGAATGAAGCAGTAAAACCCGGTGAAGCAAAAAATTCATGGCTCACAGGAACAGCTGCATGGACCTACACCGCCATCACTAATCATATCCTGGGAATCAGGGCTGATTATCATGGGCTCAGAGTGGATCCAAAACTACCCTCACATATCAAAAACATTACTGTCACCAGGAAATTCAGAGGAGCAGAATACTCCATTGAGATGGTTAACAATGGCACCGCTGTCGCAGAAATTATTTTAGATGACAAACCGGTTGCCGGAACACTGTTGCCATCACCTGAGGCAGGAAAAAAGTACAAAGTAAAAGTATTTACAAAATAGTATTGATTATGAGACACATCCATAAAATTCTGATCGCTGGTCTAACAGCAGCAATCCTGTTTACATCATGCTCCACAACGGTTACAACCGACCCCCTGGAGCTAAAGGCCCAACGAATTGTCAGCGGATTATCTTTGGAGGAGAAAGCCGGACAAATGACACAGATCACAATGGATGTGATTACAGTGGGAGAGAAACGAACCAACAGTGCAGAGCCGTTGCAACTGGACTCAGCACTGGTTCTGGAAGCCTTCAGAACGTATAAAGTTGGTTCTGTTTTGAATACGGCAAATAATCGTGCCCGCACAACCCAAAAGTGGAATTCTGTCATCGAACATCTGCAGCATGTTTCCATGGAAGAAACCGGCATTCCTGTATTGTACGGCATTGATGCCATTCATGGCGCCACCTATACCGCCGGAGCCACTTTCTTCCCGCAGCAGATCGGTCAGGGAGCAACCTTCAACCCGGAGCTGGTGGAACGCCTTAACGAGATTACAGCCTATGAGATGCGCGCCTCAGGGATCCCCTGGAACTTCAGCCCTGTACTGGACATGGGCCGTGACCCCCGCGACCCAAGAATGTGGGAAACCTATGGTGAAGCAGTACTCCTGGCAAACTGTATGGGTACAGCAGCAACAAACGGACTCCAGGGAGCCGGCGATGCTATCGGGCCTTACCATGGGGCAGCATGCCTGAAACATTTTCTCGCTTACAACTCCAACTCAGGAAAAGACCGCACTCCCCTGTCGATCTCAGCACGTGAACTCATCGAAAAACATGCACCGGGGTTCCAGGCTGCCATCGATGCCGGCGCTAAATCGGTGATGATAAACTCAGGCATCCTTAATGGCTTGTCGGTTCATGCCAACCCACAAATCCTTACCACCCTGCTGCGTGAGGATATGGGCTTTGAGGGAATGGTTGTCACCGACTGGATCGACATTGAAAACCTCCATAAAAGAGACCGGATTGCAAAAACAGAAAAAGAAGCTGTCAAACTCGCCATTAATGCAGGTATTGACATGGCAATGGTTCCTTACGACTACGACTTTACAACCAATCTTATCGAGCTGGTGAATGAAGGTGAAGTCTCCATGGAGCGTATCGACGAAGCAGTGACAAGGATTATCAAACTCAAACTGGAACTGGGACTATTTGAAAATCCCGTTACCTATCGTACCGATTATCCCGATTTTGGTGCAGAGCAGTTTATCGCTCATGCGAAAAACACAGCACTGGAATCTGTTACTTTGCTCAAAAATGATGGGAATATCCTTCCGTTGAATAAAAACGCAAAAATCCTGGTTTGTGGCCCCAATGCCAACTCCATGCGTACACTCAACGGTGGATGGTCGTACAGCTGGCAGGGTGAAAAAGTTGAAGAGTTTGCCCAAGGATACAATACCATTTACGAATCACTGGCCAATAAATTTGGCGACAACAACGTAACGCTTGCTGAAGGCGTGGAGTATGAGTTTGAAAAAGCCTATTTCAACGACAAAATAACCAATTTGGAAAAGGCAAAAAAAGCTGCTAAAAACCATGATGTTATTATTGCCTGTATTGGGGAAAACAGCTATTGCGAGAAGCCTGGCGACCTGCACGACCTCTATCTCTCAGAAAACCAAAAATACCTGGTGGAACAGATGGCAGCTACCGGAAAGCCGGTGATTCTGATTCTTAACGAGGGACGTCCAAGAATCATCAGAGAAATTGAAGGGTTGGCAGAGGCTATTGTAAACATTTACCTGCCGGGCAACTATGGTGGTGATGCACTGGCAGAGATCCTTTCCGGAGATTATAACCCCAACGGGAAACTGCCTTACACCTACCCGATGTACCCCAACTCGCTGATAACGTACGATTACAAGCCTTCTGAAAACCAGGAGAAACCTGAAGGAATTTACGATTACCAGTCGGAGCTGGCCATTCAGTATCCTTTCGGCTACGGACTCAGCTACACCACCTTTGAGTACAGTAATATGACCGTTGCGAAGAAGGAGTTTTCAGGGGACGAGGAATTTACTGTAACGGTTGAAGTAAAGAACACTGGCTCCAGGGCAGGAAAAGAGACGGTATTGCTTTACGCCTCCGACCGCTATGCGTCATTGACACCCGACAATAAGAGACTGGTTGGTTTTGACAAAATCAGCCTTGAAGTTGGTGAGACGAAGACTGTATCTTTCACACTTTCAGCAGAAGATCTATCGTTTGTGAATTATAATAACCAATGGGTTGCGGAAGAGGGTGATTTTGATCTGATGATTGACAAATTGAAGGATAGTATCAGGCTTATGAATACGGTTTATATTGGAGAAATTTATAAAGTAGTTCTTTAAAATATTTTTTCACTGAGCACCTCAAAGGAGACACAGAGGGCCGCAAAGATAAAATCTTTGCGGCCCTCTGTGTCTTCATTGCGGATCTTTGTGTAACCGCTAAAACCCTATATTTCAAAAAACTGCCTTGCAGTCATGACGGGTAGTTTTGATTTTTTGAAATCTATAAATTTCCGGTAATATTAAGATGCAGTGGGTTGTGAAATATTGTGATTTTGATATATGTAAATATTTTTTATATATTTGTTTATCTATCATGATGATCACATAATTCTAATAAGGATTATATATAACCTTTTAATCAAAGACATGGCTAAATCAAACCATTTTTTTACTGCTAATCATTCCGTAATTGCTTATCTTATCATCGCCTGCTTATTTATTTTCGCGCCAACTCAGGCTTATACGCAGGCCTTTTCCACTTCTTCGGGGTCTGAAATTAATGCGTTCCCTTTTGATCGTTTAGATGGGAAGAAAACACAATTTTTATATATAGCGAATGATTTCAATCTACCCTCTTCTGCTCCTGAAGGATACATTAAAAGTATAAGTTTCCGTGGTGACGGCACCTCTGCCGGGACCTATTCAAATATAGTCATTCGCCTTGGCCAGACAAATGATGTTGCATTCAATTCATCCTTCTATGAGGGTGCTTTAACGGAAGTTTATAACCGTTCATCGGTTGTCTTAACATTCAAAGAAGATAATTGGTTTGTCTTCACGTTGGATACACCTTTTCCCTATGACCCCGGAAAAAGCCTGGTAATTGACATTGAACAAACAGGTATTTTAAATAATGAGGCAGGTATTTCAATACTTCAACATACTGTACCCGGAAACAGAAGGACCTGGTCTGCAGGTGGTGCTCCATTTGTATATTCCAGTCAAAATGGATCCATTGCTGATTTGGAGATCTTTATTATTGATTCGCTGGCGGTACCTTTATCACCTCTGCCGGTTATCATACTATGTATTTTGGTAGCATGCATTATTGTTATTATTAAACTTAAGAAAAAAGAATAGCTGTGATAAAACATATTGTAGCCTGGAAAATCAAACCAGCATTAGGACGAACAAAAGAAGAGAACATGCAACTTCTCAAGAGGCGTTTAGAGGAACTTCCATCCTTGATTCCTGAAATTGTCAGGATGTCGGCAAACATCAACAGTCCGCTGGCAAAGCCCGACAATTACGACATAATCATCGAGGCGGAGTTTGAGAGTATGGAGGCATTGAAGCGCTACAGTGACCACCCCGCCCACCTCGCACTAATCGACCTGCTTTCGGAGATCCGTACAGAGAAGGCGGCGGTGGATTATGAATTTTAACTCCTCCTTTTTTGTACCTTTATCCAAACATTTCTAACCACAGCTGTTAATACAACATGAAAAAGAAAATACTTGTCCTTTTTGCGCACCCTGCTTTCGAGAAATCCCGGGTTAACAGGATGCTTATCAGGAACCTAAACAATATTGAAGGAGTCACGTTCCATGACCTTTACGAGGCCTATCCGGATTTTGATATTGATGTAGGAAAGGAGCAGGCATTACTGGAAGCCCACGACCTGATCGTTTTCCATCATCCCTTTTACTGGTACAGTACTCCGGCACTTATCAAAGAGTATCTGGATCTTGTTTTTGAGCATAACTGGGCCTTCGGGCATGAAGGAAATGCCCTGAAAGGCAAATTCCTGCTCCAGGTAATAAGCACCGGCGCCAGGGCGGAAAACTATTGTTCTGAAGGATCACATCACTATACCATCCAGGAGCTTCTGACACCAATGCGCCAAACTGCCTTACTTTGCAAAATGAAATATGTTCCACCCTTTATGATTTATGGCACATTGAACATTTCTGATAAAGCCATCATTATGCATCGGGATCATCTGGAGGAGATCTATCGCAATTTTACAGCCGGAAACATTGATTTTAATACACTTTCCAGTGAGTGTCAAATAAGTATAACCCCTAACGACAAGGAGGATTAACATGGAACAGGGAGGATTTTTATATCAGGCATTTATTTATCTTGCTGCAGCAGTAATATCTGTTCCTGTGGCCAAAAGACTGGGTCTGGGTTCTGTCTTAGGGTACCTGTTGGCTGGTGTTATTATTGGTCCGTTTATTCTGGGTTTGGTAGGCGAAGAGGGACAGGATGTGATGCATTTCGCGGAATTCGGTGTTGTTATGATGCTCTTTCTCATTGGCCTGGAACTGGAGCCGGCGATGCTCTGGCGCATGCGTATTCCCATTCTCGGCATCGGTGGCACACAGGTTGGCATTACCACGGCATTGATCACGGTTATTGCCATCTTGCTGGGCTTTACCTGGCAGCTCTCTTTAGCCATCGGATTAACACTTGCATTATCATCCACAGCATTGGTAATGCAAACCCTGAACGAGCGTAACCTGACCCGAACGGTTGGAGGACGGAACGCATTTTCGGTATTGCTATTCCAGGATATCGCCGTTATACCAATCCTTGCATTATTACCATTGCTTGCAACAGGAAATGTCGTTGAGGTTGCCGGCCATCATGCAGAAACACACAACTGGCTTTCGCATATGCCCATGTGGGGGAAAACCCTCATTGTTATAGGCGTTTTCATAGGAATCGTATTTGCCGGAAGGCATCTTATCACGCCAATATTCCGCATAATTGCCAAAACACGACTCACAGAGATCTTTACTGCCGCCGCGTTGCTTCTGGTTATTGGTATATCGCTGCTGATGATGCAAATCGGAGTAAGCCCGGCACTTGGAGCATTCCTTGCCGGTGTCGTTTTGGCACAAAGCGAATATCATTATGAACTGGAAACCAATATCCTGCCGTTCAAAGGTCTTCTGCTTGGAGTTTTCTTTATTGCTGTGGGTGCCTCTTTGAACCTGCAACTTATCACCGATCGTCCGGCATTGATTATTGAACTTGTTGTGGCACTGATACTGATAAAATTTCTGGTCCTTTTCATTATTGGCAAAGTATTCCGCATGAAGCTCGACAATACATTACTCTTTTCCCTTTCACTGGCCCAGGGAGGTGAGTTCGCATTTGTTCTTCTAAGCTTTGCCCTTCAAAACGGGGTTGTTACCCACGACATATCGGATATACTTATTGCTGCAGTGGTTATTTCCATGGCTATTACACCGGTATTAATGGTTATTAATGAAAAATTATTGCAACCGCGCCTCGGCACCAGAGAAAAAGAAGAGCAACCACAAGATCATATTGACGAAAACAACAAAGTAATTATTGCCGGATTCGGAAGAGTAGGCAGTACTGCCGGGCGCTTTCTGCAGGCCAACGGGGTCTTTGCCACGTATCTTGATCTGGATCCGGACAACGTGGATCTGCTTCGAAAGCTGGGAATGAAAGTGTACTATGGCGATGCGGCCCGCAAAGATCTTTTGGAATCCGCCGGAGCACAAAATGCCGAGCTCCTCATCGTTGCCGTTGATAATATGGATAAGGCTGCTGCCATTATTGAAACCGCTCAAAAACACTTCCCCAACCTCCATATTATGGCGCGTGCCAATGGATGGGAAAATGTTTATGATATTATTGACCATGGTATTGAAGACGTCTACAGGGAGACCTTCGACACCGCAATCCATATGGGGAGCGATGCATTAAAATATCTGGGATATCGCTCCTATCAGGTGAACCGTTCAGCAAAACGATTCAGCCGCCGTGATAAAGAGGCTCTCTTTCTGTTTGCCAAAAATCATGATACAGGAAAAAACAGAATCAATCAGGTCAGAGAACATATCCAGGAACTGGAGGATCGTATACGCAAAGAATTGGAAAGCAATCAAAAAGATAAAGATATGGGGTGGGATATCGAAAGCAGAATCAAAAACAACTCATGATTTCATCCTGTTAAAATATCACAAACAACACTGCATTCCCATAATTGACCTTACATTTGTTCCGGATTTATTGCACACATCGAAGAAAATACTATCTTTGATGGTGACCAATCGAAAAAAATATCTATGTCAATCATTATCAAAGAGGTTCTGAAAGAAAATGAACTAAACGAATTTATTCGTTTCCCGGAACGTCTGTATAAAGGTATTGGAAACTATATCCCACCGGTAAGATCGGAAGAAGAAAAAACCTTCGCTGTTGATATTAATCCTGCTTTTGAATATTGTGATGCACGACTATGGCTCGCCCTGCGCGACAACAAAGTCGTTGGCAGAGTTGCAGGGATCATTAACCATAGGTATAATGATTTACATAACGAAAAATACGCACGATTCGGATGGCTTGACTTCATCGAGGATCAGGAAGTACTCCAAAAACTAATGCATACCGTGGAAGTGTGGGCTACAGAGAATAATGCAGTGAAAATCCATGGCCCTATAGGGTTCACCTCTTTCGATCCATCAGGAGTTCTTGTTGAGGGGTTTGAAGAAATGCCAACAACCTATGCTCATTACAATTTTCCCTACTATAACGATTTATTGGAAAAAACAGGATATAGAAAAGACGTTGACTGGATTGAATTTAACGTTAATATGCCAAAAGAAATACCGGAGCGTATTGCCCGAGGCGCTGAAATGGTAAAAAACCGGTATAACCTACACACTCTAAAAGTTAAAAACAGAAGGCAATTATTAAAACATACCGGTGAAGTATTTAAACTAATCAATAAGTCATACGCCGGGTTATATGGCTTTTCCGAAATATCAAAAGCCCAGGCCAAACAGCTTATCAATGCCAACTGGTTTATTCTCCGGCATGCATATATCTCTCTTGTCGCTGATGAGTCAGACAAACTTGTTGGTTTTGGCCTTGCTTTTCCATCCATGTCGGAAGCCCTAAAAAAAATAAATGGCAGGATTACGCTTAAGGGATACCTATCAATTTTTAAAGGCCTGAGACAACACAAAACCGTTGATCTTTTATTAATTGCTGTAAGACACGACTACCAGTCGAAAGGTGTTCATGCAATGATTTTTGACGATATGGGACGAACATTTATCCAAAAAGGAATCCTCGATATAGAAACAACCAAAGAATTGGAAACAAATCGTAAGGTAAATCAGCTGTGGAATAAACTCGACGCCCGGCAGCACAAACGATCCAGATGCTATATAAAGCAATTGAAATAACCAAACCAGGTGTTTCCTGTTTCATTAAATTACCGCATCATTAGTTTAAATGACCGCGAATTCCTATCTTTAAGCCCTTTAACTGCCAATAGATATATGAATAAGAAAAAGATACCTATCAGGAAAAGGCTGAATATCAGCTTTGCCATTATCATTGCTTTCTCAGTACTATCATCCTTCCTGGCATATTTCCAAATCAAAACCATAAGCAACAGCGCTGCCATTATCTATGAACATCCCCTGCAGGTAAGCAATGCCGTAAAAGATGTTCAGATTAATATTTATGCCATTCATCGTTCGATGAAGGATATTCCACTATCCGATAACAATACGGATATTGATAGCACAGAAAATGTAATCGCCCAATACAATAAAAATGTCCATGATGCTTTTTCAGTGATCTATCGAAAGTACCTCGGCCCCAAACATGATATTGACAGCGCTTTTAATGCATTCACAGCCTGGGAGCCGATTCGCAATGAAGTTATTACGCTAAAAAGACAAAACGAAAGCGTATTGGCAGCTGAAATCACCAGAGGAAAAGGCGCAAGGCATGTTGAACATCTGCTATATCTGACAGGGAAAATGAGTGAATTTGCAAAAAACATGGCTGATCAAACCTACCTGGAAGTGAGTAAAAGGGAAAAAAGCAGCATGCTTCTTCTCCTTCTGTTTTCATTGGCTCTTTTGTCTTTATCTGCAATTATCGCTGCCAGAATGGCAAAAAATATTGCCGGGCCTATACGACATATCACAAATAGAATTGCAAGCCTAATAAAAACTTCACCGGCTACAACAAGCAAAATTGACAGCAATCTGCCCGAAGAAGATATCCTTGATTTCTTCGTTGTGGAATTGGAAGAAACTTATAAAAAAAATCAACAGTTCACAACAAAGTTGGAAAACTTCAACTCAGAATTGGAAAAAACCGTAAAAAACAGAACGCTAAAGCTTAAGGAAAGTAAAAAACACCTCAATGAACTTAACATTCAATTACAACAGACCAACGAAGAACTTGAGGCCTCGAATGAAGAAATAAGATCAACGAATAGCAGCTTATCAGATGCCCTGCGCAGAGCTGAAGAGAGCGACAGGTTAAAAAGTGCATTCCTGGCAAATATGTCACATGAAATCCGAACTCCTATGAATGGTATTCTCGGTTTCTCTGAATTAATGCTCTACGACAACAAAAAAGAGGAAGAACTCAAAGCCTATGCTTCAATAATAAAATCAAACAGCAACCAATTATTGGCTATCGTTAACAATATTCTTGATGTAAGCAAAATAGAAGCTGGAATTACAGATGTAAAACGGACTGATGTTGTTCCCGGCGATCTGCTTGAGAACATAAAAAACCTGTTTTTACACCAGACAGAAAAAAAAGGATTAAAGTTCATTTTAAAAACTACAGACAATGTACTGAAAAATACATATCTGTTAGACGGCACCAAGATTAACCAAATCTTAAATAACCTGATTCAAAATGCCATTAAATTTACTGAAAAAGGCACGATTGAAGTCGGTTGTATGGATAGTAATAACCAACTGGAATTTTATGTAAAAGATACAGGTATAGGTATTGAAAAACAGCACCAAAACAAAATCTTTGATCGTTTTGAACAAATAGGCGTCATTACTGACAAGTCATACAGCGGAACAGGACTGGGGCTGACAATCTGCAAAGCATTTGTAGAACAAATGGGGGGTGATATTTCAATCGAATCTGAAAAAGACAAAGGATCATGCTTCTCGTTTAACATTCCTTACAAAACATCAAAGCATCAAGAAAATTTCAAAAATAAAATACCTAAAATAAATACATTATTTCAAAAATCAAACATCCTGATTGCCGAAGATACTGATGTTAACTTCGAATATTTTAAAGAAATCCTTACAGGAAAAAACATAATAATTCACCGCGCTCTTGACGGAGAATCTGCGGTTAATATGGTTCGTGAACTGCCTGAAATAAATATGGTATTGATGGATATCAAAATGCCGGTTAAAGATGGATATCAGGCAACAAAAGAGATCAAAAAAATCCGCCCCGAACTACCTGTTATTGCGCAAACTGCCTATGCCATGGTTAGTGATAGGGAAAAAGCGCTGCAAGCCGGGTGTGATGATTATATCTCGAAACCAATCATCATTAGTGATTTCTTCGATATCCTAAACAAATACTTAATACCTGAAGAGTAATTATTATGCGTATTTTATCTCTTCTTATAATTCAGCTGGCTGGCTTGTCATCCGTATTCGCACAAGTTAAAATCAATTATCCGGCAAGTACCTACTTAGCTATTCCTGATACATATTCTGTTATTCACCATATGGATACATTGACCTTTGGTGGCATTTCCGGCATCACCCCGGGAAATGAACCAAACGTCTATTACCTGATAAACGATAAGCAAGAACCTGTAGCAGGCTTTTTTAAAGCAACAATTACTGTACATAAAAATGAAATCAATTTTCGTATAAAAAACTTCATAGCATTCCCAACAGATAATATTGAAGGTGAAGCGATACGAACCATCCCCAATGATAATAACAGCCTGATAATTTGCTCTGAAAATGACTTAAATACAGATATTTACATTAATCCACAAAGTATCAATCCAATCAAAATCAATAAATTATCTGAGTATTCCGAAAACATGCAATGGAATAACGGGTACGAAGGACTGGCTGTAGATGGTATGCAAGGGATATTTTATGCTTCACTGGAAAAGCCGCTGCTGCCTCCAGAAGAATTACACTATGACCCAAAGACTCAATATATCTGCCCAATCCTCAAAACCAACATAAATCATCCTCATGATATAAAAAAAATATATGGGTATCCACTGCAAAGAAAAAAACCTGACAATGGAATCAGCGAGTTGCTTTTGACTTCCGACTCCACATTGCTGGTTTGTGAACGTGCATGGCTAAAAAAAGAACACCGCAATATTGTACGACTGTTCGCTGTAAACCTCAATAACACCGTAAAAATCAACAATGGCATCAATATACATCAAATTGAAGAAATGCTTAAGCCCCATATAAAACTCAACTTTGACAGGGACTTACAACTTGGAACACACATTGTGAGCCCCGGGAACATTGAAGGTATGTGCTTTTCGCACGATAAAAAATACCTTATTCTTATTACAGATAACAATTACGGAAACCGAAACCACACCCCCACCGAAATTTATATGCTCCGATTAGATGATTAAACAAGTCTATTTGTTATTTTTGTAGCATTAACACCTGCAAAATAATGAAAAACTCCATTAAACTGATACTTCTGTTGGCTGCTCTTTTAGCGGCATTGGCCATTACCAAGCCTGATGAGGAAAGCTTTGAACATTATCTTGAAAAAAAATATACGGTAAAAAACAATGATAACTCCAATGACATTGAAAACCTGCTTAATAAAGCCTTAAAATCTGGGGTTAATATACAGGCTGCTGCAACCATGACCTACACCGACCATACCCTCTATGCAAAGGTATCGACAAAAGAAATGCTGGAGGAAGAACATTATATAGGAATTCTGGGGTTCTGGGTTCCTATAAATAATTAGTTTTTTACACCTAAAGTACCTGCGGTTTCAATCACAAAATACTGATTTATAAATTTTTATAATTTATTTAAATTATTCAGGTATAGTATATTGCTTTTCTGAACAGTGTTAATTATATTTGCAGTGTTAATATTTTTAATACTATCA
>CAZQNY010000058.1:0-8087 GCA_964594665.1 uncultured Bacteroidales bacterium
TTTGTAGCTTCATTGAGAAGATTCTGATCCTGTGGTGAAAGCTCTTCTTTATCCGTATATACCTCTACAGGTATCTCGATGGTATGTTTTTTCATGGTATAGCGTTTTTGTTGTCAACATTCCGTGGCTTGCGGTTACCCCAGAGAAACAAACAATAAAAGAAACAGGTGAAGGTAGCACCTGCCTGAGTCTCCAGGGTGTCCTCTGTAAGCATGGATAACAATGCAATAATAAGAATTACTGAGAAATACCAGTTTGCATTAGCCTTAAGTGCCCGGGGAGGATATAATAATCCGATAATAAAAATCAACAACCCGGGAATACCCAATGCAATGGCTACAGAGAGGTATTGATTATGTGCACGGTGCCGGTATTCAGGCAGTAAACGTGAATTCGTCGCTTCATAATATTCTTTGAAACTAATGCGTAAATCACCGGTACCTGTGCCAATAAACATGTGCTGTTTAAAAAGCTGCCACCCTGCGTTCCAGTATTCTCGTCGTTGAAGCATGCTGTTTCCATTGGGGTTCCCTGTACGGCGATAGAGATCCAACCCAAAAAACAACTGGTACAAACGCCCCTTAATACTCATCTTACTGATGTAATACTGGTTCGCAACGCCACCTTCTATGGCCTTGATATCACTCTCTTTTAATGCTTCTATGCCAGCGCGGTCTTTTCGTAATCCCCTGGAATTAAGGTACCGTATAAGTGTCACCTTTAACTCCTGACCTTTTTCGTCCGTCCCGTTGAAATCAAGACTGCTACGTTTTGACCAGGCACTCTCCAGCTCGTCAGGACAAATATACCTGCCAATATATCCACCATTTTCAAACCCGGGAAATTGCAGCGTATCGTGGATATAAATACCTCCATAGGGCGTTATGTTTGTTTCTGTGGAGGAATCTTCCACAGGTGTATAGTACTGATTTACAATATTTACAATATATATACATCCGGCAATAACTCCTGCTGCCATCACAACGGGAATTCCCATACGAATGAGCTTTTTCTTCTGTTGAAGGCTGTAACGAATGAAGAGAACAAGTGCTGTAATAGTAAAAATTATTATCCCTGTCGGGCTTTTCATCATTACCAGAAACAAAAGAAACCACAAGGTAACTACGCCAATCGACAGCCTTTGCCATAGCCTGAATCCTGGCTTTTGGGAAGTGGACAGATATATTCCGATATATATTCCCAATACAATGTTTAATGCCAGTCTGACATGGCTGATATGCGTTGAGATTTGCCGTATATCGGTGATGTCTTTTGTATAGAACACATAAATACTTTCTGCGGAAGCTGCAAATAGTGCAAAAAGATATACCATTAATATTCCATTGAACTGCTTTTTATTTAAGGCCGGCATTGTACTTATGATCAGAGGCAAAAGCAACATGGGTAATTTTATACGAATATCTCTGAATCCATATGCCATATCTTCTGTCCATAATAAACCTAAAATATGCACCGCTATAATGCTTGTAAATACTAATGCCTCTTTTTGTTTGAAAAAGCTGCGAAAGCGATCCTCAAAAATCTTTACAGGCCATAAAATCCCCGGTTTTAACTCTTTGGCTGAGATATTTTCAATGCCATACATTAACCAGGCTCCCAGAATTATAAACTGTGATACGCTCATAACAAACCGTGATAATGGCAGCCCGACTACCATTAAGGCCAGTCCTGTGATATAGATAGATGTACTGACAGCCTTTTGGGGCATCTTATTCGTTTTTTGTGGTTAATATTCCTTCATAACGGCTCTTGTCGCGAATAATGTCGATTGCTGCACGTATATCCTGATCGTGTTTCATATTGGCTTCCAGCATGCCTGCCTGGTAATAATAGCGTGGTAGCATCTCCATACGGATAAATTCGGATATCTCTTCGCGGAATTTTTCCAGATCCCCTTCTTTATCTGATGTTAGTGCATTTTCCAATGCCTCCAGCTCTTCTTTTATGGCATCATGATAACTGTCCTCTTTTGTGGCCTCTTTTAGCCTTTCTAAGATTGATTCACTCTGCGTTTTATAAGTAAATTCATTTTCATTTAAATAGGCAATAAATGCCTGGTACATCTCATCAGAAACCTGAAAGTTATCCGGCTCCGGAATCTCCGGGTGCTCCCAATACCATTTTGTGCAAAAATCGAAAATCATATGTTTTGACAGAAGACTCATGGTGATATCATGCATATCTTTTTTATCTGTATCGATATCAGGAATAATACCACCTGCATCGCGAACCGGTCGTCCCGCCCTGGTTTTGTATTCATGCATTAGCGAGTCAGGGATCCTGTTTTTGCCGTTGGCATTGTTTTCGCTGTAATCAATTGCCTGTATACACCTGCCACTGGGAATGTAATATTTGGCTACGGTAATTTTTATCTGTGAATTATATACCAGCGGAACAATGTTCTGAACCAGCCCTTTACCAAAGGTTTTGCTGCCGATAATAACCCCTCTGTCAAGATCCTGTATGGCACCGGCAACGATTTCACTTGCCGAGGCACTTCCGCCGTTTACCAGAACGACAAGCGGTATACCGGGATCTACAACACCCATGCGTGTTTTATGGTCTTTCGTCTTTTCTGCCAGTCTTCCTTTTGTGCTGACAATAAGTTCATCCTTATCAACCCAGATATTTACAATGTCAACGGCTTCGTTGAGCAGTCCTCCGCCGTTTCCTCTAAGGTCAAGAATAATGCCATCCAGCTGGTTCTCTGTTTTAAGCTCCATAAAAGCTTTTTTTACATGACTGGCTGCATGTTGTGTAAATGAATTCAGAGCAATATACCCAATGTTGTTGTCTGTAATGCCATAATAGGGGATATCATCGATCTGTATTTTTTCGCGGGTTATGTTGAAAGATTGGGGTTTGTCACTACCATAACGTTCAACGGTTATTTTAAAGGTTGTGCCTGGCTGTCCTTTCAACATATTGCTGACCTCCTGGGTTGTGAGTTTTTCCGTGCTGTGCCCATCGATCGACACGATCTTGTCGCCGGCCTTTAGTCCTGCTTTATCTGCAGGAAAGTCCTTGTAAGGCTCCGAAACCACCACAAAATCACCATGTTGCTGTATGAGCGCTCCCATACCACCATACTGGCCGGTAGTAATAAAACGAAAATCCTCGATCTCTGATTCCGATTTATATACCGTATATGGATCAAGGGTCTCCAACAGTGCATCAATTGCCGCCTTTGAAAGCTCACCGGGTTTTATCTCATCAACATAATTGTTGTTGAGCTGCCTGAATACATCAGCATATATTTCAAGGTTCTTGGAAATCTCAAATGCATTGCTGTTTTGTGCCTGCACCAGGGTAGGCAGAACAAACGTAAGTACAATAATCAGGGTGCGTAATATTTTCATAGTATCTTGTTTTCAGGGTACGGGGTCATAGCCGGAACCACCCCACGGGTTACACGAAATAATCCGTTTTATGGCCAGCCAGCCTCCTTTCAGGGGCCCGTGTTTTTTGATGGCTTGTATACTGTATACTGAACATGTCGGTGTGTATCGACAGGATGGCGGTAAAAGGGGTGATATGAAATGCTGATAAAAACGAATCGGCAGAATCATGATAAATCCAATTCCTCTTTTTATGCTTTTTAAAATCTTATGTATCGCTTCTGCTTTCATCTCCCGCCAATACAATTTTCTTTTTCAATTGCAGTAAAAGTAATGATATTTTTTCATTTGCGCGTTCCTGTGATGGTAGTGAACGACCCGTATAAACTATTCCTGCATGAATGTTTATACCTTGTTCTTTTAACAACTGATAAAGCGCTGCTTTGTTGTGTCGAAAGGCTTCGCGGATTAATCTTTTTACTCTGTTTCTGTCAACCGCTTTTTTGAAGTTTCTTTTTGGTACAGATATTACCAGTTTTAACGGGTAGTTTTGAGGCCGGGAGCTGGTTTTCCATTTCAGCACAAATCCCGGAGTATGAAGGCCACTACCTTTTGTGAAGAGTTCGTTTATGTCTTTCTTATGGCATAAGTGTTCCTCTTTGTTAAAGGTGGCTCTGTTCATATTTAACCCGCAGGTTATTTGGTTTTATTGTTTTTAAGGTATTCATCAATAGCCATGCTCATGGAAGGAGCTGTTTTTGTTGGCGCATTGATATTTAAGGTCATTCCTGCTTCCTCAACTGCTTTTGTTGTTGTAGGGCCAAAAGCTGCAATAAGCGTATTTCCCTGTTCAAAATCCGGGAAGTTTTTGTATAAAGATGCTACTCCGCTGGGGCTGAAAAAGACCATCAGATCATATTTTTTAAGATCCAGATCCGATAAATCACTTGCTACCGTGCGGTATAATATTGCCTTATGGTAATTGATGTTATTTCCTTCAAGCTGACAGGGTATATCCGCCTTATGGATATCTGAACAGGGAAGAAGATAGGTTTCGTTCTTGTGTTTTTTTATAACATCCATCAGGTCACTAAAAGAATGCTGGCCATGGAATATCTTTCTTTTACGGTATTGTACGTACTTCTGAAGATAAAACGCTACAGACTCACTGACGCAGAAATATTTCATCGTATCCGGTACTTCCACACGCATCTCTTCAGCGATACGGAAGAAATGATCAACCGCATTGCGGCTGGTAAATATTATTGCGCTGTGATCCTGGATGTATACTTTATCCTTACGAAATTCTCTGGCACTGATGCCCTCAATTTTTATGAACTTGAAATAATCAATCTTCAGATTGTGTTTTTTCGCAAGTTCATAATACGGTGACTTCTGAGGATCTGCAGGCTGTGGCTGCGAAATTAAGACGTTCTTGATTTTCACGACGCTTTATGTTTTTCCCTGTTTCTGTTATATTTGACTATTCCCTGACAGTACTTTTACAATGACCATTACAGGTACAATTTCAAGACTGCAAAGATATAAAAATAAATAGAAAGGGGAAAACTGTGACACATTTAAACCAATGGCAACGGCTCTGATCATTCTGTATATAAATGTTAGTGCAAGTATTCCTATGCCTGTATAGTAAATATACGCAGACGGAGAGTAGGTTGCGATAAACAACACAGGGACTAGTATTAATCCATTTATACTATTGATAATAAATTCGTCCAGCACTATAAGATAGCCTGCTTCGCGGGTTTCAAAAAGAAAACCGGTAAAATAATGCATCCCCGATTTTAAAATGAAAAAAATTATGTATCCTGTCAGGATTTTAAAATATAGTGAAATCCCTGTGTCTGTAAATAGTGTAATATTATTGAAATATCCGGCCGTGAGATACGTGAAAAGACTGATGCACAATAAAAAGATGGTATATAATATAAAGCCTGTTCGCTCCTGAATAAAATTCCCTTCCCGAATAAACTGGTTTAAGCTGAAGAATTGCAAAAATGCCTGTACTACCTGACGAAAACGTCGGTTGAAATTGTATAATAGTATTGCTACACCTGTTAATGTCCCTATGAGGAGTAAAAAAGTCCATATTGTGGCTCCCTGCGGCATGTTTTCAATATGCGGATAGCCTTTCCCTGAACCCTGAAGTAGTGCCTGTGGAAACCCGGGTGTATTTGCAATATTTTCTGCTATGGCTAAAGGCGTCATATCTGCAAAATAACACATTTTAATGTTATCTTTTTACCCATTCACAAATAATTCTACAGCATTTTAGGAACTACCTTAAATAAATTCTATTTTTGGGCGCATTTTGAGTGCTGATATGAATTTCATGCGGCGTGAAAATATGTTTTTTACTTGTAAAATAAATGTTATTCACATATTTTTAATATAATAATTTAAAATTCAATGGAACTTTTAAATCAAATTTGGGATAATGCAAGGAAAGCAGGCAAACGAATTGTATTACCTGAAGCTACAGAGGAGAGAACATTGCGTGCTGCAGATGAAATAATAGCTGAAAATCTTGCACTTCCTGTGCTGATCGGGAATCGTGATTTAATCCTTAAACAGGCAGAGGAATGGGGTCTTAAAAATATTCCACAGGCCAATATTGTAGATCCTGAAAATCACCCTCTCCGCGATACTTATATTGATTTGCTGGTTTCATTGCGCAAGCATAAAGGAATGACCACTGAAAAAGCTTCTGCCCTGGTCAGTGATCCTTTGTATCTTGCTACTTTGATGATTAAAAATGGTGATGCTGATGGTGAGGTTGCCGGTGCTATGAATGCCACCGGTAATGTATTACGCCCTGCATTTCAGATTGTAAAAACCCTCCCGGGAATTAGTGTTGTTTCCGGTGCGTTCCTTATGATGCTTAAAGATAACCCTTATGTTCCAGGTAATCTTTTGGTTTTCGCCGATTGTGCAGTGCATCCAAATCCAACAGCTGAAGAGCTTGCTCAGATCGCTATCTGCACAGCTCAAACAGCAAAATCTATTGCCGGGCTCAATCCACGTGTTGCCATGCTGAGCTTCTCAACAAAAGGCTCTGCAAAGCATGAAATGGTTGATAAGGTTGTTGAAGCTACTGCTTTGGCGCAAAAAATGGCTGCAGAGCAAAATATGGATGTTGTTATTGATGGTGAATTGCAGGCTGATGCAGCTATCGTTGAAGCTGTTGGGAAGAAGAAAGCTCCTGAAAGCGAAGTCGCAGGTAGCGCAAATGTTCTGGTATTCCCAACGCTTGAAGTAGGTAATATTGGCTATAAACTTGTTCAACGTCTGGCTGGTGCTGAAGCTATTGGTCCGGTTCTGCAGGGTATGGCTGCTCCTATTAACGACCTCTCAAGAGGATGTTCTGTAAGTGATATTGTTAACCTGGTGGCAATTACTGCCAATCAGGCTGCTGGTTTATAATCTTCTTTATTAATTGATAAAAATTCAAAAAATGAAAATTGTCGTGCTAAATTGCGGTAGTTCCTCCATTAAGTATCAACTTTTTGAGATGCCCGAACAAACCGTTTTAGCGAAAGGTTTGGTTGATAAAATCGGAATCAGTGGTTCCTGTATCAAACATCAAAAGGCCGGTGCTGAAAAAGTAACCCTTACGGATGCTATCCCCGATCATAAAACAGGTATCCAGAAAGTAATCGGTTTGCTGACCGATAAAGAAAATGGTTGTCTTAACAGTATTCAGGAGATTCAGGCTGTTGGCCACCGTGTGGTTCATGCAGGTGAGAAATTTAACGGTTCAGTGAAAATTACCGGTGCTGTGATTGATGCACTCAAGGAGTGTATTCACCTTGCTCCGCTGCATAATCCGCCAAACCTTGAAGGTATTTATGCAATTACTGAGGTCCTCCCGCAGGTTCCTCAGGTCGGCGTCTTTGATACCGCTTTTCATCAAACTATGCCACGCGTATCTTACCTCTATGGATTGCCCTATGAGTACTATGAAAAATATGCAATCCGTCGGTATGGCTTCCACGGATCTTCCCATCGATATGTCTCTCAGAAAGCCTGTGAAGAAGCAGGTATCGACTATAATACCGCCAAAATTGTAACCTGCCACCTGGGTAATGGCAGCTCGCTGGCAGCAATTAAAAACGGTGAATCGATCGATACCTCTATGGGTCTGACTCCCCTTGAAGGCGTTTTAATGGGTACCCGTAGTGGTGACCTGGATATCGGTGCCGTTTTATCTATCGCTGATATGGAAAACCTTTCCATCAACGATGTTAATGTCCTTGTGAATAAAAAAAGTGGTATCCTTGGCATCTCCGGACTAAGCTCCGATATGAGAGATGTTGAAATTGCCGGCGATGAAGGCCATGAAAGAGCTATGCTAGCACTGGAAATGTTTGCCTACAGAGTGAAAAAATATATCGGAGCTTATACCGCTGCAATGGGTGGTGTTGATCTGATTGTGTTTACCGGTGGTATTGGCGAAAACGACACACGTACCAGAAACCGTGCTATGGAAGGCCTCGAATATCTTGGCATTGACTTCGATTACGATCTGAGTCTTAAAACACGTGGCGACCTTAAAGTGCTTACCCGCGAAGGTTCTAAAGTGAAGGTAATGGTTGTTCCTACCAACGAGGAGCTCGTTATTGCATCCGACACTTATGATTTAGTTGCTGAATAATTTTATTTCAGATATATGATGAAAGGCTGTTCCTTGTTGGGACGGCCTTTTTT
>CAZQNY010000058.1:8187-18876 GCA_964594665.1 uncultured Bacteroidales bacterium
GGGGTGTGCTATTTAAATTGGAGTTTTTATGATTTTTAGGAAGTTCTAAAAGCTCCTTGATTGTGAATTATTTATCACTAATCGACTTCAGTCTCTTCTGAATTCTATTCTTGGAAACTTTACTCACGCCACAATCAGCAGCGAAATCAGGCCATAAAGAAATTGCCTCCTGAACCTGGTTGATAATGATATTTGCATTTTTTATGCTAAAGATATCAGCTAATTCCAAAAGTTGTTTTCTGCCAGGATTTGCTCCTTCACCGTTCACCAGGGTACTGTGTTCGTTGATTGCAGTTGATGAATAGGTTAAATCATTTACATAAAGTGGATCAATCTATCTTCAAGAATCAGTTTTCCAACAAGTATTTCACATTTTGAGAATTGAATAAATACATTCAGTGATTTAGTCCCATGTGGTGAATTTATATACCTTTTAATCTTCATTACTTTAATGATTTATATAAATCTTCAACTTTTTTATTTCCTTTTGGTACAAGTAATTCCTCGAAATCAGAAAGACGTTCTAAAGCTTCTGCTATTTTTAATAAAGATTCAAAAGATATCCGGCCGGTACGTTCAAAGCGTTTAATGCTACCATACGAAACACCGGATTTTACTGAAAGGTCGGCTTGTGTAAGTTTTAACTCCTTTCGTAAGGCTGCCGTATTTGATGCTGTTGATAATAAAACATCGGATGGCAGTTTGTTAACACTAAATTTCCCCCATGAAACCCCGTGTTTCCTCGGTGGGACTCCGTGTTCCTTATCTATTATCAAATAAAAACCCACCAAAATAAAACACCTTATCTGTTCCCCATTTATAAGTCATCCCACACTTCTCAGCTAAAGCGGATACATTGATACAATAGGCCTCCAGTGATACTCTTTTTCTCTCCGGGTATTTGCAGGGTTCATTATTAATAACAGTGCACTCCTCACAAACCGTGCAGGCGCCGGCTCTCAGATCAAGATGGTCTCCGATGTGTAAGGCAATTTCATCTTTAATGCGATCTGAAACCTCATTATGAATGTTATGCGCCTCTTTCATACCAGCATAATCGCTTAAGTCTTGAATGCTTCCAATGGTTTGAATGACCAGGGCTTTTTTGTATTGCTTTGCCTCGGCTATTACCTCACTTGTCTCTCCAACATGGGGAGGACAACCATAATTTTTTCCAAAGTAGCCGCATTTATTGTCTTCGCAATATTTACGTAAACTCTCATCAAATGGAATATCTTCAACATCAATTATGGATGCTTTATGGGCGCCGTTTTTTAGGCATATGTTTATTAGATTGTTTTCTTTAATCATGTGATAGTGAGTTTTTTTAAAGATAATGCATGTTTGGCATGAACTTAAGGAAACCGGGATTAAATAATAAACCCCAGATCCCCTTCAATAATTTTCATGAAGCTCATAGCCATCTCATCCACATCCATCTGAACACTGGAATAGACCCAGACATCGTAAACCACCAGCGAGAAATTTGCCAGTGCACGAATCATGCATTTTCCCTGAATGGAGTTTATATAGCTTTCGGGTGTTGGGTGAAGCTTTTCAAAAATTACTGTCGTGATGTCCTGATTTAATTTTTCCATAATGCAATCCATCCCGATACTCTTGAGGTTTCTGTAGATCTCTTTTTGGGAGGACCAGTATTGAAAGTACCTTTTCACTTGCAATTGAAAGATCTCTTTGATGGACTTTCCTTCCTGAAGCATTGATTGGAATGGTTCCATGTAGTCGTAATACCAGTTTGTTTTATAGTAAAAATATGGAACATCTTTCATCTCATTAAAATGGGCATAAAAGGTCGATCGGTTATAATTCGCTTTTTCACATAATTCTCTAACCGATATTGTTTTTCCGGGATGCTCATTTAACAGCTCAAAAAAAGCATTGGTGAGCAGGGTTTTTGACCGATGCTCTTTCTTACCCATATTTTCCGACAATTTATCCATTGTGTTTAATACCCAACAGTTTGCATGTTTTGTTGGTTGACGACTATCATTTACAAAAATACTTTTGCAAAAGTAAGAAATAAAATTGTCAAGGAAGTTCGGTTAGATTCCGACGCTGTCCCGCAACTGTGAAGCCCAAAAGCGAAGCCAGACACTTGTAATAATGCCTCGGGGATAAGGCGCAAAAATCAAACACCATTGTGGGTGTTTTTTGCAAACCTAAAAATTTAGCTCATGTCATTAAAACAAGAAATTAAGGACTTTATGAATTCCATTGGAGTTGAAGTTGTAAACTTTGCAGGGCCCGGTCGTTTTGACGGACCTCCATCATTGGATCCCGAATATGTTCTGAAAGGAGCAAAATCTGTCGTGTGTTTTGCCATCCCTATGGATGTGCCAGCGATCTATGATTTTTTGAGCAAAAAAACAGCTGTTTCTCATAACATTGACCAATTTAGAGGTCATCAACGCATGATGCACATAGCTGTAAAACTGGTCGATTTTATACGTTCAAAAGGGTATCAGGCTGAGTATGACGTTCCTAATTCTGTATGGAGAAAAACAGTTAACCCATTAGCTATGACTCCACGATTTTCACATCGCTATGCTGCGATTGTAAGTGGTTTAGCAGGGATGGGTTTGTCTGGAAATGTAGTGAATGAGAAATATGGCGCATCAATGTATATTAACTCAGTTATTACAGATGCAGTGCTTGAAAGTGACCCAATGATTCCTGCCCGAAAGATATTTGACGAAACGTGTCAACATTGTATGGCATGTGCTGCAGCTTGTCCCACAAAGATGTTTGAAAATCATGAAGAAGAGTATTCACTGCTGAATGGAGAATTGTATCCTCGTGGTAAAAAACGTGATGTTTATTTATGTACTGTGGAGATTGGCGCGGCTGATGCTTTGAATGGAAAACCGGCAAAATCCAAATCCAAAACAAAATCTGCCGCAGCAGTATTATAACACCGCTATTAATTTTGAATATATCAATGAGTAGAATTGTGAAGATGGGAACCTGGAACCTGATATTCTCAAAACAAGTAGTTAAAACAGCCATTAAACTATCTCTAATCGTCGGGACCATACTGGGATTTATAAACCATGGTCCCGACATTATTGGCCACACCCTCACACATAGTCAGAAGATACAAATCATGGTTACCTATCTGGTGCCGTATTCTGTGTCGACGTACTCTTCGGTGAAATCGATTTTGCAGATTAAAAATTAAGGAACACAGTGTTTCCTCAGTGGGACTCCGTGTACTTATCTTTAATTTATTCCTTGATTCTACTTTTCAAATCCATCCTCTCATGCAGGATTCTTATTACCTGAACCTCAAATTCTGTAATCTGTTGATAGAATATGATATGTCTTCCTGATTTTAATCCCAAAAGGTTTTTACTTATTTCAGGATATGATTTTCCAATACCAGGATTTTCTCCAATCGCTTTACATGCTGATTTTATAGAAAGATAATATCTATCCGCTTGCTCTTCAGACCATTTGTGTAAAGTGTATTCCCAAATATCATTCAAATCGTCGATTGCCTTTTGCCTGAAAATAACGTTCATTATGCTATCTACTTTTGGCTTTGAGTATATTTAAGTTATCATCAAAATCGAAATCCTCTACCATCGGACTCTCTAATCCTTCCTGAATGGCATTTTTTAGCGCAATTGTTTTGCTCTCTTCGTTCTCCAATAGGCGAAGTCCGGCGCGAATTACTTCGCTTACATTTTTATACCGTCCTGTTGATACCTGCGCCTGAACAAATTGATCAAAATAGTTTCCAAGTGATACAGATGTATTTTTCATATCATACGATTTGCCGCAAAGTTACCAATTTTTGGTAAATGAATTATTTTTATAATAAGGAACACTGTGGGACTCGGTGCTCCTTATCTATAATATAAAAGGCCATACCCATCAGGTACAGCCTTTCAAATATCATATTTTACAATCTCTTAATCCAGCTCCGCCATCAGCTCGTCTGTCATCTCCATGTTATGATAAACGTTGGTTACATCATCATCCTCTTCGAAAGCGTCGATCATCTTCATTACCTTTTTGGCCGATTCCAGATCAAGTGTTTCTGTGTTGTTAGGAATACGTTGTAGCTCGGCACTCTCGGGCTCGATGTTCATCTCTTCCAGCTTCTTCATCATATTACCAAAGTCGTCCATGCTGGTAGTAATGGTGATCATACCATCTTCCACCTCAAAATCTTCAGCTCCGGCATCGATAATCTCAAGCTCTATCTCATCAAGATCCAGTTCGCCCTGCTTAATAGTGAAGATGCCTTTTCGATCAAAGAGAAAACTTAACGAGCCATTTTTCCCCATACTGCCGTTATATTTATTGTATATGGCACGTACATTGGCAACAGTACGTTGAGTATTATCCGACATTGCCTCTACGAAAACTGCAATACCATGAGCAGCGTATCCTTCGTAAGATAGCTCTTCCCAGTTGGCAGCATCCTTGTCGCTACCTTTATTAATGGCACGTTGAATATTATCCTTAGGCATACTACATCCTCTGGCATTTGAAATGGCCAAACGTAATCGTGGGTTTGCATCCGGGTCAGGGCCGCTTTCTTTTACTGCAATTGTAATATCTTTAATAATTTTTGAGAACATTTTTGAACGCTTGGCGTCATTTGCTCCCTTCTTTCTCTTAATGGTTGACCATTTATTGTGTCCTGACATATTAACTATATTTTATTGATTTCTTATTTCCATTATATTTTGAGTTTGTAAAAATACAATTTTTTTCAATAATATTACGCCCTGTAATATTGAGTGCATTTCTTTCTCTGATTGCCTGTTTATAGCTTTTTATTATATTTGTCATTCATTTTTGAGGATGAAAGCTGACAAGATTAAAGCAATTATTATAGATGACGAGGAAAATTCCCGTGATTTAATGGAAAAGCTATTGCATTCTTTTCCTGATATTGAGCTTTTGGGTAGTGCCGATAGCGCGGATGAAGGTGTTATGCTTGTAATGGATCAGATGCCGGATTTGATTTTCCTTGATATCTCCATGCCCGGAAAGGATGGCTTTGATTTTATCTCTGAATTAAAAAAACTCGACCATAAAATTGATATTATCTTTGTTACGGCCTATGATCAGTTTGCTATACAGGCCTTTAAGGTTTCCGCTTTTGATTATTTGCTAAAGCCTGTGGATGAGGAATCGCTGGAGGAAACACTTATGCGCTATCGCTCACGGCGTAATAAAGTGAGCCTGGAAGATAAACTAAATACTCTTATTGCCAATATTGAAGGGGGGATGCCCCGGAAAAAGAAAAAAATCAGTATCCCTACCCGTACAGGACTTATGTTGTTTTCTCCCGATGACATCCTCTATCTCGAGGCAGAAGGCAATTATACAAACCTTAAAACAGTGTCAGGTGAGAGTTATTATATCCCTTATAATCTGGGCCGTATTGAGGAGTTAATTGATTGTAATGACTTTAAGAGAATTGGTCGATCCTACCTGATAAATTTTAATTACCTCTCCGGCTTTGACCGGAAACAAAAATCGCTCACCCTTATGTATAGCGATAAACCTGTTGTTTTACAGGTTCCTCTTAAAGCTATCAAGCACCTGGAAGATGAATTGAAGTAACTTCAGTTTTCCTTTTATTTGCTAAACCCTGCACTTCATCACCGAAATTGGTGCTTTCATACAATAACTATCCTGACATGCTTCTGTTCGGAAAATTCATTATACTTTTACAATGTGATAGAGGCATTCAATTAACCACTAAATACGAGATGTTCCTTCCTTATTGACCTTGTAAACTCTTTATCCTCAACCACTAATTGCATTTAACCCAATCCCTCCAGGTAAAAAATAAAACGGCTGCCCGTCAAGCAGCCGTTTTTTCAATATATTGGAATCGAATGTATCACCATCCGAGGAGTGTGATACCTACTGTAAACGGATATACCTCCGGCCCTTTGTTTTCTTTAAACATCGCATTTAATGCGTAGCTGGCAAATAAATTTACTTTTCCCCAACCAATACCGGCGTATGCATCCCAACGGAATGGCGATAGGTTGTAATCCTCCCAGCCTTTGGCTTTGTTCTTTCCGTTGTCGTAAAATACATTCTTTGTGTGTGCTCGCAGTTGAACCCCCATAATCATTCCTGCTGTGAGGTGAAAACTGTCTGACCGTGAGTATTTATTCGTCTGGTATTCCATTAATAAGGGTACCGACAAATAACTAACTACCAATTTTGATTTCTCGTAGGTACGACCCGTTAAATCATTATCTTCTGCAATGCCATATACCATTGATGAATCTCCACGGAAAAATACATTATTCGACATAAAGTAATTATTCCACTGGAAGCCAATACCTGTTACCAGACCGAGTTTATTTCTGATTAAATTAATATTTTGCTCATAAAGGTTAAGGTTAAACTGGAAGGAACGCTGATACCTGGGTTCAAGATATTCACTGCCAGCAGGTACACCGATGGTGTTGTCGGATGTCATAAATCCATTTACTCCAAGGTGAATACCTCCCCAGTGGCCGTCAAAACGGGTCTTTTTTACCTTGCTGATATCTACATTTCCATCTTCATC
The DNA here is from genome assembly GCA_964594665.1 of uncultured Bacteroidales bacterium. Lineage (GTDB taxonomy): Bacteria > Bacteroidota > Bacteroidia > Bacteroidales > BM520 > BM520. The sequence continues at coordinate 14,759 of CAZQNY010000058.1, forward strand.
AACAACTACCTCACGGCCGCCAATACGAACACGTGTTGACTCGCCGTCTCTGACATCAACTTCAATGTCGCCAACATCAACACTTACTGATTCGTCATCTGTTGTTACACTCACCCCGGGAGCGCCAACCTTATACTTGCCATCTTTTGTTGCCTGACCTTCCCTTACAATATTGTATATTGCTGTACCGGATTCGATAAACTCCACATCAGAAACGCCTGAAATCACTGCATCTCCTTTTTCAACTGCAAATACAGTGGCATTGGAGACACCTGAAGCAACAACAGAGGTTTTATTTGCAATCATCTCACCGGCCTCAAGGTTTGCAGCTCCTGAGATAATGGCATTAAAGGTTTCTGCACTTCCGCTGATTTCTGCATCACTGGCACCGCTAATTACGGCTTCAATCATTTTTTCTGCATCTATGGCAAGTACCGCCTCTGTGGCACCCGATAATTCAACAACAATATTCTTTGCTTTAAGTGTCCCCTGCGTCTCAGCATTACACGCACCATTGAAAAATACACCTGTATATTCCGGTGATTCAATTATAACATAAAGCTTTGTGGCTTTATCTACATTGGCAGCTTCAAGCTCCAGACGCTTGTCTTTTACGGTTGTTTTTACCTTGGACATAAGGTTTTCATCGGTCTCAATGGTTACAACATAATTTTCACCCTGGATAAGAAGAATATCAAAAACTCCACCTGCTTCCACCTCAGTAAATGCAGATAAATTATCTCTTACCTCTTTAATTACATTGCCATTTCCTTCTTCCGGTAATGATCTTGACTGAGCACTGAACCCTGCTGCTATAAGCAGTGATATCAGCATGAATAAAAATTTTACGCTTTTCATATCTTCTTATTTTATAATTATTATTCTTTGTTCCGGTTTTACGACGTAGCCACTGCAAATTTTGTTACAGCTACTGCTTGTTTTAAAAAAGAACTTATCTTTACGGCTCCAACAAAACAGCTATGTATAACTGGTTTCTTAAATATAAAATCCAGATCAACCGCACAGGGCTTTGTCTTTAGGCTTTTCCCCATATTGTTTATTATTAAGAACTTATAATTTATTTATTAGATTTTATTAGAATGGAAAAGTTTATTATATCTCCACGTGAACTTACATTTTCACATCTTGAACAAATTGAAGATGAAAAATTAACATTGGAATTATCGGAAGATAGTAAAGCGGCGATTTTAAAGTGCCGTAAGTATCTTGATGAAAAACTTGAAAGTGAAAAGGAACCTGTTTATGGCATAAATACGGGCTTTGGCAGTCTTTGTGATCGTCAGATATCCTCAGAGCAGCTGAGTACTTTGCAGGAAAACCTGGTCAAAAGTCATGCCTGTGGCTGTGGCGAAGAAATTCCCCTGGATGTTATTAAGCGGATGTTATTACTTAAGGTGCAATCTCTTTCCTACGGGCATTCCGGAGTGCAGTTGGAAACGGTTCAGCGACTCATCGATTTTTACAACCATGATATTATTCCGGTGGTGTATCAGATGGGAAGCCTTGGTGCCTCCGGTGACCTTGCTCCGCTGGCACATATGAGCCTGCCTTTGCTTGGCCTTGGAGAGGTGTATTTTGAAGGTAAAAAAACCAGTGCTGCTGAGGTTCTGGCTAAATTTAACTGGGACCCTGTAAAGCTAAAATCCAAGGAAGGACTGGCGCTGCTTAACGGTACGCAGTTTATGAGTGCCTTTGCTGTAACAACGCTTATAAAAGCCTTCCATCTGGCAGAGCTGGCTGACATTATCGGAGCCCTTTCTCTGGAAGCTTTCGACGGTCGTATCGAACCGTTCAATGATCTTGTCCATCGCGTGCGTCATCACAAAGGTCAGATCGATACAGCTGCACGTTTTCGTTATGTGCTGCATAACAGCGAACTGATACAACGCCCTAAAAAACATGTCCAGGATCCTTATAGCTTCCGTTGTATTCCCCAGGTGCACGGTGCATCAAAAGATGCTATTGATTATGCCGCCCATGTATTTGCCTGTGAAATAAATGCCGTTACGGATAATCCTACCATCTTCCCGGATGAAGATATCATTATCTCAGGAGGGAACTTCCACGGACAACCACTGGCACTGGCTCACGATAACCTGGCAATTGCCATGGCCGAGCTGGGTAATATCTCCGAACGAAGAACTTATCAGCTGGTCTCAGGCAAACGTGACCTTCCCCCATTCCTGGTTGCCGAACCCGGCCTGAACTCCGGATTTATGATCCCTCAGTATACTGCTGCTTCCATCGTAAGTCAGAACAAACAACTATGTACTCCTGCAAGCATCGATTCCATTGAATCCTCTCAGGGTCAGGAAGATCATGTGAGTATGGGTGCCAACGCTGCAACAAAATGCTATAAGGTAGCTCAGAACCTGGAGCGTATCCTTGCCATTGAGCTTTTTAACGCTGCTCAGGCGTTGGAGTTCCGGCGCCCGGCAAAATCTTCTCCTTTCCTGGAAGAGTTTGTCCGCCAATACCGCGAATCGGTTCCTTTTATTGATAATGATACTACAATGTATCCATTAATTCATAAATCGATAGATTTTTTACATAATGTAAATTATCATCTTCCCGATTCTGATATAGAAAATATTAATATATAAAAATGCTGTTATGACATATGTAATCACAGGGTATAACCTGACCATTGAAGATGTTGTGGCTGTTGCCCGCCACCGCAAACCCGTTGAACTGCACACCGATGCTATTGAGCGCATTGATAAGTGTCGCGCTATGCTGGAGAGAAAAATCCAGGCAAATGAAATTATGTACGGTGTAAATACCGGTATTGGAGAGTTCTCCGAAACTATGCTCGATAGTGAACAGGTAAAAGAGTTTCAAAAATACCTTATTTATAACCATGCTGCCGGTATTGGTGATGCGATGCGCGAAGAATTTGTGCGTGGCGCTATGCTGGGACGTATTAATGTGCACGCAAAAGGGCATAGTGGTGTGCGAAAAGAAGTTACCCTGACATTGGTGGAGATGCTTAATAAAGGGGTTACTCCATTCGTATGTGAAAAGGGTTCTGTAGGTGCCTGTGGCGACCTGGCTCCCATGTCGCAGATTGCCCTGTTAATGATGGGCGAAGGACAGGCCTATTATAAAGGTGAGCTGTTGCCCGGAAAAGAGGCTTTTGAAAAGGCCGGTATTGCTGTTCCCGGATTACAGGCCCGTGACGGACTGGCAACCATCAATGGTGCCAATGTGCTTACTGCCATGAGTGCTATCTGGTTGTACGATGCCGACCGCTGGCTCCGTCAGGCTGAAATCACTGCAGCCATGTCGCTGGAGGCTCTGAAAGCCAACATGAAACCTTATTTGCCAAAAATTCATGAAGTGCGTGGCTTTAAAGGGGCTGTCAGAAGTGCCCGCGCCATACGTATGATGGTGGAAAACGGTGACCTGGCAGAGGAACGTATGAAATGTAAGGTCCAGGATGCCTATTCCATGCGCTCAACACCACAGGTGATTGGTGCTGCACATGATGCCCTTGGCTATGCTAAGTCGCAGGTGGAGATTGAACTCAATGGAGTAGGGGACAATCCGATATTCTTCCCTGAAGAAGATATTCAGCTCTCCGGAGCCAACTTCCAGGGATCGCCTGTATCAGTGCCAATGGATATGGCCGGCGCTTGTATTACTATGGTAAGTGTGCTTTCCGAAAGAAGAATGAACCGCCTCAACCACCCTGCTCTGAGTGTTGGATTGCCTGCATTCCTCACAAAAAACGGCGGGCTGATGTCTGGTCTTATGCTTAGCCAATACACTGCAGATATGCAGATCGTAGAGCAACGTATCCTCTCAGCACCCGCATCAATTCAGTCAATCCCCGCAGCTGCCGATCAGGAAGACTTTGTTTCTATGGGCATGAACACGGCCATCAAAAATAACCAGATTCTGGATAATGCCTATGGTATCCTTGGTATTGAAATGATGGCTGCCGCACAGGCTCTCGACTTCCGCGATTGGGAATTCGGTACCGGTGTAAAAACAGCAAAAGAGGTCGTTCGTAAACACGTTGATTTCCTGGAAATCGACCGCCCGTTATACAAAGACCACAACACCATGAAGGAACTTATCCGCAGCGGCGACGT
>CAZQNY010000059.1:0-18847 GCA_964594665.1 uncultured Bacteroidales bacterium
CCACCTGTTTCACGCTCTTCACCTTCAATAGCAGGGCCGCCGTCCATGGGGTCGCCATAGGCATCGAAAAATCGCCCTGCCAGCTCATCACTAACTTTCAGCGTTGGAGGTTTTCCTGTGAAGATAACCTCAGCATTTGTCGGAATACCTTCTGTACCGGCAAAAACCTGCAATGTCACATCATCGCCCTGGATTTTTACCACCTGAGCTTTGCGGCCATGTACAAAGGCCATCTCTTCATTACCGACACCTGTTGCTTTCAGCGAACAGGTCGCTTTGGTAATATCTGTGATTTTAGTATATATCTTTTGAAATGCTTGTGTTTCCATTAGGCAGATCTCCTTTCTGATAATTTTGCCTCAAGGTCTTTCTCAAAGCTGTAAAATTTATCCGACTTGAATTCAGAGTAGTTCATCTGACGGAACATGTTGATAACCTCTTTGAAGTAGGGTGTTACCTCTTCAAAAGTTTCGAATTCAAATTCCATATGACAAACGTTAAGCACTTTATCCATCATAAGCTTCTGACGTTCCATGCTGGAAGAAGAGTCAATTTCGTCGAAAGCATCCTGCTGAAGGATGACAAAGTCGACGAGTTCTGAGCGCCAGAAACGGAGGTGATAATCTATAGGCACACCATCATCCCCAAGGATATTGATTTGCTCTTTTGCTTCTTTACCGCGCAGAAGAAGGTTTTTGGCTTCAAGAATGTTATCAACCCAGTCTTCCGAAACGTTTCCCCTGAGATATTCCTGAGCTTCAGGGTATTCGAGGTACTTGGAGTAGGAGTCGATAGGGTCGATGGCAGGATAACGCTTGGAGTCGGCACGCTCCTGATTAAGGGCGTAAAAACAACGTGCTGCCTTGGCGGTAGATTCTGTTACAGGTTCTTTGAGGTTACCACCGGCAGGTGATACCGTACCGATGAAGGTAATAGAACCTGTTTGGCCGTTATTCAGATAAACGAAACCTGCACGTGCATAAAAGTTTGCGATTGTTGCTGAGAGATCCATCGGGAAGGCATCCTGACCGGGAAGCTCTTCCAGACGGTTGGACATCTCACGAAGTGCCTGAGCCCAACGCGACGTGGAGTCAGCAAGCAAGAGTACCTTCAGTCCCTGGGCACGGTAATATTCCGCGAGAGTCATACCTGTATATACCGATGCTTCACGAGCTGCAACCGGCATGTTGGAAGTATTACAAACGATAGTTGTACGCTCACTGAGTTTATGACCTGTACGTGGATCCACGAGTTCCGGGAATTCGGTAAAGATTTCCACAACCTCATTGGCTCGCTCACCACAAGCAGTTACAATGATAAGATCCGCTTCGGCCTGCTTTGCCAATGCGTGTTGAAGTACTGTTTTTCCACATCCGAATGGACCGGGAATAAACCCTGTTCCTCCCTCGGTGATGGGGTTCAGACTGTCAATGGCACGGATACCTGTTTCCATTACCTTAAATGGACGCGGCTTTTCTTTGAATGCCCTGATGGCTTGCTTTACCGGCCATTTCTGAATCATATTAATATCATAAGATTTTCCATTCTTGTCTTCTATAACAGCAATGGTATCTTCAATCTTATAATTCCCTTTTTTTGCTACACTTTTTACTGTGTAATGGTCTGTCATTTTAAAAGGAACCATGATTTTATGCATCATCAGGTTTTCTGTTACCTGACCAAGCCATCCTCCGGCAGTGAGTTTGTCTCCGGCTTTGGCAATAGGTTCAAAGTCCCATTCTTTTGTTTTATCCAGAGGGAATGTATATTCACCACGTACAAGGAAAGTAGATTCCATTTTATCGAGGTCGTTCTGCAGGCCATCGTAGTTACGTGATACAATACCGGGGCCCAGCGTTACTTCGAGCATATGGCCCTGAAATTCAACCTTTGCTCCGGGTTTCAGACCACGGGTGCTCTCAAAAACCTGTACATAGGTCTTGTCACCATTGATCTTGATAACCTCGGCCATAAGGTTACTTCCTTCCAGCGTGATATAACAGATCTCGTTCTGTGAAACAGGGCCGTCAACTTTTACTACCACCAGGTTGGCGATAATGCCGGTAACGACTCCGTTTGTTTTTTTATCGTTTGCCTTCATTTATATTAAATTCTTTAGGAAATTGATAACTCGTTTCTATATCGTTTATCAGACGCTCAAACATCGCTGTTCCTGTCTGATGATCCAGTTTCATCCATCTGTCCGTGATCATGAGCTTGATAACATAACTCAGCACTACTTCAACGGAGAAGTAACTGAAAGTTGTGTTCCGGTCAAGCCATTCCCAGCGGAATAGGTCGTATGATCTTTCGCGTTGCATCAGTCCTGATGTTTCAAATATCTGAACTATGCGCTCTATTTCCGGTACTTCTACGGAGATACCCAGGTCTTTGGATGAGCTTCGGGCCATGCTTTGGTTGATTTCATAATCCCCCATTAAATGACCATCCACAGGCATGTCATGCTTTTTACAATTCAGGGTGGTGATGATATTCCTCAACGTGAGGTCAAATTCAAACCATTGTGCCAGAAATGGGTTAGTGCACTTTACTGCTTCGCTGTAAAAAGCGTTGGTAAGTGCGTTTTCCATTTTAACAGCATCAGTGCCAAGCGTATCATCAGCCTGAACATCATTGATAAAGTCAGACATATAATTTTTCATGCTTCCCGGTTCGCGGATTTCATCCTCCAGCTCCTGCTGGGTGCAATTCGCGGGAATTTCTTCATTAAAAGCTTTCTTTTGAAGAAGGTTCAGAAGGTTTTCGTTGTCATAAATACGAAATAAGAGTTTTACAAACTCAAAATCTGACGCATGAAGTTGTTCTTCGAGCTCACTTTTAAATTCAGAAAGGGAAAAGACCTTTTTTGATTGGTCGGGTTGAATCTCCGGAAGTCCTGCTATTAAACAATAATAATTCCGGCTCATAACTATTTTGCTCCGTAAAGTAATTCGTTTGTTCTTGGGCGGATGTAGTTTTTGAAGAAGGCTTCAAAATCTTCATCCGTGAAGCTTATCTGGAAGCCTCCGTCTGCCGGGCTTACTTTGAAGCCTGATTTTATATCACCGTCGTGCTCGATAGTGATACCTTTATCGATGGTTTTTGCAATTCCCGATTTAATATAGTCTTCGAGTTTCGCAGCATCTTTTTCCGGTACAGTAACCTTCATGTCACCGGAGACATTCCATCCTTTGACAGTTTCTGCAAGGAGATTTTTTACAAATTCTGCATCATCAAAAGCTTTTTTAACACTTCCGGTAGCCACTTTAACGGTAACAAGGTTGGCAAGATCCTGCCGTAATGCGGCAATCGACTGCTTTGCGCTCATTGCCAGCTCACTACTCACATTTTTGCGCAACTCCTCCGATTTTTGGTTGGCATCGGCAACAATCTTCTCAGCCTCTTTGTTGGCTTTCGCTACGATTGAAGCTGCCTCTTTTTTAGCATCTTCAACAATCTTCGAAGCCTCTTCATTTGCTTTGGTAACGCCTTCAGAATAGATTTTTTCTGTCAGCACTTGGAGTTTATCTTCCATATCGATTATATAATTTATAATTACTCAGGCTTTAAAAATTACCCATAACTCTAACTGCGTTGAAATGTTTTCTTTCGAAAGATACAAATACGCAGTTAAGTACTTAATAATTATCTGATTTTGCATCAGAATCGCAAATGTACCTTTTTCCTGAAAATATCTGTTAATTCATTCACAAAAAAATGAAATTTTTCAATGCATACGTTTGCAGTCAGATCCGCAATTTTCCTTTATATGAGAATGCGATTTTTGATATGAATTCTGATTTATTTACTCTAACCTGCTTTCTGAAAGGGTAAATTTTCTGTTAACAATAGATTACTTTTGGTGCTGCGTTTTCGTTTATATAGATCAGGATTTTTTTCTCTGTATCATATCCCATTCGCTGCAGTAAATTACCGTATTGTGCTATCTGAGCCTTGTGATGTGCGCTTTCTTTCCCTGTTTTATAATCAATGATGGTCGCTGACTTCCCATTAGTAACTACTCTGTCAGGGCGGTAGGTATTCCCCTCAGGTGTGATTATTTCCCGCTCATTTAATGTATGATATCCTCCCGTAAAGTATTGTTTTAATTCCGGATGTGTAAGAACCGATAGCAGGATGTCGCGAATCTCAGTAGTCTCATTGATCCCAATAGTGCCATTTTCGCTTGCATCTTTTATAGCTTTATCAAGGTCATTGCTGTGATGAATAGTTGCAAGCAACTGATGCACCAAAACACCTTTTGCTCTGGCATTGCGTTCGCCTTCCTCCATCTGTTGCATTGAAGGCGCACTGAGCGTAACCGCATTGCGCCAGTCGATACAGGTAAAACGCGAGGATGCATCCATCTGAAGAGAGGAATTCTCTGTGTTGTCTGCAATTGTCTTATTTTCAGTATGCTCAATGTATAGTACCGCAGTTTCCTTATCAAAGGAGTCGTGTTCGCTGCATACCATCACGACCATCTCGCTCATTAAACCATTAAAACCGGGCAGCTGGCCTTTTTCGCAGAATTTTTTATTCGAACATATAATATGTAGCCGATCCGATGCTCTTGTCATGGCAACATACAACAGGTTTACATTGTCTGCCATGCTTAAAGCAACCTCCTCGTTATAGATATCGCTTAAAGAAGTTTCGATCAGATCTTTTTTTGCATTAAAATATATAAAATTAAACTTTTTCAGAAGATCAGAGACTTCTTCCGGTGGCTGGCAACTGAATTTATCATTCGATATTTTAAATCTGCTGTCGCACACAGGAAGTATAACAACCGGAAATTCAAGTCCTTTGGATTTGTGAATAGTCATTATCGATACAGCATCAATACCTTCTGAAAATTCCAGGGAGGCCTTGTCTTTTCTCTCTTCCCAAAATTCAATAAATGAGTTGCTCCTGCTGTTTTCGCCAAAACGATATACTTCCTCTAAAAAATATCGGATATAGGCATTCCTGTTGGCTTGAGGAATGAAAATATGGATAAAATGTTCGGTTATATCAAAAAGCGATCGTGTTGAGTTGTTTTTTAATAATTCAGGAAATAGATTTTTAAGAAAATTCCACACAGGATTCTCTTTAGTATCATGAAAAATTAGCTTTTTCCAGGCTATGGAAGCATCAAACCCCGGAATGAGTTTGGTAAGATAGTTTAGAATGGTAAAAGCATCTTCCCTGTTTTGGGCGTCTTCCCTGCACCGAATTAAAGCTAACAGAAACTGTACATCCGGAGATTTGGATATCAACAGACTCTCAGCGGTGAAAACAGGTATTTTTTTTGCCGTCAGAAATGTTGCAACGGCTGATCCTGTTGCGTTTGTCCTCACCAGAATTGCCATATCCTTGTATCGAAAGCCTTTTTCCAGGGCTTGCTGAATGCTGTCAAAGACAAGCGCGTGATATTCATCCTCCTGATGACTGTATGGTGTGAGCTCTACCTTGATGCTCCCTCCGGAGTTTGACGGATTAAACTTTTGACTGTGGTGTGCATAAATATCCTTTTGGGAATCGGGGAGGTGTTGTTTTGCCTTTTCAAAGAACCAGTTGTTGAATTCAATAATCTCTCTTTTTGACCTGAAATTCGACTGTAAATGTTCTTCATGATAATGATTGCGAAGGTTTTCCTGTCGGAAAAGGGTTACATTACTGTCAAACTCCCGGGGTAACTCCGGGAGCTCGCTGAATTGCGATGCATTTCCACCCCTCCAACGATATATTGCCTGCTTGGCATCACCAACGATCATGGATTTATGTCCGCCTGATAAAGCATTGTCAACCAATGGCAGCAGGTTTTGCCACTGCATCAGTGAGGTATCCTGAAATTCATCAATCATTATATAATTATACCACTCCCCAACGCGCTCAAAAATAAACGGTATGGGTTCCGATTGAACTACTTTGCCTATCTTCCGGTTGAAGTCAGCAATATAAACCATTCGGTTCTCATGCTTTATGGTTTCTGCTGTTTTGAAAATTTCATTCTGCAGCGATAAAGGGTAAATATTGTCGCGCATGGCAAGAATAAGAATATACCTTGACTGATACCTTTCCTTTAATGATACCAATTCATTGAGAATATCCAGCATTTCCGTTGCATGCTGTTCGATGAGCCCTGCATTGGTTGTATTCTTGTTTGCCAAAGTGCCTTCAAGTGCCTTTTTAAAATAGACAGTCTCTGTTTTAGGGAAAACCTCCTTCCCCGTTGATAACTTTCCGATATGTGCTAAAATGCCATTTCCTTTATTGTAAAAATCATCGTTTGTAAGGTGGTAATTATCTGCAATATTTTTGAATTTTTTGGCTGTGTTTTGAAATTGACTTTCAATGTACTGAAGCGCTTTGCCTGCTGATTCACCGACTTCAATGAAATCATCGGTGTTTAGTTCTGTTAATGATTCCAGGAGCTTAATATTTTCATCACTGGTAATGTTTCCGGTAAAAAACTTGAAAAGGGAAGGAGCAATATCCCATGATTTTTCGCTCTTCACCTGGTATTTTTGATAATGATTAAAGACTTTTGTTAGTTTATCGTCCCTGCCTGCCTGATCAACAACCAGATCCAGCGCCTGCTGATAAAGTTTATTGATATTTGTGTCGGTATCAAAACCAACAGGCAATTCAAGGTCGGAGGCAAAAGTCTGTACGATGCGATGAAGAAAGCTGTCGATGGTAAGTATTGCAAGATCAGAGTAATTATGCAACATATTTGATAGCACTGCTGCAGCTTTTTTGCTGAGAATTATGTCAGTGCATTGTAATTGTTCAATAAGCCGTGGGCGGATATAAAGGTTTGAAGCTTCCCTGGAATATTTTTTCGGGTCAGAGAGCTCCCGGAGGTTCTTTAAAATCCGTTCCTTCATCTCATTGGCGGCCTTATTGGTGAAGGTTATTGCCAGTATATGTTTAAAGGCATTGTCGCTTTGCAATGCGATGGATAAATACTCTTTTACGAGGGTAAATGTTTTGCCTGAACCTGCAGAAGCTTTGTATACCAGAAGATCACCGGGATTATTGGTTTCCATGACATGATTTTTTACAAAGATACATTGATTATATGTATTTTTGTAGGAAAACTGATGTGCTAATACCTTGTCATATGAAATATCAATTGTATCTTTCTTCATTATTGGTTGCAATAATCATGTTTGCCGGTTGCAACCGTGCCACAAAAACTGAAGCTCAGCAACCTGATGCCGGATTTACAAGCTATATCCAGGCTTATTCTACGGGAATGCTTAAGTCAGGCAATTCATTACGAATCGTCTTTGCCGGTGAGGTCTTGCAATCTGTCCGTGAGATGCCTCATCCGGAAGAGCTGTTTGATTTTTCACCTGCGCTGCCCGGGAAAGCCCTCTGGATGGATAATAATATCCTCGAATATATCCCCGATCAGCGCATGAAAAACGGAACAGCCTACACCGCTTCGCTGGATCTGGATGCTGTGATGCAAACCCGTAAAGGTTATGAAACCTTTTCCTGGGAGTTTCAAATTATTGATCAGGCCATTTCTGTTGAGAAACAACAAACCAAGGTCGATGATTTATCGGAAAATGTGGATGTGGTAGTACAGGTTTTAACTGCTGACTACGCTGCTCCTTCACAACTGGAGGAAGCATTTTCATTTAAATACCCTTACGGAGATGTTTCTGCCGAATGGGAACATAATGATAAAGGGGAAAAGCACAGGCTTACATTGAAAAATATTTCCCGTAAGAAGGATGATACAGAACTTTCTATAAGCTGGAAAGGAAAAGATATGGGAATAGATGTAAAAGGTGATGAGAGGATTATTATACCCGGTACTTCGGTGTTTAAAGTCCTGAATGTGAAGACATATCCTGACCCCGACCGCTATATATTAATTGAATTTAGCGATGCTCCTGACCCACAATACAATATTGACGGACTCATTTATCTTAAGTCAGGCGTTAACCTTAATGTTGTGCGAAACGAAAACCGTATTAAAGCCTATCCTGTATCAAAAACAAACCTTGAGGAAACACTTGTTCTTGATGCTTCATTAAAAAACAGTGCCGGTTTCAGCCTTGAAGAAGATTATGAAATGACAATCCATTTTGATCCCGTAAAACCTTTGGTGCGTTGGTGTGGCGATGGTGTTATCCTCCCCGATGGGAAACAACTGATCCTGCCCTTTGAAGCCGTCAACCTCTATGCTGTTGATGTTTCTGTTGTTCAGGTGTTTGAAGATAACCTTACCCAGTTTTTTCAGGATAATGATATTGATAAAACGTATAACCTTAAAAAGGTTGGTCGTCTGGTTATGAAAAAAAAGGTTGAGCTCATTAATGATGAGCCCATTGACCGGAATATTTGGAATAAATTCAGCCTTGACCTCTCAGAAATTATTGATGCTGACCCCGGTGCCCTTTATAGTGTTACACTCGACATACGACCTGAATATTCTGCTTATCCCTGTCATGATTCCGATAATGAAACCCTGGGAAGTACTATTCAAAACACCATCAGCCTGGAAGATGATCCTGAATATATCTATTATGATAGCCCTGATTATTACTATTATAATGATGGTTATTATGAATCCGGATGGTGGCAGAACAGAGATAATCCCTGTCATCCCGCGTATTTTAACAACAAAGAAATTACCCGGAATGTGCTGGCTTCCAATATTGGGATAATAGCCAAACGCAGCGACAGGAGAGAGGTGAATGTTTTTGTTCATGACTTGCTGTCTTCTTCGCCATTGAGCGGGGCAACCATAAAGGTTTTGAACTATCAGCAACAGGTGATAGCAAAAGCTATTGCCGACAGAGATGGATATGCTCAGCTTTCGTGCGCTCAAACGCCATGGCTCGTTATTGCTGAAAGCGGAAGCCAAAAAGGATACCTTAAAATAACTGATGACGAATCGCTGTCGTTGAGCCGTTTTGATGTTTCCGGTGAGGCCTCCCCCAAAGGACTAAAGGCATTTATATATGGCGAACGCGGTGTTTGGCGACCCGGCGATACGCTATACCTCTCAACAATGATCGCAGACAGAGATAATCCGCTTCCGGATGATCATCCACTGCTTATGGAACTGTTTGACCCGCAGGGACGTATAACCTGGCGGCAGGTGCAGAAGCTTGGCAACCATAACCTTAACACTTTTATTATCCCTACTGATAATGACGACATTACCGGTCGCTGGACAGCAAAAGTTACGGTAGGAGGAGCCTCCTTTTCGAAAAAAGTCCGTATTGAAACCATTAAACCCAACCGCTTATCCGTGGATATTGAATTCCCTTCCGATACCATTCGTGGATATACCAATACCACCATTCCCGTATTTGCTGAGTACCTTCATGGGGCCAAAGCTTCAGGGCTGAAGCTGATAACAGAGATTTCATTAAAGCCTTTGCAACCATTTTTTAAAGGTTATAGCGATTATTCATTCTATAACCCGGCAGCGACTATTGGCGAACATCATTACGATGAAATGCATAAAAAGCTTGATAGTAATGGGAAAACAGAACTTATTCTGTCCCCTCCGGGTGTTTCTGCCCCCGGTTTTTTACGCGCTGATTTTAATTCCCGCGTTTATGAAAATAATGGTGAGTTTAGTGTCGACTTTTCATCCGTGGTTTTGTCTCCCTATAAAACTTATGTTGGTGTCAAAGCTCCCGGAGAAACCGATTACTGGAATCGTCTGGAAACTGACAAAGACCATAAACTGGATGTTGTTACCCTTGATGAACATGGCAATCCGGTAGATGTAACTGGTATTGAAGTATTCTTTTATAAAATGAAGTGGGACTGGTGGTATGAAAATGGGGGGAATTATGCTTCCTATGTAAATAACCGAAATGTTCAGCCGGTTTATTCAACCCGCATTTCCACAAAAAAAGGAAAAGCAGATGTTACTTTTAATATTGCATACAACGACTGGGGTCGCTATCTCGTGTATGTTTCTATCCCCGGAGGACACGCCTGTTGCAGTGAGGTATTTGTCGACTGGCCGGGGTGGAATACCCGTCACTCGGACGAAAATAAACAAGGTGCTTCCCTGATAGCTGTTTCTACGGATAAGGATAAATATAACGTTGGCGATAAGGCTGAAATCACCTTCCCGGGAGCAGAAAACGGTAATGCAGTGTTTACAATCGAAAGTAATAATCGGATTTTATATAAAGAAACAGTGAAAACGCATGCCGGCGACAATACCCTGTCGTTTAAGGTGGATGCTGATATGACGCCGAATGTATATGCATGTATCCATCTGTTGCAGCCTCATTATCACCCTGATAATGACTTGCCTCTGCGGCTTTATGGCGTTGTGCCTGTTTTTGCCGACGACCCGGAAACTATTCTTTCTCCTGTCGTGGATATACCGGACCAGCTTCGCTCACAAGAGAATACAACCATCACTGTATCTGAGGAAAATGGTAAACCAATGACTTTTACGCTGGCAGTAGTTGACGAGGGGCTGCTTGGTCTGACAAACTTCAGAACACCCTCTCCGCATGACCATTTCTTTGCGCGTGAAGCCCTTGGAATACATACATGGGATATGTATGATGATGTTATCGGTGCTTTTTCGGGTAATATGGCCTCTGTTTTTGCAATTGGCGGTGATGAATATGTTGAAAATAAAGAAAATAAAGACTCCAGACGCTTTAAGCCGGTGGTGGAATTTTATGGTCCATACACGCTGAAAAAAGGCAAAGAACAGAAGATTCAAATGCAGCTGCCCGAGTATGTGGGGAAAGTTCGTGTGATGGCGGTTGCTGCGGCAGAGAATGCCTGGGGCGCAGCACATCAGTCTGTTACCATAAAAGATCCTCTGATGGTTCATGCTACGCTGCCCCGTATCCTCGGACCCAATGAAAAGGTTCGTGTTCCGGTAACAGTATTTGCTATGGAGGAATCTGTGAAAAATGTGGAGGTTGCTGTTTCTGTTACCGGCGATGTGGAAATAAAAGAATATCGCAAATCGGTGTTTTTTAATGAGCCGGGTGATCAAATAGTATGGTTTGAGATGCTTACAGGCAATACATCGGGTGAGGTTACCTTCAATGTGAAGGCCTCCTCGGCAAATGAAACTGCCATGGAAACTATTACCCTGGAATGCCGTAATCCGAACCCTTTCCAGACAATTGTAAACAGTGTACGTGTAAAACCGGGGATGACAGAAACTATCCCTGTAACTTTACATGGAGATTTAGCATCAGCTACTGCCATTGCCGAGGTTTCATCGATAGGGATTTCAGGCGTTGGCAGAACAGTGGAATATATGATGCGTTATCCACATGCCTGTGCCGAGCAAACTACCTCTGCCGGTTTTGTGCAGCTGTTGCTGCCCGGGCTGCTGAATACTTCGGATCCGCGATTTGAAAATGCCCAGCAAAATGTTACTGAAATTATTGGCGGATTGCGAAAATACCAAAAACCTTCCGGAGCCATGGCAATGTGGCCCGGCGCGCAGTATGAATCACCCTGGGTGTCGTGCTATATTGCTCATTTTATGGCTGTTGCCAACGAGACCGGCTATACTGTGCCGCAGGCAACGGAACAAAAGCTTATGCGCTACCTCCAAAAAAACAATTTTGCTGATTTTAAAGATGATGGCCTTACGGAAGCTTATCGCTTGTATGTGCTTGCGTTACACGGCGATGCCGATTTTAGCGCCATGAACCGCATGAAAGCAAACCTCTCAAAACCGGCAGTGGCATTACGCCTGGCAGCAGCATATGCCATTGCAGGAAAAACCGATGTGGCTGAAGATATTTTTAAAACTATAAATCTTAATGGCTTTATAAGTGAAGACTTTTCGCGTTTCTCATGGTATTACTATGATAGAAATACAGCAATGGCTATGGCCCTGGAAACGGCAATACTTGTGGATGACCAAAATGCTGTTAGCGATTTTTCCGCTGAACTGTCCAAATTGTTGTCGGGAAATGAATATATGAATACCCATAACGCGGCATGGAGCATGTATGCATTATGGCAGTTGCTGAAAAATGAAGCAGCTACCAATCTCATGAGCTTTGATATGGATTATAATGGATCCAGTTACAGCCAAAATACCGACAGGAATATTGTGAGTTATACTCTTCCGGTTCAAACTGAAAATGCTTCCGTGATTGATTTTTCCAATAAGGGAGAACAATCGCTCTTTGTGAATACCGCCGTTACAGCGCGCCCTGAGCAGGGCAGGGAAAAAGAAACGCAGCGAAACCTGAATCTCGACATACAATATCACCTTCAGGATGGCTCCCTGGCAGATCCGGAAAACCTGAATGTTGGCGATGAGGTGATTATGGAGGTGTCTGTGACAAACCCCGGACTTCGAAAGGCTTATGATAATATGGCTCTTACTGTCGGCCTTCCCGCAGGATGGGAGTTTTATGGTAATGAAGATAAAGATTTTAATCATCCTGGTGTGGATTATTATGACCTTCGTGATGACCGGATAAATATCTATTTTGGATTAAAACGTAACGAAGTTATTACATTTAATATACGCGTCCATGCTTCCTATGCAGGCCAGTTTTATTTGCCGGCAACGATTTGTGAAGCAATGTATGATAATACCATCTATGCATTGAAAAAAGGCCAATGGGTTTCCGTAGCACCATAAAAAACCTTCCGGGATATGTAAAAGGGCTCTGTGTTGTGGCAGTGCTTTTTGTGGCTTTTGTGGTTTCTGTTCCTGTTGTTACGTTTGATGACCCGTGTTGTACAGTCCTGGAGGCATCGCATGGCGAGTTGCTGGGTGCGCATATTGCCGCCGACGGCCAGTGGCGCTTTCCGCCGGCAGATAGTGTGCCGCAAAATTTTGCCCGGGCATTGATAACCTTCGAAGACCGATGGTTTTTCTATCATCCCGGGGTAAATCCCATATCCCTTGTGAATGCTTTTGTTGCCAATGTGAGGGCCGGAGAGGTGGTTCGCGGCGGTAGTACCATTACCATGCAGGTCGTGCGTTTGTCCCGTAAAGGAAAACCCAGAATTTATAAGGAAAAGCTCATAGAAATCGTTTATGCGATGCGCCTTGAAATAGCCTGCTCCAAAAAGGAAATCCTTGCCCTTTACGCCTCTCATGCGCCTTTTGGTGGTAATGTCGTTGGGCTGGAAGCCGCATCATGGCGGTATTTCCAGCGCCCGGCGCACCAACTCTCCGCAGCGGAATATGCTTTACTGGCTGTACTTCCAAATGCCCCGTCGGATCTTCATCTGAATAAAAACCGTGGCAACCTGCTGCAGAAACGAAATCGTCTGCTGGCAAAATTGCACCATAAAGGCTTTATTATAACATCGGATTATCATCTTGCGCTTGAAGAACCTTTACCCACGGCTCCGGGGCCAATGCCTGATATCGCAGGTGTGCTGACAGAAAAAACAGCTTTGCAATATCCGGGGCAACGCGTGCGTACTGCAATCGATGTAGCCCTTCAAAAGGAAGTTAATGAAACCCTTAACTATCATTTGCAGTCGCTGGAAGCCAATGAAATACATAATGTTGCGGCAGTAGTTTTGGAAGTACCAACCGGCAATGTGGTGGCCTGGGCGGGAAATGTCTGTCGTGAAAATCACCCGGAATACAGCCCTCATGTGGACATGGTCTCTGCTTTACGCTCCACAGGAAGTATTTTGAAACCTTTTCTTTATTGTGCCATGCTCGACGACGGTATGATCCTTCCGGATATGCTGGTTGCGGATATTCCTTCCAATTTTAACGGCTATACACCAAAAAATTACTCCGGGAATTACTGTGGTGCACTTCCTGCCTCGGAAGCCTTGTCGCGGTCATTAAATATACCGGCTGTACGAATGCTTGCTCAATATGATGTGGCTCGTTTTCATAACTTGCTGCAACAATGTGGTATGACATCCCTTGCTTTTCCTCCTTCCCATTATGGTTTGTCCTTGATTCTGGGCGGTGCAGAAGCTTCATTGATCGAACTGGCTGGTATTTATCGCAATATGGGTGCTTTTTTGTATTCTGATACCGCAAAATGGGAGCCCGCAGCACTAATACCCGGCAAATGTAAAGAGAGGAAATATTCTCCTTTAGGTCGTGCATCCATATATTGCACCTTTGAGGCGATGCATAAGGTAAACCGTCCGGAAGAGCTTTCCGGATGGGAAAATTTTGCTTCCACGGGAGATATAGCCTGGAAAACGGGCACCAGCTTTGGCTTCCGCGATGCATGGGCCATTGGGGTTACTCCCGGATATGTGGTTGGTGTGTGGGCAGGAAATGCAGATGGTGAGGGACGACCCGGACTTACAGGTACCGGCACTGCAGCTCCTGTGATGTTTGATGTCTTTCATTTGTTGCCGCTTTCAGGTGAATTTCCCTTTCCTGAAGACGATATGATCCTTGTGCCGGTGTGCCCGAAATCAGGCCATACCGTGTCGCGGTTTTGTCCTGATACCTTATGGCAATGGGTGCCGCAGAATGGTGCCAAAACAAAACCATGCCCGTACCATCAACGGGTACACCTGGACCAGGATTCACTTTACCGCGTTTCCTCTGCCTGCTATCCCGTGGAAGATATGGTCAGTATTCCGTGGTTTGTCCTCCCCCCGTCAATAAGCTATTATTACCGGAAAGCCAATGCTTTATACCAAAAGTTACCTCCCCTGAAACCCGGATGTGTGATAAATACTTCCAAAAGTCCGCTGAGCTTTATCTATCCTGCCGACTATCGGGAAATATGGTTGCCCCGAAAAATGGATGGCTCAAAGGCTAAGCTTATTTTACAAGCTGCTCACCAAAATCCCGATGCTAAAATATACTGGTACCTCGACGATCAGTATCTTGGCGATACACATCATTTTCATACTATGGAATGTCAGCCGGATAAAGGTCTTCATTCCCTTACAATTTTGGATGATGACGGTAATTCCCAATCGGTGAATATCAGGATTTATCACCAAAAAAAACCATAGATGCATTACCTTTGCAGGCACTATGGAAGAAAATTTTATCTCATACGCCAAAAGCACAATCAATAAAGCTGTGCTTCATTTTATCGGAAATAAAAATAATGATGAAGAACTGCTGATTTCTCAACATGAAATGGATTTTGAGGATGAAACATTGCTGATGCTTTTACAGAAGTATTTTCTGAATAATTTTAAAACCCCGGATTATTATCGCTTTACATTCTCAAATGGCGATCTCTCACTGAACCCTGTATGTGCTTTTGCGCTTGATGTTTTTAAAGATCCTGAGAATTGCTACAAAGCGTCATGCGATATAGCCAAACACCTCTACGATTGTACGGATCATCCGAATATTAAATCCGGCGATCTGTTTGTTGTTCATTTTCCTATGCTTTTTATCGATAATACGGTACATGAAGCCATGGGAATATTTAAATCGGAAAATAAACATACGTTTCTGAAAACTGTGAAGGATGAGCGCAATATGCAGGTAAACAGCGATGAAGGTATTAACACAGAGAAGCTTGATAAAGGGTGTTTGATATTGAATACGGATCAGGAGGAGGGCTTTAAAGTACTGATTTTAGACAAATCCAATAAATCCGTTGAGGCAAAATACTGGCGTGATGATTTTTTGAAACTTGAACCTTGTGCCGATGAATTTCATCAGACAAAAGAGTTTATGACAGTTACAAAGAACTTTGTTGCAAAACAGATGACTGAAGAGTTTGACGTATCGAGGGCAGATCAGATTGATATCCTGAATAGATCTATGGATTATTTTAAGAAGCATGAAGATTTTAAGCAGGATGACTTCGCAGAGCAGGTATTACAACAGCCCGAGGTTATTGAGTCTTTCCAGAATTACGATAAAGCCTACCGTGACGAGAACGAGCTGGACCCTTTACAGGATTTTGCCATTTCCGAACACGCAGTGAAAAAGCAAGCCCGTGGATTTAAGAGTGTCTTGAAGCTGGATAAAAACTTCCACATTTACATCCACGGCGACCGCGATCTTATTGAGCAGGGCGTGGATGCAAATGGGCGGAAGTATTACAAGATTTTTTATGATGAAGAACAGTAATTTATTATGCTACTTGTTGGTGAAAACAATGTTCCCCTCTTTGTGATCAATAGTTATCTTGTGCTCTCTGGTGACTTCACCGGCAAGAATTGCTTTCGATAATCTGTTGACGATTTCACGCTGGATAACACGTTTTACGGGTCTTGCTCCATATTGTGGTTCATATCCGGCTTCTGCAAGATGGTCCACAAGACTGTCTGTCCAGCTGAAGGCAATACCTTTTTTACCAAGCATCGACTGAAGCATCCCCAATTGCAGTACAACAATTTCCCTGATCATCTTTTTATCCAGAGAGGTGAACATAACAATATCATCTATACGGTTCAGGAATTCCGGGCGAACTGACTGCCTGAGCATTTCCAGAACCTGGTTTTTGATTTGTTCAGGATCAGCAGATCCATTCTGACTGTTCATCTCTTCCCGAATAATCTCCGACCCAATGTTGGAGGTCATAATAATGATGGTATTCCTGAAATCTGCCGTACGACCCTTGTTGTCTGTAAGCCGACCTTCGTCAAGAACCTGCAGAAGGATGTTAAATGCATCAGGATGAGCCTTTTCAATTTCATCCAGCAGCACCACAGAATAGGGTTTTCTGCGAACCGCTTCGGTGAGCTGTCCGCCCTCTTCATATCCAACATAGCCGGGAGGCGCTCCGATAAGCCTGCTTACGGCATGTCTCTCCTGATATTCGCTCATATCGATTCGTGTCATGGCATTATCATCATTGAAAAGATATCCGGCAAGGGCTTTTGCAAGCTCCGTTTTTCCCACGCCCGTGGATCCAAGAAACAGGAACGATCCTACAGGCCTTCGGCTGTCCTGAAGATCGGCACGTGCCCTTCTGACTGCATCAGAAACCACCTGAATGGCCTCATCCTGGCCTACAACACGCTGGTGAAGCTCTTGCTCCATCCGCAGAAGTTTCTCACGCTCACTGCCCAGCATTTTAGCCACAGGAATACCTGTCCAGCGCGATACCACCTCTGCAATATCTTCGCTTGTCACTTCCTCTTTAATTAATGCATGGTCCTGATTATGTGCAAACTGTGCTTTCAATTCCTCCAGTGTAACCTCTGCATCACGGATTTTACCATAACGAAGCTCTGCCACAAGACCAAAATCTCCATCGCGCTCAGCACGTTCGGCCTGCTGTTTATAGCTGTCAATATCCGCTTTTATCTTCTGAATATGCTCTACCTGTTGCTTTTCACTTTTCCAGCGGGCATACAGGCTGTTGCGTTTTTCCTTGAGATCGGATAAAGTCTTCTGAATATCGTGAATTTTCTCCTTGTCTTTCTCGCGTTTTATGGCCTCAAGTTCAATTTCATGTTGCATGATTTTACGATCAAGGATATCAAGCTCTTCAGGTTTTGAGTTAATCTCAAGACGTAATTTGGAAGCAGCTTCATCCATCAGGTCAATGGCCTTGTCGGGAAGAAAACGATCGGAAATATAGCGTTGTGAAAGCTCCACGGCAGTAACAAGAGCAGCATCACGGATACGCACTTTGTGGTGCGATTCATATTTGTCTTTTATACCCCTGAGAATAGATAATGTGCTCTCCTTATCGGGTTCGTCGACCATAACTTTCTGGAAACGCCTTTCCAGTGCTTTGTCTTTTTCAAAATACTTCTGGTATTCACTGAATGTTGTTGCGCCAATGGCCCGAAGCTCGCCACGTGCCAGTGCAGGTTTCAGAATATTGGCCGCATCCATGGCGCCCTCGCCACCACCGGCTCCCACAAGGGTGTGGATCTCGTCGATAAACAATACAATACGTCCCTCTTCGGCAATAACTTCTTTAACAACCGATTTGAGTCGCTCTTCGAATTCACCTTTATATTTTGCTCCTGCAATCAAAGCCCCCATATCCAGTGAATAGATAACTTTATCTTTCAGGTTTTCCGGCACATCACCTTTTACCAAACGGTGTGCAAGTCCTTCAGCAATAGCCGTTTTACCAGTTCCCGGTTCTCCTACCAGCATGGGGTTGTTCTTGGTTCGGCGTGCCAGAATTTGCAGTATACGGCGTATCTCATCGTCCCTGCCAATAACAGGATCCAGCTTGCCTTCGTTGGCGAGCTCATTCAAATTGCGGGCATACTGTTCCAGCGAACGGTAATTGTCTTCCTGTGAATGAGATGTTGCATGTTGCCCTTTTCGCATCTCTGTAATGGCCGACATAAGAATTTCCTCTGTAATCCCATTATCCTTTAATAGCTGCGATGTGTCATCTTTTGATTTTAAAATTGCCAGTACAAGATGTTCGATTGTGATATAGGCATCTTTCATCTTTTTTGCAATGCTCTCAGCGTGCTGCAGGGTCTTAGCTGCTTCCCTCGACAGCATTACCTCGCCACCTTCAACTTTGGGGTAGCTCATCACAATGCTGTTAAGGGTTTGTTTTAAAACAGGCATGTTTACACCGGCTTTCTGAAAAAGAAAGGCGATAATATGGTCATCGGTATTAATTATAGCCTGAAGGAGATGAGCATTTTCAATCTGTTGCTGCCCGTTCCCTGTGGTAATCTCCTGAGCATTTTGCAATGCTTCCTGCGCTTTAATTGTCAGCTTATTTAAATCCATAATCTCTTTTTTTTTGCGTACCGCTCAAAACGTATACCTATTGCACAAATACGACAAAATGTCATGCTAAAGCAAGATTTTAATGACAAAATTGCATTGTTTAAAAAAGAACGCAGTGTCCCGCAGTGTTTCGGCGGAGTTTAGCGGTGTTTTTATACTTTATTGAAGATTTGCCCGGTAGAGGCCATACCTGGTATTGCAGCGACGCAATTTACCGTTTCTGTGTCAATATATATCCCTGAA
>CAZQNY010000060.1:0-18649 GCA_964594665.1 uncultured Bacteroidales bacterium
GGTATTTAATTATTATATTTAAACGCACGCCTCATGGCGTACCTGAGTTTCACCGGGGAAGACGCGGGGTTCCACAGAGTATTTTCTGCAATGCAGAAAAAATCCTGATAGCCATCCGGTGGAAGCGACCTCAAGATTGCTATCAGGCCAGACCTGACAGGAGAAATACCTGTCAGGTCTTTTTCCGGGAAGCGACCTCAACTTCGTATATCCTTCTTCAGACCAGATGGTAGCTTGAATATTATTTAAATCCCTTCCTCCACCCATTCTGTTTATGAGTATTGATTCCCCGGTGTATACATTTCATTTCTCCGGCTATGGGGTTTTTTAGTACTTTTGCAGTACCACATCCGGGCATATCCATGGCAGAACATACAATAAAGCATCTCACTCCCCAGTCGGAGGTATGGCAACGGCTACTTGCCGGTGACAGGCAGGCGCTAAATGTTCTTTTCTCCGGTTTCTACGACGATCTGTACTTCTATGGCCTGAAATTGTGTCACCAGGAGCCGCTTGTGAACGATGCTATCCAGGATGTATTCCTGAAGCTGTGGACTTCCCGCGACACGCTCCACACCATCCAAAAACCGGGAGCCTACCTCTTCCGGATGTTCCGTCACCGTTTGCTGTTACTGTGCCGCCAGTCTGTGGTACGCAAACGCCATAATGAACACTACTCCGATGCCAGGACGCTGTTTGTATTCTCTGCCGAGGATCTCATCATCACCCACGAGATCTCCACTGAACAACAGCGCCACCTTCTGGATCTTCTCAATGGCCTTACCGAACGGCAGCGTGAAATTATCTACCTTAAATTTTACGGCAACCATTCCAACCCGGAAATCGCAGAGATTATGAATATGAAACTGCAATCGGTTGCCAATCTTCTGGCTCGTACCATTCAGGCTCTTCGCAAGGCCGCCTCTGCAGACAATGCTCTTTTTACTCTCGCCAACCTGTTTATAATCAGTCGATTATAAAATATCATATTTTTTTCATCCTATTAATGAGTATATTTCCATTGCAGGATACTCTTAAAGGTATAAACCTGCATTATGGGAATAAAAACACCTTTACGTACAGAAGATCTTCTTTTAGATGACACTTTCCGCTCATGGGTTTCAGATCCAAAGTCAACTCACGCCAGCTACTGGGAGCAATACATAGCTGATCATCCGGAATCATTAGCTACTGTTGATGAGGCAAAGAAACTTGTTCAGATGCTGCATTTCAAGGGAAAAAAAGTCAATCCTGAACAGATACAGGCAGCTTTATCGCAGCTCAACAATACCATCGACAAACAATCAGTGGCCCAACACAAATCACGCCGGATGTTTTCTTCATGGTGGCACAGTGCTGCTGCAGTATTGCTGTTCCTCATTGCCTTTGGCGCGGTATTTCTTTCAACATATAAAAAGGGCACAGAAAAAACCATCGCCCGGACAGAGATTACAGCTCCCAAAGGTGTGGTAAAAAGTCTTATCCTTCCCGACCAGAGTATTGCCTACCTGAACGCAGGCTCCAGCATACAGTACAAGGCGGATTTCTCCGGCGACCTCCGGGAGGTTTTCCTCAGTGGTGAGGCCTGGTTTGATGTTTGCCACGACGAGACAAAGCCGTTTATCGTTCATACCGGCCAAGCAGATGTAAAAGTACTGGGAACAGCCTTTAATGTCCGCGCCTATCCCGGTGACAATGTCCACCAGGTATCGCTGGAACGGGGTAAAATTGCCATCTCGGGCGAAAATCTCCAGGATCAGATTCTGTTACCGCAGCAATCATGGCTTTTGCTACGTAATAAGAATACGGCCCGCGTTTTTAAAACCAACAATATCGATACTTACAGCCTTTGGCGGGAAGGGAGAATTGTTTTCCGCAACACCTCATTTGAAGAAATTGCCAGCATATTGGAGCGATCGCACGACATCACTTTCACCATCAAAAAACAGGAATTACTCAACTGCCACTATACCGGCGAGTTCTCCATGGAGGATGATATCAGCAAAATCCTGAATATCATAAGTATGACAGCACCCTTTGAATATTCTGTTAACGGCAGGAATATCACCATACAATAACACACTATGAAAAACACTATAATAATCCGGTTAACTGCTCTGAGTCTGATCATTGCACTTTTCCTTTGCAGCCTGGAAAGTTACAGCCAGGGAAAGCATGAAGAGCTTACCGTCAAAGAGGTTTTCGATCTGGTAGAAACCAACAGCGACTACATTGTATTTTTTCAGAACGACCAGATAGACCTCACCCAACGCGTACAGGTCACCAGCCGCCACGAACCGATAGACAGTCTTTTGGCTCATGCCCTTGCCGGTACAAATCTGGGGTTTCGCAAGGTGGATGACCATATTGTCATTGTTCCAAAACAAAAAAGCGAGCAAAAGGAAGTTCAGCCACAATTTACGGTAACGGGAACGGTCAGCGATGACCAGGGCGTCACTTTGCCGGGCGTAAATGTGCTTATAAAAGGCACTTTTCTGGGCACTACCACCGATATCAACGGCCGCTATGCCATCACCTCAGCGACCTCTATCGATACGCTGATATTTTCGTTTATCGGTTATAAAAAGCTCGAAGTGGCTGTTGTGGGTCGCGAAAAGGTGGATGTTGTTATGATGCAAGAGGTTACCACGCTGACAGAGTTTGTTGCCATCGGTTATGGCATCAAAAAGCAAAGCGACCTGACAGGCTCGGTGTCGGTAATTAAGTCGGACGAGATCAGTGCTTTGCCGGTGAGCAACCTGGCGCAGGCGCTGCAAGGCAAAAGCACAGGTGTTGTTATCAAACAAAATACCGGTGCTCCCGGCGAAGGTGTTGCCGTGCGTATCCGCGGCGTGGGAACCATCAACGACAACTCACCGCTCTATATCATCGACGGTGTTCCCACAAAATCGGGCTTTAACACATTATCCAACAATGACATTGAGAGCATTTCAATCCTGAAGGATGCGTCTGCAGCATCGATCTATGGCTCGCGGGCTGCCAATGGCGTGATTATCGTCACCACAAAAAAAGGTTCCAAAGGAGGCACCCGCATTAATTTCAGTTCAAACACAGGTGTGCAGATGGCCACAAACCTCACTCCCATGTGTGACAAAGATCAATACATTGAGCTGTATAATGAAGCTGCTCTTGCCGACGGACGCAGCCAAATAACACCTGCCATGGCCGACACCATGGCCAACACCAACTGGTGGGATGAAATTTTCCGCCCGGCAATCATGTCCAATTACAACCTCTCTGCCAGTGGAGGCACGGAAAAGACCAACTATATTATCTCCGGAAACTATCTTCGCCAGGACGGAATCATTCTTAACTCCGGTTACGACCGTTATGCTGTAAGAACAGCCATCAACACTGAGCTCACCGACCGTGTTTCTGTGGGCACCAATATCAACCTTTCGGGCTCCACACAGGATGTTGTGGGCAGCTCGGGCGATGGCTACGGCGGGAATGGAGGCAGTGTGGTACGCTATGCCTTTTTCCGTACTCCCGTTTACCCTGTTTACTATCCCGATGGTTCATACATCGACTACTATCAGCCTTACGCCGAATACTATGGCGACGGATACAATCCGGTAGGGTTTGCCAATAAGTACGACTGGGTTGTCAATCAACGGCGTATGCTTGGAAATGCATTTATCAAATACGATATTCTCGACGGTTTGGTTTTCAAAACGGATTATGGCCTCGACTATGTGGGCTCTCATGAAAAACGTTTTAATGAAAACTGGGGTTTTAATGATCGCATCAACAACCCTAACTCGCTGCAGGAAAACAGTTATACAACAACAATACACACCTGGAAAAACACGCTCGATTACACAAAAAATTTTAGCGAACACCATCATTTCCAGGCATTACTCGGCACCGAGGCCATCAAAAGCAGCACAGTAGGGCAAACAGGATCGGCGATGAATTTCCTCGATCAGATTCCCAGTGTGCGCTATTTATCCAATGGCACCACCAACCAGCGTGTAAGTTCCTGGAATACCGGATGGGCATTATTCTCTCTTTTTGGCCGTGCCTCTTACGACTACGATAAAAAGTATTATGCAGAGGTTGTCTTGCGGCGTGATGGTTCTTCACGTTTTGGTGAAAATTACCGATATGGCATCTTCCCTTCAGGGTCGGTGGCATGGCGCATCGACAAGGAATCTTTTATGAAAAATATGGAGAATATCACTTTCCTGAAACTCAGAACCAGCATTGGTGTTCTTGGAAATCAGGAGATTGGTGATTACTCTTTTGCAAGTCTTATCACAGGAGGGTCATACTATCCTTTTAGCTCTGTTCCCGATATTGGCTACTATCTGTTCCAGCACGGCAATGAGAACCTTCGCTGGGAAAGCCAGGTACAGTTTAATGCCGGTGTGGATGTGGGTTTATTCAACGACAGGCTGTACATCTATGCGGATTATTTCCGTAAGGTCACCAACGACATGCTGGTGCAGGCACCCCTGCCGCCCAGCAGTGGTGATGCCACGCCACCTTACTTCAATGCCGGAAGTGTGCTCAACAGCGGTATTGAGGCAGAGATAAACTTCAAAACAAAGAAAAAAGATTTCTACTACGACCTGGGGTTGGTATTTTCACATATTTCCAACAGCGTTCTGGAGCTTTATGGAGACAATCCAATCCTTGCCGGGCGTATCGACAATGGTGTTTATGCTACCCTTACAGAAGAGGGGTATCCTATTGGCTCGTTCTACCTCTATGAGATGGAAGGCATTTTCCAGGATGAGACCGACATCTTCACCCATGCCTATCAGGGCAGTAATATTGAGCCCGGAGATGTAAAATATAAAGACCTCAGCGGTCCTGATGGTGTTCCTGACGGCGTGATTGATGCATACGACCGCACACATGTTGGCAGTCCCATACCTGATTTTACTGTAGGCTTTACCACAAACATGTCGTATCATAACTGGGATTTCTCAGTATTTCTGGAGGGCGTTTACGGCAATGAAATCTACTGGCAGGCGGCACATGATATTGAGGGCTTTTATCGTGCTTTCAATGTTACGGAACGCGTTTATGATGAACGATGGACCGGTGCCGGCACCAGCGACACGCAGCCCAGGGTATCGTGGTCGGGAGCAACAAATAACAAAAAGCCTTCCACAAGGTTCCTTTTCGACGGCTCGTATCTGAGGCTTAAAAACGTTTCACTGGGATACACGTTTGATTTTTCTCAAAAAAACAAAAAAGCCATTAACAACCTGCAGATTTTCCTTTCCGGGCAGAACCTCTATACGCTTACCAACTATCCGGGGCTGGACCCTGAAATGCAAACCAGTAATAACTCCGCCGGTGAGGGCGACCTGGCAGCAGGTATTGACTGGGGTACATATCCTTCAGCAATGATTATCAACTTAGGCATTAACATTAACCTGTAGTATTATGAAAAAGATATATTTAAGCATTGTTATCGTACTTCTTTTTGTGGCTTCAGGTTGTGAAAAATTCCTCGATGAGCAACCTCAGGGAGATTACCCCAGTGAGGATTTCTTCCAGACGGCAGACCATGCCATGCTGGCCATAAATGCGGCCTATGTACCCTTATCGTTTGCCAATAGTGACAATCGTTTGTGGGTTTTTGCCGAGGTAGCTTCTGATGATGCCGTAAAAGGCGGTTTCCCCGGCGACCAGGCTGACATTGGGCTTATCGACGACTTCCTGATCTATTCAGATAATGGTAATGTAGAGACAACATGGTCAATCTACTATGAAGGCATCTCACGTTGTAACGCTATTCTCGACAATGTTCCCAATATTGAAATGAATGAGGCTTTAAAGGATCGTATCCTCGGGGAGGCACATTTTCTCAGAGGTTTCTACTATTTCCAGCTTTGCAACATCTTTGGTAATGTACCACTGATTTTATCGGTTCTTAATCCTGATGAAATGCAGGTTGCCAATTCACCCCGTGAGGATGTTCTGCAACAGATAGCCGAAGAGTTCAGCTCTTCAGCAACGCTTTTGAATGATGCACTTAAAGCATCTCCGGATGTATACTCTTCCGGAGAGAATGGCCGTGCCACTCCCGGTGCTGCCTTAGCATTTCTAGCAAAAACTTACTTACTGCAGGAAGACTGGACTTCGGCGTACGAGACCGCCCGTGAGGTAAAAACCTATGGCTATGGCCTGATGGATGTTTACATTCACAATTTTGATGTTGCATGGGAAAACAATGAGGAGTCTGTTTTTGAAATCCAGCACGTATCGGGTTTCAGTCCTGTTACAGGCAGCAGGTTAAACCAATGGCTTGCGCCACGGGCCCGCAACGGATACGGCTTTGATGAGCCCACGCAGGACTTTGTGGATGCCTTTGAAACCACCGATAGTGGCATCGCCGACCCGCGGCTGGACTATACTCTGGGGCGTAAAGGAAATACATGGATTAACGGTGCGCCGTACGATTCCACCTGGAGTTCTACAGGATACTCCCAGAAAAAATATCTGCAGCCGGAGAGCGAAATTCCGCTTAGCACCCGCGGTGATGCAGACCTTAACTTCACGGTAATGCGCTATGCTGAGGTGCTGCTTATTGAAGCTGAAGCATTGTGCGAAGCCGGGATGACAGCTGAGGCCTTAATACCCCTCAATGATGTGCGCCGCAGAGCCAGGGAATCTTATCTGTACGATGAATCACTAAACGGTTTCGGCACTGTTCCCGAAGATTTACTCCCTGAGATCACCACTACCGACAAGATACAGCTACGCGCGGCAATACGTCATGAACGTCGTGTGGAGCTGGGTTTTGAATGCCAGCGATATTTCGATCTTATGCGATATGGCCGTGAATATGCTACCGAAGCACTTGGTGATCAGAGTAATTTCAATTATGATATTCACCAGGTCTTTCCTATTCCACAATCGGAATTGGAAACAAATGCAAATATTACTCAGAATTATGGGTACAATCAATAAAATGTTAAACCACTACTAATTAAACAAATCTATCATGAAAACAACAATGAAAAAATTCAGCGTGCTAATGCTTATTGCCACACTTTTTGCAGGCGGCATTTTTACAGCATGTACTGAAGATGAAGTTATTGAGGGCGATAAAACTGCACTCAATGCATTAATCACAGAGTGTGAAACCCTTATTGCAGATGCTGTTGAGGGTACAGCTCCCGGTTTCTACGAGGTTGGATCAAAAGCAACTTTCCAGACAGCCATTGATGCTGCTACAGGTGTTTCCAACGACAGCGAAGCAGATCAAACAGCTGTTGATGGCGCCAAAGCCAACCTACAGGCTGCAAAAGAGGCTTTTGAAGCTTCATTAATCCAGGATGTATCCACTGAAGGCCTTGTTGCTCAATGGCTTTTCACCGGCGACGCCACCGATAACACCGGTAACGGCAATGATGGTACTGCTATGACAGGCCACGAATTCTGGGGCGCCGGAACACCTGCTCTTACATCCGACCGTTTTGGCAATGAAGATATGGCTTACTACTTTGATGCCGGTGCAAACATCGAAGTTCCTTACGTTACGTCTCTCAATCCTGCTGCTATGACATTAAGCTGGTGGGTCTATATGGAAGAGCTTCCCAACAACGATTATATGATTTCCATGAATCGCTGGAACTGCTTTAAAGTAAATCTTCAGGATATAAACCGTGTATTCTTTACTACCCGTGTTGAAGATCCTGAAAATCCGGGTTCCTATATTTACAGCGACCGCGACCACGATGGCGAAGGTCTGGAAGCAGAAACCTGGTATCATCTGAGTGTATCCTTTGGCGATGGCCATATGAAATTCTACATCAATGGCGATTTGGTTAAAGACTGGGATAATGTTCCTGATGCAGCAATCAATTCCATCAGTGCTGATCCTGTAAACCTCACTATCGGTCAGGATCTGCCAACAGGCATCTATTCTACCGATGATCAGAGCCCGTATTTTGTTGAATGGGGTGGCTATTTTAAAGGAAAACTTGATGACATCCGCTTGTACAACCGCGTACTTGCCGACAATGAAGTTTCTTCTATTTACAACATCGAGAAGCCAGTAGAATAAACCGTTTTTTAGTTAGATAGAATGATCGAATGGCTCTCACCCTGATGCAGGGGTGTTGACGGCACTCCAACGTTTCAGGGACGATATGAGAGCCATTCCTATATCCAAAAACAAATGAAAAAAGTAATCCTTTATATCGGCATTATAACCCTTTTTACTGCCTGTAACCCGTCGGACAGTAACAAGGAGCAATCCCTTTTATTCTGGTCATCGAATAATGCCGGCGAGATTGCCTTTTCAGAAGACCGCGCTGAGGCGTGGAACAGCAACAACCCGTCAACTACTATCCAATACCAGCCTGTTCCTGAAGGACAGAGCAGCGAAGAGATTATCCTTGCCGCTGTTGTGGGTAAAACCACACCCGACATATACGCCAATATGTGGCAGGGCAGTGTGGAGTTTTATGCCGGCGCAGGAGTCCTGGTGCCTCTCGACACGCTAAAAGGCTTCAATGAATATATCACTGAACGATGTAACCAAAAAACCATCGATGAGATCACCTCCTCCGACGGGCATATCTATCAGATACCCTGGAAGATAAACCCCATTCTCACCATTTATAATAAAAACATTATTACATCTCTGGCGCTGGATACATTACCTGTCACCTATAGCAAATATCTTGCTGCAGCAAAAAAATTTAAAAAAGATTTTGACAATGATGGCTTTGCCGATCAATGGTTTGGCAACACCTCCGTAAAGACCGTCTGGTACCAGCGCTTATTTAATTTTTATCCGCTTTATCTAGCTGCATCAGGGGGGATGCCATTGATAAAGGATAATAAAGCAGCATTTAATAATGAATACGCCATAGGCGTTTTTGAATTTCTACAAACACTATATAAAGAAAATTATTTTTCCCGCGAACGTCTTTCTGCGGGGCAGGATCCTTTTGTCAGCGGCAGGGTCGCAACAAAGTTCACCGGTCCGTGGGAAATCAGTTATCTGGAAAAATACAAGCCTGAAGGTTTTGATTATGACTTTTACAGCATGCTTGTTCCGGATGATCACCAGGGGCCGGTATATACCTATGGAGACCCCAAAAGCATCATTATTTTCAATACCTCCAAGGATCCGCAGACAGCCTTCGAATATATTAAAAGTCTGACCGGCAAGGAGGGCGATTTTCGCCTTATGGAACTCACAAAACAGCTTCCCCGGCGCAAAGGCCTCGATACGATCAGCCAATACCGCAACTTCTTTAACGAAAACCCAAGGCTGAAAATATTTGCCCGCCAGGCTGAATTTATTCGCGGCACCGATAATTGTGAAGTAATGACAGAGGTACTGGACATCATCTCCCAGGAATACGAAACCTGCGTTTTATATCAACGGAAAAGCCCGGAGCAGGCCATTGAAGATGCGGAAAAAGCTGTTAACATTTTACTTAGAGTAAAGGAATAAAATTATGCGAAAAGGAATAAAAAAATCGGCATTCCAACCCTGGTTAATGGCTTCGCCCTACCTGTTACACCTGTGCCTTTTTGTGGCCTTTCCGGTTATCTTTTCCATTGTTCTGACATTTCATCGCTGGAATATTATCTCTCCCATGGAATTTATAGGTTTCGACAATTACCTTCATTTATTTCAGGATCGTCTATTCTTAAAAGCCATACTTAACACGCTGTTTTTCTTACTCATACACATTCCTCTACAGGTATTTACAGCGTTATTGCTGGCATGGATATTAAACCAGGATTTATGGCTGCGGGGATTTTTCCGTTCAGCGTTTTTTATGCCTTTTGTGATCAGTGGTGTTGTTGTGACCATATTATGGCAACAGCTGTACGGTTTTGATAACGGACTAATTAACAACCTTTTAACATCATTAGGTCTAAATCGTGTTGCATGGCTCAGCGACAGTCGGGTAGCCATGATTTCCATTGCCATAATGGCCACATGGAAGAATGTCGGGTTATATGTTATCTTATTTCTTGTGGGCCTGCAGACGGTTCCCGAGAGGTATTATGAAGCCGCAGATGTGGAAGGTGCCACGGCATGGCAAAAGTTTCGTCATATCACACTTCCCGCCATCAACCCAACCATATTTATGGTGGCAATAATGTCAACGATTGGCGGTTTCAGTCTTTTTATCGAGCCCTATATTATGACCGACGGCGGGCCCATGAACAGCACTTTGTCGGCAATGCTCTACATTTATCGACAGGCGTTTGGATACTACCATATGGGATATTCTGCTACCCTGAGTATTATCTTCACCATGATTATCATGATTGTCATCATAATACAACGTAAAACCATTGAAAAGGAGTAAGCTGTGAAAAAAACCAGACGCATAATCATGTACATTCTGCTTACCGTAGCGGCATTATCATTTATTTATCCGTTTTACTGGATGATCATGGCCTCATTGACTCCGGAGCAGATGATTTCTGAATTCACACTGATTCCCCATAAGCTCACTTTCGATAATTATCGTTCGATGATAGGCCGCATTCCCATTTTCAGAGCCTTCCTCAACAGTGTTTTTGTGGCATCCCTATCTACTGCAGGAGTGTTGGTTTTTGGTTCAATGGTAGGTTATGCTTTATCGAAAATGCGCTTTCGCGGCAGGGAGGCGATCTTTTATATTATTATTTTCACCATGACACTCCCATTTCAGATAACACTTATCCCAAATTATATTCTGATGATCCGCTTTGAGTGGGTTGATACCCTTGCGGCGTTAATTGTCCCGGCCTTAAATTCGGCATTTGCCATCATTATGTTCCGACAGGCCTTTAAAGCCATTCCCAACGACCTTATCGATGCGGCCCGTGTGGACGGATGCAGCAACCTGCGAATAATATTCAGGATTATATGGCCCAATATTATTCCCACGTTGATAACAGTGTCTATCATATCGTTTATGAACAGCTGGAATGATGTGTTATGGCCGCTTATTGTTATCCGCGACGCTGATTTGATGACCATGCCACAGCTGGTAACGCTTTTTGCTGTGGGCGGGCGCTCTGATGCACAACTTGGAGTGAAACTTGCTTCAGCAGTAATGCTGGCATTGCCCATTATCACTGCCTACATTATTTTTCAAAAACACTTTATTCGTTCCATGGCCTCCTCAGGGCTTAAAGGCTAACTAATTATGATAAAACGATTCTCCATAAAAATCACATCTGATAACACCAGGGTTGTTCCACTGCTCTTCAACCCGGGCAATAAAGAGCGTGTACAAGGTATTCTCAATTACATCAAAAAACTTGATTTTGAGAAAGTTAAATATCAAAATAATACAATCAGCAATGATTTCTCAAATCGCCATTACAATTATTCAAAAGTATTAAATACTCATTATAATAATATAATAGCAAATTATAAACTGGAGCATCTGCAGAATGATGGAAAGAAGATGTATGCAGGAGCGTGTTTCACAAAAGAGTATTCCATTGAATCGGCGGCATTATTCAACCCTTCAATGGTTGAACACCCTGATCAGAGCGGACTACAAGCAGGGGAAAAGCGATTTATTATGAGCCTGCGTGCCACCGGAGAAGGACATATCAGCTCCATAGCATTCAGAACAGGGATCCTCACTGCTGGTGGTGACATCCTTTTATCAGAAAATCAAAAACCACTGATAAATTCCCACTATTATTCAAAGGAAGCGTCTGATTCGAAAAGCAGTTATACCATATCTTTTCCTGCTGACAGCTATGCTGAGCAGCGGGTGATTTTTCCCTATTCAGATGCAGAATGTGCTGGCATGGAAGATTTACGCCTTGTTCATTTTCATGATGGAGATGAAAACTTTTATGCGGGCACCTATACGGCGTATAATGGAAAAACCTTCACCACTCATTTGCTATACACACATGACTTCTGTCATTTTCGCATAGATCCGCTGACGGGAAGTGCTGTTCAGGACAAAGGGATGGCCTTGTTTCCCAAAAAAATCAATGGAAAATATGCCATGATCAGCAGGCAGGGAGGTCGTGACATTAGTATTATGTTCTCTGACGACCTCTTCAAATGGAATGAAAGCACTGTCATTGCAGGGCCATCGGCACCGTGGAACATTATTCAGACCGGTAACTGTGGCAGTCCCGTTTATACAGAAAAAGGCTGGATATTAATGACTCATGGTGTTGGCGCTTTTCGGAAATACACCATCGGAGCATTACTGCTTGACAAGCAGAATCCTGAGAAGGTCATAGGTATGACAGATTCACCACTGCTTAGTCCTGACAAAGAAGAACGTGAGGGCTATGTTCCCAATGTACTCTATTCATGCGGAGGGTTCGGCGTAAAAGAACAGATTATTTTTCCTTATGCCATGTCGGATACTGCTACCGGCATTTGCACCATAAACATCAATAAGTTATTGGATTCATTTTAAGATAAACACGATGAAAACACCTAAAACAACAATATGCTTTCTATTTATAATTATGATAATGTCATCCTGTACCGATGAACAAGACCCGGAAGTATTCACTTATTTAAATACATCGCATTTAGAGCATTTATATGAAGAGGTTGTTATTGATGGCGACACGCTGGGTGCGGTTTGGATTTATTGTGATGCCCCGGATTACCAGGTTGTAACCGATGATGACGAAGGGTTTACCTGTGTTGATGATGTTGCCAGAGCGCTTGTTTTCTACTGCCGCGTCAATGAGCAGAGAAATCGTTCTGCATACGAACAAAAAATTAAACAGATGACTTCATTTCTGTTCCATATGCAGTCGTACAGCCACTATTTCTACAACTTTATGTTTCCCAATGAAGAGATCAACACCCTTCACCCCAATAGTGTTGCCGGGAAAAACTTCTGGTCGTGGAGAGCCTGTTGGGCCTTGACAGAAGTGTGCGGTACCACTGATGCTGAACTATCGGGTATTCGTGCTGATGCTGAGGCAGCACTGGAAGATCTTATACCAAAAATCATATCGCTATCAGAAGAAAACAGCGGATATGAATACCATGAAGGCATTCGTATTCCTGCTTTAGCAGCGCAGTATGGCGGTGATCAGCTGGCATTGATGGCTATTGTTCTTAGTAACTACTACGAAATCACCCATGATGCTCAGGTTCTTCAGGGCATTGAGAATATCGGAGAAGTTCTTCTGGAGACACAGATAACAGATACTATTGCAGAGCAACATGCATTTCTAAGCTGGAAAAACATCTGGCATGCATGGGGGAATTCGCAGTCGTATGCCTTACTTCTGGCAGGAGAAGCTGCCGGTAGAGATGATTTTACCCATGCTGCCCTGCAGGAAATTAACAATTTCTTCCCATACGCACTGGAACAAAAATTATCTGGTTTCTCCGTTCGAAAAGAAGATAATGTAATGTTGACGGAAAACATCAGTAGCTACCCCAGAATAGCCTATGCGCTGAGACCTATGGTTTTCGCTGCGGTAAAGGCCTGGGAGATTACCGGTGAAGAGCATTATGCTGCTATCGCTGCCGAAGCAGGAAGCTGGTTCTTGGGAAATAACAGTGCAGGGGCAGCGATGTACGATTCCATCAGCGGAAGATGCTATGATGGTATTGATGGTGCTCAGACAATCAATTTTAATGCCGGGGCCGAATCTACTATCGAAGCATTACTTTCGATACAATGCATAGAACAGGCTTCATTACCATTTCAAAAACTTCAGGAATATTCCATTCAATAGATGAAAAAGACTATAAATATTGATGGAGAAGACCATGTTGTCACGCTCGATAATCCGGTGGCAAGGTATCCGGAAAACCCGATACTAAGCCAGCAGGAAGTAAACAGGGTCTGGACAAGCCCTTCAAGAAAAGTTATCACGGTGCACAACGCCGGGATTACTGAATTTGATGGTCAAACTGTAATGCTTTTCAGATCACATCTGAGAAATGGAATTTCTGTAATTGGGAAAGCCATATCAGCGAATGGTATTACAGGATGGGAAATTGACCCGGAGCCTTTTCTTAAGCCATGCAGAGAAACGGATAAGGTTACATTACCTATTGAGAAGTGCATAAAAAACGAAGCCGGCGGTGTTGAGGATCCACGAATCACAAAAATCGATGGTACGTATTATATCACTTATAGTGCATACCATGGATTGGAAACCGACAGGGTGAGGGTTTCCCTGGCAACAACGAAAGATTTTAAAACAGTCGTTCGCCATGGGCCTGTAATGGATTGTGATATGCGTAATGTTGTTTTATTTCCTGAAAGAATAAATAACCACTACCATGCACTTTTTCGCCCCAACGACCATACGGAGCAGGCTGTGGGAGGCAAATTCACCCGCATCCTTCATGGTGTAACAGAGAATCCTGTTGGCATGGCGTGGCAGCTCAGTAAAAATCCTGTAATGGCACAGAGCGGCGGACCATCGTCGTTTGGCGCTAAAATAGGTCCCGGAGCACCGCCATTAAAAACACCACACGGATGGCTCAACATTTTTCACGGTGTAAGAAACACCATGGATGGAAACCCCTATGTACTGGGTGTTGCACTACATAACTCCGATGACCCCACAAGAGTTGAAGTCAGTAATATTCCTATCCTTTTCCCCACACCGGCAGATTGTCGTACCCGGGAAAATGAATATGTACACGTTCCGAATGTTGTTTTTTGCTGCGGGGCATTAAGAAAAAGCGATGGCACCATCCTTATTTATTATGGTGGGAATGACACTGTTATGAATGTAGCATTTTCTCATGAAGATATTCTGGCTGCTTTATGCCACAATTATCCACAAAATCCATTAACAGGAGAGCCTTTCTATGAAATCTGAAAATAAAAATATTTTACTTGATAAAATAGTCCTGGAACCTGGCGACATTGACCTTTCCAGGTCTCCGATGAGAAATCTTAAAGAAGAAACCTATGTCCTTGGCGTGTTTAATCCCGGCATGGCACGGCTTCCCAATGGAAATATTGTGCTGATGTGCAGAGTAGCAGAGGCATTAAGAAACCCAACAGAAAACAATAGTGAGATAAAAGCACTTCGCTGGGACGAGAAAGCAGGATATACAACAGATATATACAACACTGGTGAGGTCGACACCAGTGATCCACGACATATTCTGATAAAAAAGCATAACCCGACAATGGTACTGGCATTAACATCTTTGTCGTGGATTTTACCTGTGGAAATGGATGCTGAAGGTAAAAACATTATAAAAATTCACTACGACAAGATCATCGCACCACAGAATACGGGAGAGGAATATGGGATTGAAGACGCAAGGATATCGGTTATTGAAGGGAAGTACTATATGACCTGCTGCACGGTAAGCTCCGAAAGGCATGGAACGACATTGTTTTCCTCTGATGATGGGCTAAATTATCGTCGTGAAGGACTTGTTCTTGATCATCAGAACAAAGATATGCTACTGTTTGAAGGTAAAATTGGCGGGAAATACTATGCCATGACCCGGCCATTGGGAATGTTGTATTTTGCTACTGCACCGGAGTCAGTTTTTGAACCCGGGCCGGGAATAAACCTCGCTGAATCGCCTGACTTACTGCACTGGAAGCCATCAGACAAACCATTTATTCGACAATGGAAGACAAAAGGAAACAGAATCACTAAACTGGGAGGCGGAGCGCAACCAATCTTAACCGATAAGGGATGGCTGGTTCTTTTTCATGGCGTCTCTGATAATAATAATATCGGCGAATATGCTACCTTCCGTGCTTTACTGGATAAAAACCATCCTGACAAGATTATGGCCATTGACACCGTAAATCCAGTACTAAAATCACAACCCGGGCTCACACAACACATAAAAGAACTCCGCTATCTCAACGATGTTGTTTTTACAACCGGTATCATAAAAGACAAGGATCGGTATATCGTTGCCTCCGGAGAGCTGGATCTTTGCATTCGTATAACTCACTTTAATAAAGAATACCTGGAATCTATAAACTAATATTATGGCATCAATTCGCTTTTCCAATGTTTCAAAAATATACGACAAGAAAAACAAAGCTGTTGATAATCTGTCTCTTGACATCCACGACAGAGAATTTCTTGTACTGGTAGGGCCGTCAGGTTGCGGGAAATCAACCACCCTGCGCATGATTGCCGGCCTGGAGAGTGTGGATGAAGGCACATTATATATTGATGAGAAACCGGTTAATGATCTACCGCCTAAAGACAGAGATATTTCCATTGTTTTTCAGAATTATGCCTTGTATCCACATATGACAGCACGTGAGAACCTTGCTTTTGGGTTAAAAGTGCGAAAAACACCTAAAGAGGAGATTGTAAAAAAGGTAAATGAAGCTGCTGCAATACTGGAAATTGAGGATCTCCTCGACAGAAAGCCAAAAGAGATGTCCGGAGGGCAAAGGCAACGAGTTGCTATTGGCAGAGCTATTGTCCGAAATCCAGGAGTATTTCTTTTCGATGAGCCCCTGAGTAACCTGGACGCCAAGTTGAGGGGAGCCATGCGCAGCGAAATAGCTAAACTACATAAAAAGCTGAATACTACCATGGTTTATGTTACACACGACCAGGTGGAAGCCATGACACTGGGAGACAGGATTGTGGTTATGGATAAAGGCATTATTCAGCAAACAGGAACACCTACTGCACTGTACAACGACCCTGAGAACCTTTTTGTAGCCGGCTTTATCGGTTCTCCTCCAATGAATATTTACAACGGTTTTATTGAACGGAAAAGGGAGAAATTCTGGTTTACACATATTAATCAGGCGTTTTCAATAGCTCTTACGGTAGAACAAAGCTGTAAAATATTTGAAGGCGATAGAGTATCAATGGGTGTTCGTCCTGAAAACATTATCCTTTCTGAAGCGGATGAAAAACAACCATTGACAGGCGAAATCACATTCATTGAAAAACTGGGACATGAAAATTTTGTTTTTGTTAACCTGGGAGGCGAAAAAATTGTTGCGCGAACAAATCCCGGTGTAAACAACTTATTATCAGAACAGAAAACAGTTTCAATATCCTTAAACAAATTGTTCTTTTTTAATACTGAAACAGGAAAAAGGATAATTTAGAACCATTCTAAGGGTATGTTTTTCCCATTTTGGAATTAACATACACGATGAATAAACATTATTGTATAAAGTATGATGAATGGGCTTCCATGGTAGCCTTTCATCCTGCGGGGTCACCATTTCAGCATCCCGACCTTTTCCGTATATATGCAAAGTACAGCCGTATACCTCCGGAGTTGTTTATCCATTACGACACGGAAGATCAGCTTGATGGTGTTTTGTTGGCCATTCCTGTAACCTATTTCCCATTTACGCAACTCATCCCTCATGCTTATGTATGTGTAAACGGTCCACTTATGGACCCGTACCTTAAGGAGGTTACCAGATGTGAGGTTGCAAAATCATTGTTAGAATCTTTTCAGAGTTTAAAACACCCGATAAGATGTCCATATCTGGAATTACGGGACATGAACCACCAAACAGGTAAAACTGTCGGGAAAAACACCGAAAAAAAACAAGCAACCTTTTTAAACCTTGTAAAGGATATTTCATCACACACGGCCTTGTGGTCCGGGCTGTCAAAAACCCGAAAGCGATACATTAAGCAGGTAATGCGCAAGGGTTATACAACAAGAGAGCCAAACACAAAGGAAGAGTTACAGGCATTCATAAAAATGCTTCGACTGCATTATTTCAGAATAAAAAAGCCGTTTCCGGGGAAAAAGGTACTTGAAGGTATCTGGCAGGAACGCAATAATCAAAAAACAATCAGAATCGTAATCACGTTGGCAAACAACGAAATCTGCGGTGGGGCGGTATTGGGCTTTTGTGGCGACACATGCTATGAATGGTATATTGTCAGCGACAGAAGAGTAAGGCACAGTGGCACAGCAGTCACCTTTGGATCGATGGAATATGCGATGGAAAGGGGCTTCAGAACCTTCAATTTCATGGGAGCAGGGAGGAAAGGCAAAGCCTATGGAGTGCGGGAGTTCAAGAGGAGTTTTGGTGGCAGGGAAGAGGAGTACAGGCGGTGGAAGGGGTAGTGGGGGGGGGATTCGGGTTGTCGGGTTATCGGGTTGTCGGGTTATCGGGTTATCGGGTTGTCGGGGTGTCGGGGTGTCGGGGTTGCGATGACCCGATAGGTATCTGTCTCCTGGAGACTGTTCTAAACTTTGTGTCAAAGTTTGAATTAAATAATTTAAGAACTTTGAACAAAGGACAACGACAACCAGACAACTTGACAACAACGACAACAACTTGACAACAACAACAACTTGACAACAACGACAACTTGACAACAACGACAACTTGACAACAACGACAACAACAACAACAATAAATAAAAAAACTCATTCTATTATGAAATCATACAAAGACCTGGAAATATATCAAGAAGCCTTTGACCTTGCAGTAGAAATCTACAGGCAAAGCATTCAGCTGCCACAACCTGACAAATTTGAAACGGGCAATCAGATAAGGCGCTCAAGTCAATCGATAAAGGATAATATTGCAGAAGGCTATGGCAGGAGAAAATATAAAGCAGATTTTATAAAATTCTTAACATACAGCTATGCATCACTTCTTGAAGCAAAATCGCAATCAGAATTCCTGTATGAAATTAACAGAAAGCAATCCTGGAAAACAACAACAGATCGATTAGATAGATTAGGAATAAA
>CAZQNY010000061.1:0-18215 GCA_964594665.1 uncultured Bacteroidales bacterium
TCTGTCCTGAGAATATTACGGTTAATACCGATCCCGGACAGTGTGAAGCATTTGTTTCTGTACCACAGCCGGAAATTGTAGAAAATTGTGGTATTTCCTCGGTTGTCAATAGTGTAAATGGTACCAACGATGCAAGTGGTATTTATCAGGCAGGTGTTACAGAAGTAACCTGGACTGTTACCGATATTAATGGAAATGAGAATAGCTGCACAATGGAAATTGTGGTGATTGATAATGAAGATCCGGTTATTATTTGCCCTGAAAATATCGTTGCAGATGCTGAAACAGGTACCTGTGAAGCATTAATTACAGTTCCACAACCTGAGGTAGCTGATAACTGTGGCGTTGTTTCAGTAATCAATAATTACAATGGAACAGACGATGCCAGCGGTGTTTATCCTGTTGGTGTGACTACAGTTACCTGGATTGTAACAGATGTATCCGGCAACACCACTGAATGTTCATTTACTGTTACTGTAAATGATACAGAAGATCCGGAAATAATTTGTCCTGTGGATATTGTTGTTGAAAATACTCCGGGTCAGTGTTCGGCATTAGTTGATGTGCCACAACCTGAAACATTTGATAATTGTGGCGTTGAAAGTGTTC
Organism: uncultured Bacteroidales bacterium; assembly: GCA_964594665.1. GTDB lineage: Bacteria > Bacteroidota > Bacteroidia > Bacteroidales > BM520 > BM520. The sequence continues at coordinate 610 of CAZQNY010000061.1, forward strand.
TTAATGACTTTAACAGCTCCAGTGATGCCTCAGGAGAATATCCTGTTGGAACGACAGTTGTTACATGGACGGTACTTGATGTTAATGGAAACACAAGTAATTGTTCAATGACTGTTACTGTTTCCGATACGGAGGTTCCTGATATAACTTGTCCGGATGATATTCAGGTGAATAATGACACCGGGTTATGCGAAGCTCTGGTTACTGTAAATGCTCCTGTGACTTCTGATAACTGTGCTGTGGAATCTGTTGTTAATTCATTTAACAATACTTCTGATGCCTCCGGAATTTATCCCGTAGGAGTTACTGAAGTTACCTGGATAGTTACTGATATTCATGGTAATGAAAATGAGTGTACAATGACTGTTACAGTTGTGGATATTGAACCACCAACCATTGAATGTCCTGAGGATATTATTGAAAATGTAGCCGGACAGAGTACACTGTTTGTTAATGTACCCCAACCGGTGGTTAGTGATAACTGTGGTGTTGAGTCATTGATCAATGATTACACCAATACCAATGATGCGAGTGCTGAATATCCTCTGGGAACGACAGTTGTTATCTGGACAGTTACGGATATCCATGGCCGAACTGCAACATGTGAGATGTCTGTAACCATTACTTCTGAAGGGGCTCCTGATATTACTTGCCCTGAAGATATTGTTATGATTACTGCTCCGGGTGAATGTGATGCAGAGGTTTCCGTGGAAACACCTCTCGTAGATGCTCCGGCTGGTATTCAGCAGATAATTAATGACTTTAACAATACTGATGATGCCTCCGGCGTCTATACTGTTGGTGATACTCCGGTTATCTGGACGGTTACGGATAATAATGATGTTCAGGTTCAGTGTCAGATGGTTGTTACTGTTATTGGTACTCCTGACGCCATTGATGATGCCGAAAGTACACTGGTTAATGTTCCGGTTGAGATCAAATCAATGGAGAATGACAGGGATTGTGACAATAACCTGGATCCGGCAACGCTGACAGTATTCGCTCCACCTGCAAGTGGTAAAGTTGAAATTGATATTGTGAATGGTGTCTTTACTTACACTCCGGATACTGATTTTATTGGTAACGATCAGTTTGATTATCAGATCTGCGATGAGACCGGATATTGTGATATTGCAACAGTATTCATTACTGTTACAGGAACAATTAACAACCGTCCGGTAGCCATTGATGATTACGATACCACTTCTGTGGGTGTATCAATCTTTATCCCGGTTCTTGTAAATGATTATGATCCTGACGGAGATCCATTGACGGTTAGTCTGTGTGGTGAGCCATTGAACGGTATTGTTGTGGTACAGGATGATAATACCATTCTTTACCAGACTGAAGAAGGTACATCAGCAACCTATGACGAATTCTGTTATAAGATTTGTGATGATGGTAACCCTGCACTTTGCGACAGCGCAATGGTTTATATCACAATCCTGCCTGATACTACAAGTCGTGATATTGTTATTTATAATACAATAACACCGGATAATGATGGTCAGAATGATTATTGGTATATTGAAAATATCGATTATTATGAGGATAATGAAATCGTTATTTTTAACCGCTGGGGTGATGAGATCATTAATTTCAAAGGTTATAACAATTCATCAGTAAGATGGGATGGTAAAAATAAGGATGGTAATGACTTGCCTGATGGTGTTTATTACTATATAATAGATCTTAATGATGACAATAATATTGAACCTTATAAGGGTTGGATATACATTAAGTAATGTGAATATTGTCTGGTAGTATCGGCCACTGTATAATCGCATGCAGTGGCCGGTTTTTTTGTTCGCAAATTTACCCATTAGGATTTTATGTAGTAAAAACCGGATATATGAAAAGTTTGGTAATTCTAGTTAAAAGAATGATAATCAGTGTGTTAAGTGTTCCTGGTGAAGCCCGATTGTTTTCTGATTTTTAATTAGTGCGTAGAACTACGTAATAATACCTATATATGGGGTTTTTAAAAATTCGTATTTGCCCCAATTGATGCGCCTTGTTGTGAGTGTTAGTTTTGCATTGTAACGTTAAGATAAAGCAAAATTAATGAACGCACTGAGAAAAATAACAATGACAATTCTGACCGCAGTATCACTGCTGGCAGGATTGAGTGCGTTTGGTCAGCAGGATGCTCTTTTTAGCCAGTATATGTTTAACCAGTTAATCATTAATCCCGCTTATTCAGGTAGCCGTGACGTTTTAACCGCAACATTGGTTCACAGAGATCAGTGGACTGGAATAGAAGGTGCTCCTAAAACATCTACTTTCTCTGTTCATACTCCTCTTCGTAATGAGCGCGTTGCTTTAGGCCTCTATATTTATAATGATCAGTTAGGTCCTGTAAAAGATCTTGGTGTTATGGCCAATTACGCTTACCGCATCCGCGTCGGTCAGGGTCGCCTTTCTTTTGGTTTACAAGGTGGTTTTATTCAGCAGGGTGTAGATATTCAACAACTCCTTACAAAAGACAATTACGATTACAACGTATATAATGTACCTGCAACTCAATTTACTCCTGATGTAAACTTTGGTGTTTATTACTCAACAAGAAAATGGTACGTTGGCGCTTCTTCAAAGCATCTTTTAGAAAGCCTTTTCTCAAAGGAATCTTACAATGAAGATTCACCTTACGCTGTTCTCGCACGTCACTTCTATGGTACTGCCGGTTTTGTTGTTGATCTTGGTGATGACATCGTTCTTAAGCCTTCAACAATGATCAGCTACACACAGAACGCTCCTGTATCTATCGATATTAATACCAATGTTTATTTTAAGGATAAACTGATGATTGGTGCTTCTTACAGAACAGGTCGTAATGCTGCAGTTCTTTTGGCTGAAGTTACTATTAAAGAAAATTTGAAACTCGGTTACTCTTATGATATCGTTCTTAGTAAACTTGCTCAGCACACTGTTGGTTCTCACGAATTTTCACTGAGTTGGGACTTTGACCTTTACAAGCGTTATGAAAAGAGTAGACGTTATTTCTAAACAGATAAATACGGATATTATGTTATTAGAAAGAGAAGACAGAAAAAAGATTTTAGTTGCCGAGGATGAGTTCCTTAGCCAGAAGCTAATTGAAGCCGACCTTAAATCAAAAGGCTATAACTGCACGGTTGTGAATAATGGAGAAAAAGCTGTGGAAGCAATAAACTCCGGCCAGTTTGATATGGTCATCATGGATATTTCCATGCCCAAAATGGATGGTCTTGAGGCCACAAAGAAAATCAGAACAGACAAGAAAGATGTCCCTATATTGGCATTGTCTGCCTTTCCGGAAGATGATTATAAACAGAAAAGTCTGGAAGCAGGAATGAATGATTTCCTTAACAAACCTTACCAACGTGAAGACTTGTATGGGAAAATTAAAAAGCATTTACACGAATAGATCAACAACACAAACATCCGTATAATTCTGTAATGTAGGACCGGGAATTTCATTCAACGTGAAATCCCGGTTCTTTTTGTCTTAAAGTTTTACTCTGAATGGATTATCTTCAACTAAATCTATCGGTTTAATATAAAAATATCCTTGTATTTCCTCCGGCTTAATCTGGTAGGCTTCATGAGGTCGGGCACCCCAGCTGTTATCACCACCAACACCCATTTGTTTTTTATCAAAATGAACGTATGTGAATGGCGTTTTTACCAAATCGATAGGATGTCGGTAGTTGCCGGATGTGATACAATCCAGCTCTTGTGTGCCATAAGGCAAAGCACTAAATCCCAGAGGCTCTGGTGAGGATATTAAAAGACCTTTTGACTGAATGTCTGTTACTGTAACCCATTGAACATCTGTTTTATACCCTGTTTCCTGAGGCCTGCTGTATGGGTAATATTGGGCCTGCACTGTACTCTGGTAAAGATCTGTAAAGGCACTTTTGTTTCTGTCGCAATAGTTTTCATGGGGTCCTCTGCCATACCAGTCAAGATTTGAATATGCTGATGATAGTACTGTCGACAACCCAAATCTTGGAAGCTCCGGTAATCCCTTGATAGTTGGGATTAGCTTCATGTTAATCTCCATAATGCCGTTAATATAAGTTCGGTACACCATTGTTATCTGCGACCTGCTGTCGGTGTGCTGATACATTGCTGTTACTTCAACGAAGCGCATGTTTTTATCGGTAAAATTGATAGATTGGAGTTTGCATGATCTGGATATATTTTTCCAGATGCTGCAACGTTTATCCATTCCGTTACCAAAGTCATTATCTGTCGGTGCCCTCCAAAAATCGGGTATTACTGGTTCCGCGAGATATTGTGTTTCTCCTTTTTCAATTTGTGAGATATAACCACTTTTCTTGTCGATGAAATAGGTAATGCCAGATGCTGTGACAGAAAAGGCCAACTCATCTTCCTTTACTTTTATTTGCTCTCCTGATGGCATTGCCGGCATATGAGGTGGTGTGGAAATGGGGATTTTCAGTTGCTCTGATGCCATGATGTGCCCTGCCGGCAATAAAGAGGAATTGCTCTTTTGCTTTAAATAAAGATGCAAAAAATAAGACGTCCCCGGTTTTGGATTGATTGCCCGGATTTCGGGAATCAGAACAGTACTTTTTTCTCCGGGATGTGTTTCAGGGATATCTCTGGTTCCGTTAAACAGTACGACTCCGTTTCCTTTAATTTGAAATTCAAGATAAAAGTTATTTAGGTTTGTAAAATGGTATTTATTTTTAATTAAGATAATACCCTTTTCGGCATCGGCCCAGGAAAAGCTGGCATATTGGTATACTTTTTTTACTTCATGTAGTGCCGGATGTGGTTCTCTGTTGGGTGCTACCAGTCCATTCATGCAGAAATTTCCGTCACTGGGAATATCCTCCGGACCAAAATCGCCACCATAAGCCCAGAAAGCCCTTCCCTGGTTGTCTTTTGCCAGTATTCCCTGATCAACCCAGTCCCAGATAAAACCTCCCTGCAAGCGTGGATAACGCTCAATAACGTCCCAGTAATCCTGAAGGTTTCCGGTGCTGTTACCCATCGAATGCGCATACTCACACATGATCAGAGGCCTGTGGTCTTCTGTCTGTGCCCACCATTCAATATAGGGAATGCCGGGATACATTGGGCAATAGATGTCGGTATGACTCTTTTTGCCTGCCCGCTCATAATGTACCGGACGGGAAGCATCTCTGCTGTGAATCCAGGCTGATGCTGATTCAAAGTTGCATCCATCTCCCGCTTCATTACCCATCGACCAGATAATAACTGATGGATGATTCTTGTCTCTTTCAACCATGCGCTCAATCCTGTCGAGATGCGCTTTTTCCCAAGCCGGATCGTTTCCTAATGTCCTGTCAGGATGATATCCCATCCCATGGCTCTCAATATTCGCTTCATCGATGAGATAGATGCCATGCTTGTCGCAGAGATCATACCAGTATGGGTCATCAGGGTAATGCGATGTTCTTACAGCATTGATGTTATTGGCCTTCATCAACAGAATATCCGTTTCCATGGATTCCTTTGATATCACATGACCCGTAATGGGATCATGCTCGTGGCGGTTTACTCCTTTTAAATAAACAGGTACATGATTAACCAAAAGCTGACCATTATCAATCTTTACCTCCCTGAAGCCGGTATTACATTTTACTGTTTCAAGTATCCTTCTGTTTTTCTTTAATGTAAGAACAGAGGTATATAAATGTGGATGCTCAGCACACCAAAGGTTTGGGTTATCATAATCAACTGTTGCAATAATGCTGTCTCCTGTGATCTCAATAGCTTTTGAAAGAACAACTTCATCACCTTTTAATAAAAGATACTCTGCTGACAGGTTTTTATCTTGTTTTTTGTTTTTTGTTTCTATCGTGATATGAATAGTGCTTTTTGTCAGTGTCTTGTCCAGGACGGGAGTTATTTGAAAATCAGAGATATATGTGTCGTTGTGTGCCATGAGGAAGACATCTCTTTCAATGCCGGAGATACGCCAAAAGTCCTGACACTCCAGATAGGATCCATCGGACCATCGGAGAACCTTCATGGCAAGCAGGTTCTTACCGGGCTGAACGTATTCCGTGATATCAAATTCGGCAGGCAGTTTTGAGCCTTGTGTATAACCTGCCTCCTTGCCATTGATATATAGGAAAGCAGCGGATTTTACTGCACCAAAATGAAGGATGATGGTCTTTTCATTCCACTCATCAGGAATAACAAACCATTGTCGGTATAATCCGGTATTATTGATGCTGTCAGGGATGGATGGCGGCTGCGGGTTATTGGTAAAAGCGTATGGTTGATTTACATATATGGGTACTCCATAGCCATTTACTTCCCAGTTGCCGGGAACGTCAATCTTCCCCCAGGAATCATCATTGAATTCGAGCGTATAGAAATTATCGGGTGCATCATGAACAGAATGATACCATGAGAAGTTCCATTCTCCGTTCAGGCTTCTGAAATTGGAATTATGGCTTAATTCATTGGTAAGAGCACTCTCCGGGTTTGCAAATGGAATTGCAATAGCTCCCGGTTCCAGTTTATTGATGCCGATAATTGCTGGATCCTGCCATATCTGCCCTTGAGAAATAACGCACAGCAACCCGGTAAACAATGATATCAATGCAGTACTTCTGATGACTTTTCTCATAATATTGAATTTTACTATTCAGCCCTTAGTTTATTGAATAATGTAAACAGCAACCATGTACCCAAAAGGGCAACAGCAGATAAAACCACTCCGGTAACCACATTTTTATATACGAATGATCCGATGGCAAAAAGGAAAGCATAAATAACAACACAGCCAATAAAGACACAAAGAATTTGCAATGGCATTTCCCATTTTTTGCCATGGTCTTTTTCATCAATCATATCGCCATCTGCCCGGGCTTCCTCAACAACCTTTTTCCATCCTGGTCCCCCGGGACGGGTAACACGGTAAAAGTGCCGCAGCGTTGCCTTATCTTCCGGTCGTGTGAGCAGCGTTGTAAGCAGCCATGCAATGGTTGTGCCTGCAACAGCAATCAGCAGCTTGATGGTGAACCCGTCAAGCACTGCCGTGGCAACTGCCTCATCGGGCACTATCAGCACAAGGATAAGCGCTTGTACTGTGGCGACTATCATGGCCACTATCTCCGTCCAGGCATTTATTCTCCACCAAAACCAGCGTAGCAAATATATGGCTCCGGAACCGGCTCCGGTGAGAAGAAGAATGTTAAAGGCCTGGGTGGCATTATCCATAATCGTTAAAGCGAACGTTCCGGCAATCAGCATAAGAACGACAGTTGATATTCTGCCCATGCGTACCAGCTCCTTCTCCGTGGCGTCTTTCTTTACAAAACGCTTGTAAAAGTCATTGACAAGATAGCTGCTGCCCCAGTTAAGGTGCGTGCCAATAGTCGACATATATGCTGCAATCAGCGAAGCAACAATTAGCCCGAGCCATCCAGGACCCAGCTTCGACATCATTACCGGGTAGGCTATGTCGTCCTTCAGATAGGTGGGATCAATGCCGGGGAATTCCTGATGGATCGTGGTGAGATCCGGATATATGACCAGTGAAGCCAGGGCAACAATAATCCATGGCCATGGACGAATGGCATAATGCATGAAATTGAAAAGCATCGTTGCACCAATGGCATTTTTTTCATCTTTTGCAGCAAGCATGCGCTGTGCAATATAACCACCACCACCGGGCTCTGCACCCGGGTACCATACACTCCACCATTGTACTGCTATGGGGATGATAAGCAATGGAACATATTGAGCAGGATTGGAGAAGTCAGGGATGAAATTCATCTTTTCCCGTACAATAGGGTGGGAGAGGAGCCCGTCCAGACCGCCAACCTCAGGCTGTCGTAATGCAACAACCGCGGCCAGCACAGCGCCGAAAAGTGCAATCCCATATTGAAAAAAATCAGCCCATATAACACCTTTTAACCCTCCGACAGCAGCATATAAAACTACCGCCAGCGAGGCAATTACAACCGTCTGAAGCGGAGGGATATTGAACATAACAGCACCGATTTTTATGGCAGCCAATGTTACCGTACCCATAATAAGGCAATTAAAAAACAGCCCCAGATAGATGGCCCTGAATCCCCGCAAAAAAGAGGCTGCTTTACCACTATAACGCAACTCATAATACTCCAGATCGGTCATTACATTCGAACGCCGCCAGAGTTTGGCATAGATAAACACTGTTACCATCCCGGTGATTAAAAATGCCCACCAGGCCCAGTTTTTTGCTACCCCTGATTCTCTCACCATCCCTGTTACCAGGTTGGGCGTGTCGGCAGAAAATGTACAGGCAACCATGGATATACCCAATAACCACCATGGCATACCCCTGCCACCAAGAAAAAATTCAGAGGTGTTCTTCCCGGCTGTCTTACTGGCATACCAGCCTATTCCAATCACAATTAAAAAGAAAATTCCTACAATGATCCAATCGGTTAATCCCAGTGCCATAGTATTGCTTTTATGTTAATGTTTTTAATGTGTATGATACCTGTCGGCTATTTGTGTATTTCGTAATTCGTGTTTAAATGAACTTTATGCTTTTTCGTAGCTGTGAGTTTTGGATTTCAGGTAAAAATATAAAAAACGGTGACAACTTGCGCTGTCACCGTTAGGATATATTGTTTTAAAACAAATTATTACCTGCTGATAACGATTTTTTTGGTAATTCTTGAGGATTCATTTTCCATAATCAGCACGTAAATTCCTGTTGGCAGTGTCTCTATATTCGCTTTCACAACATGTATGCCTTTCTGAATTATCTGATTATCGAGAATTACTTTTCCTGCTCTGCCATCAATGGATTGCAATGATGCGTTTAAGGATTGAGATACAGGGTTTTCAATTCTGATGGTCAGCTGATCATTTGCCGGGTTGGGCATTGCAAAAACATCTGCGGAAATATCAAGGTTTTCAATACCAACGCCCATGTCCATAGCAGGTAACTCAATGAAGTCAACCCATGCACAGTCTTGACCTCCGGTTTCATACTGGTCTTTCTTATACAACCATCGGAAGGTGTGTGTGCCTTCTGGAACAGCAAATGCAACACGCATCCAGTCTTTCTCTCCTTCCCATTCACCAAGTTTTGTGTCACCCATATAAAAATACAGGTAATCATAGGTGGCCTCTGTAGAGACTTTTACCATAAAGGCAATGCTGTCGTTACCGGGAACCTCAACGCCTTCGATCTGCATAATCGAGAGTTGGTTGTTGCCGATTGCTCCTGAACGTGCAGCATACTGACCTTCAAAAACCTCATTGGATACGATTGTCCATGGCTCATTGCCTGCCAGTAACCAGTTAAAGGCTGAAAAATCACCGGTCTCAAAGTTTTCGACAATTAGCCCAATTTTGAAATATTTGGTATCGTCACAGCTGTATGCACCGGCATCAAGGTTGCAGACAAATTCTGCCTGTGTGCCTTCGGGTGTATCTTCAGCAACGGTGAGGTTTATGGTCACCTCAACAGATTCTTCAGCATTTATTAATTCAACTGGTGATGCAGAACCACTGTTGATGGTAATAAATTCCGATGCACAGGTAATTGCAGAGGTTAGATCCTCTATGGATGCATGGCCATTGTTGTTGATGGTAAAAATTATGTCCAGAGTTTCTCCGGCATCCATCATCCCGTTATTATTTGCATTGGAATCGTCAATGAGTGCTCCGCCATACTCCAATGCTGGTGCATTAACTGTCACGTACATTTTACTGCTCCATTCCATGCTGCCATCTGTTGCCATCAGATTGAAAAGAACACTATGGCCGTCTTCAATATCATCAGATATTGTAAACTCAAAGGCATCTTCCAGTGTAATGAATTCTCCTGCTTCAAAACTGCCAAATACATTTGTGGCATTGGTTATGGTGATAAACTCATCTTCTGTGGTGAGTGTAGCCGTAACTTCTTCAGAAGGCTGGTCGCCAACATTTCTCAGGGTCATGCCCAAAAGGATATCTTCGCTGTAATCAGCCATACCATTACCATTTCCGGCATTATCATTTAAATTATGTTCGCTGTAGATTACATAGGGCTGGTTGCTGACAACAACCATCTCCTGTTCCACACGGTTATAATTATGTGCCATTACCGAGATTGTCAGGGGTTCGGTGCTTGAAATGGGCTCATTAAATGTTATGGTAACTGCACCCATAGCGTTTGTGACTCCACGGCCAATGAGTTCATTATTTTGCGTAATAGCAACTCTGGCATTCTCGATTATGAGGTTGATGGCAATCTCAGGAGATCCGATAATAATGCTTGAAGGTAATGAAGCTGTTATGTCCTGGGGCTGGGCAGTCCAGATGTCCAGTGTGGGGTCACCAAAGAGGTTCGCCTCATAGGCTACCCACCGGTAGTTGTCATTGGCATTGAAAATCCCCGGGTTGTCTTCCTTGGAGTCTGCATTTACAGCACCTATCATCGTGATGCCCTCTCCAAAGATGGCATCGAAAAATTCACGGTCATACATCTGGCTGGAACTATTCGTAGAACCGGGCATATACCAGCCATAGCGTGAATTGGCAACACAGGCGACATTAGCACGTTCCAGGTTTGTAATATACTCTGCAAAACTGTCTTGCGACCCATACGATCCGGCAGAAGTACCGCGGTTGTCGAACGAACCATTATAACAACCCTGGCTGTAGCCTATTACAAAACCTCTGGTAATACCATCATTTGTGAAGTTCTGAAGTGTAATATCATCACAGTCCATCTTCATATTGTAATTGGTGAAACTGTGCCCAAGGTGGTTAAGAAGGTTTATTCCGGTGTTGTTATACTGATCAAAAATGGTGTATTTATTCCAGCTCATATCCCGGTCGTAAATAGTGCCAACAGTAAAGTTATCTGCTATCGCTGCAGTAGTATATCCGTTTGTGGATGCACCATTCATAATTTCGTCTTTGTAGTTTCCTCCATAGGTCGGCTCGTCGTCAAGCTGTTCTCCCAGCATCAGAGCCTTTTCAATGTCTTCTGTTACAGGATTGGTTTGATAAGCAATGTTTTTTGCTGTGAGATTTTCTATTTCACTGGTTTGATCAACGCAGAAGCGTCCGATAAGAACCTCTGCAAAAAGATCGGTCTCCCCTGATTCACCCCAACGGTTATCTCCGTCTTCATTCCAGGTGCCATCAAGACAGCAGTAGTACATATCACTGGGGATGTCCAGCTCATCCTGAGCAAAAAGTCCGCGGTGAGGAATAATGTAATCAGCACTATTTCCCGGATCACTATCACCACCAAGAATTACAAATTGTGTATTGTGGTTTGTGTAGTAATCGATAATGCAGTTTCGGATTTGCTCCTGCTCATCGGCACCGTCGTAGGTTGCATATATGGTTTCGGTGGTAATGATTTCGGTGAAATAGCCACAACTGCTTTTAAAATCAGCAAAATTCTGAAAATCCGGTGCCAGTGCTTCGTTGGTGATAATTAAAAGATCGTTTTCATTGCTGTCTTTTAATGTAGTATAGCGGTACTGGTTTAATAATTCAGGGTTTTCCACCAGTGTATTTATCCTTCTGGTTACAATATTATTGCTTTTTGCAAAAGATGCACTTTTCTGTGCCTTTTTATCGGGAGCGGTAATAACTTCTATGGTAATTGCTTTTAGAAATGTTGTCTCTCCGGATTCAGGGACCCATTGTACCGGACACAGGGTGAAACTTCCTATCCCGTGGCCTGCCAGAAAGCCTGTGTTTGTATGACTTACAATTTGTTCCGGGTAGCTTTCAGCTGAATTGTATATTGCATCATTGGGAACAACCTCATAATCTTGCGCCGGTCTGGAAATAGGAAATGGCTTTGAAGCAGGCTGAATTTTAAGCCTTGAAGTTTCTTCCCATTGTTCTGTGCCAAGAATATTAACGGCAACAATTACTTCGCCCTGGGGAACAAGAAGGTTTACATTGAAATAAGGAAGCAATGGATTGCCCTCTGTACCGTTGTTCTGACAGTTGTTATAAATTATTTCAGTGAACTCGCCATGTGATACCAGCTGCGGATAATCGAACTGGTATTTATGGATTTGTTTTTCGGCGTAGGTAGCAGATACCATTACCAATACTGCAAAAAGCAGTGCAAGAACATTCTTCATCGTTGATTTTTTGGTCATTGTTAATTAAAATGCGTCCGGAATATTTTGTTAATATTCATGATATAGACCATAATAATGCTCCTGCGTTGCCTGAAAAGAAAAAAATCAGGCTATTGCCCTCTCAAAACCGGGAACCATTGTTGTGGCATAAATCTTTTCGTAACGGCGCTGGATAATGTTTCGCGCCCTGTTAAGCCTTGATTTACTTGTGTTTGTACTAATATTGAGCATCTGGCCAATTTCTTTATGTGTATACCCTTCAATGGCATTAAGGTTAAATACTGTGCGATAGGGGCAGGGTATGGTTTCTATTACATGTTCAAGCTCTTCAGCAGAAAGGATTTCAAGACTAGTGGATTCCTCTACACGCGTGAGTTCAAACAACTCGGGATTTAAATCCTGATATTGGGGGGTCTTGCGCTTATGAAAATTTAGTGCTGTATTTATCATTATTCTTCTGATCCATCCTTCCAGTGACCCTTCATTGCGAAAAGCATCCAGTTTCATAAATACTTTAATAAAACCTTCCTGTAATATGTCCTCTGCCTCTTCCTTTGATTTTGCATACCTTCTGCATAAAACCATCATCTTTGGCGCATAATGACGGTAAAGATTTTCCTGAGCCCGGGCCTCGTTATCAATACATCTTTCTACATCTTTTCTCTGGAGATCCATTTGTGTGATTTTTTTGTACCCTACAAATGTCTCTTACCTAAATCGATTTCGAAAAAATATTACCGCAACATTAATCTAATTTAAATCAAATATTACCCTAACATTACTAATACATTAATTGATAATATATTGATAATGAGTATTTAGTTGTGTTTTTTGTATATGATTAGAGAATGTAGCATTTTTATAAGTTTTTACCCTGAAAAACTATTTAATCACAATTTCATCTGCGAAGATCCAACACTTCTCCCCGGGTGATTTATGCCATTCCGGATTAGTGATGATGGATTTTGCCACAACTTTTATATAACGCCCCTGGTAGCTGCCGCTGGCAGTGAATTGTTCAACAAAAGTGCCGCTTGCTTTTTGGTCGGTACGGGTGTTTAGGGTCGCCACTTTTTTATACTCTTTATCATCTTCTGAAATATAATATTCTACTGTGTGAGGCATGAAGATCCAGCTGTTTTCATCCTGTAGGAATCCGGTTTCTATAGAAGAGAATGTTGTGATTTTACCTAAATCAACGACAGCTCTAAGATCCTGTCCCTGATATCCCTGCCATAATCCTGTTTTATAGCTTTCTCCACCTCTTAGAAAATCAATCAGTGCCATTTCTCCGCCGGCAGCATACTGATTTGCGTATTCACTATAGAGTGTTATGTTTCTGTTTTTTGGTATTAACAGAAAATCCGATTCGATAACCCTGCTTGATGCCTCACCTTTTATGGCTACTGCCTTTAGTGTTGTAGACTTATTAATAACAAAGGGCTTAACATATCTGGAGGAATTGTTATCCGGCATGGAGCCATCAACGGTAAAATATATTTCTGCACCCTCTGTAACGGAGCCCAAAGCTATTACAGTAGATTCAAAAAACGCTTTTTCACCGGATTCAACATAGGGTACAGGCAAAACCTGATGTTCACTGATCCTTATAAACGGTCTGTCATCCTTGTTTACACCATATTGTGATGGCTCAGAACCCATTGTAATCTCCATCATACCACCCTGCATAATCTGGTTGTGCGTGATATACGCTTTGGTATAATTCTCACCATTAAGCAGAATACTCTGGATGTATATGTTGTCTTCGCTGTTCTTTGGTGCCTTTACAGTAAAGGTATTTCCATTTTCCAGATTTATCACAGCTTCTTTAAATAGTGGGGAGCCAAGCACGTAGGTGTTTGCACCGGGTGTTACAGGATAAAACCCTAAAGCACTGAAGTTGAACCAGCTTGACATCTGTCCGCAATCTTCATTACCACATAACCCATCGGGTGCATTAAAATACAGCTCATCCATTATTTGTCGTGTGAGTTTCTGCGTTTTCCACGGTTGACCCGCATAGGTATATAAATAGGCCATATGATGACTCGGCTCATTTCCGTGTGCATACTGCCCTATAAGACCTGTGATATCTGCCTGTTCACGACCGGTTGTTTCCGATGATGTTGAAAACAATTCATCCAGCTTATTGCAGAATCCTTCATCTCCACCCAGATAATTTATCAGTGTATTAATATCCTGGGGGACATAAAAACTGTATTGCCAGCAGTTGGCCTCAGTATAGTTAAAGTTTACCTCTTTGGGGTCGAAAGGCGCAAACCAAAGGTTGTTGTTTTTTGCACGCATAAACCCTGTTTGAGGATCAAAGATGTTTTTATAGCTCTGCGCACGTTGCGTGTAGGTTTTGTAAATATCATTTAGTCCAAGATCTTTTGCCATTGTAGCAATGCACCAGTCATCGTATGCGTATTCAAGCGTTTTGGATACTGACTCATGTTCATCACCTGAAGGTATATAGCCATACTCTCTGTAGGACGGAAGCCCCAGATGGTCAATAGTCGCACTATGAATCATTGCCTGCATGGCCAGCGACTCATCATAATCACGGATGCCTTTCATCCATGCATCCACGATTACTGGTATGGAATGATATCCAATCATACATCCAGTGTAGTTGCCTGCCAGCTCCCATACCGGTAACTGCCCTCCATGGCGATACATATCCAGAAACGTGCGGATGAAATCATTGGTCTTTTGAGTTTCCAGTATGGTGAACAGGGGATGGGTAGCACGGTAGGTGTCCCATAAAGAAAAAACCGTATGGTATTCGTAGCCATTGGCTTTATGAATCTGCAGATCCGTGCCACGGTAGTTTCCGTCAACATCCATAAAAAGATTTGGATTTAGAAAACTATGATACAGAGCGGTGTAGAAGTTTATTTTATCGGTTTTTGAACCTCCTTTGACTTCAATTTTCCCAAGACGTTCGTTCCATTTATCATTGGCCTTCTGCCTGACAGCATCAAAATCCCATTCTGCAATTTCGGCTTCCAGGTTTTTTCTGGCTCCTTCTATACTTACAGCAGAAACGCCAACCCTTGCCGTGAGGGTGTTTTCAGTCAGCTTATTGAATGTTGCACAGGCTTTGATATTTTCGCCTTTCTCTGCCAGTGACGACACAGGCTCGTTGTTGTTCCAGATCCCGATTGTACTGATGGGTTGTGAAAACTGAATAACAAAGTAAAAATGCTGATCGCTGGCCCAGGCCCTGGAGCGGCGATATCCGGAGATTTCGTTTTCTCCGCTTTTTTCAATGAATGCCTCAATAACTTTGTCTCTGTGGTCGAGATCAATAATAACAGATGCATCATTACCCTCAGGGAAGGTGTATTCATGCATGCCTGTGCGCTCGGTTGCTGTCAGGCGTACTTCGATATCATAATCCAACAGTGTGACTTCATAATATCCCGGTGTGGCTTTTTCCTGATTATGCGAAAAATGTGATCCGTAACCATTTTCAACCCCTTTGACAGATCCGTTAAAGGGTGTGGGCTCACCGGTAACAGGCATCATCAGCAAGTCACCGTAATCGGAACACCCTGTTCCACTGAGGTGTGTGTGGCTGAAGCCGTATATCACATCATCGGAGTAATGGTATGCTGAGCAACCATCCCAGCCGGTGAGACGCGTGTCGGGGCTGAGTTGAACCATGCCAAAGGGCACTGCAGCACCCGGATAGGTGTGCCCGTGGCCTCCGGTGCCAATAAAAGGATTTACATAATCAGTGAATTGTACTGGCTGTTGAGTGCATCCGGCAAAGAGCAGCATCAGCAATGGAATGAAAATACGGAATTTCATGTTGGTTATTTTTGTAAACTGTTTTTTATCGTTTTTGATATGCCATGGCGCGTAATGCCATTGAGCTTCTGTTGGTATTTTTCTTCGTTTTTATTCTTTAAACGGAGTAATTGTTTCTCGGATTTTTCCTGTCGCTCAAGAAATTTATCTTCTGTTTTAAAAGCTTTTTTTATTGCTTCCTGCTGACGAAACTGAAAGTTCTTATCCACAAAATCAGCATAATCAGCATAAAAGAAATAGGCATGAACAGGAATACGGTCCCAGGTACTTTCTTCCGGATTACCATGGTTTCTTTCGGCCCACTGGTAATCGTATCTGGAAAAACCATTTGGGATTTCTGAAATACCTGCATACCAGGGAATAAATGCCTGTGTGCATGGCCTGCGCATAGCCAGCCACAGCACCGATCCGATTTCAGACGGCAGAAAGCTTCGTAGCTGTGCAACAAGACCATACTGCGTGTGTGTTGCGCAAATGGTCCCTTCCTCTTCATGTGGCGTTTTATGCCCGTTGTTGGCATAATGTAGCTCCGTATTATTATAATGATCACGAAGCACATTCATAAGCATTTTTAAGGTGACCGGCTGTTTGGCGCGAAAAAATGTAGGGAAAGTATCTTTGTAAGCATATTGCTTTTTTGACAGCATATTTACGCCCTGCCACATACGACCAATATTTACCGGGTGCTTTAGCGACCCTTCGCTGGCATAGGAAAGACGGAAATTGAAATCTCCGGCATCAGGATTATGCCATCTGTTCTCAACGGCATAATCAATGATATCAGGCGATACCAGAAAGTTCATTGTGTCGGCAATATCGATATCTGTTAGTGTATAGTAGTTTGGTATAACAGCCACTTTATCATCAGGAACCCTTGCTGCGGCATAGTGCTTTCCGTTTACAATCGCCAGAATCCATGCTTCGTTGGAATCTGCAATGGTATAGGATCTTCCTGAAGAGTTATACCCGAATTTTTCAATCAGAGAAATGGCGATTTTTACACCATGCCGTGCACTCTGAGCCTGTTCGGCAATCTGTTTCCTGATCTGGTATTGGATGCCGCCATTGGTAAGCTCCGGATTATCCTCCCTGCTGGAGCATTGGTTTGAGACTACAATAACACCATTCTCATTCAGAAAACTATCTGAAAAATTCATCCCGGGCATCTCCAGCCATAAATAGGGTACCGATTCCCGCGTGCTTACTATTTTTTCACCTTCGTTGGTGTGAAATGTCGTCCCTGCAGGACGGGAGGGTACTTTGTAGAAATTTACAATCTGCTCCCCAAAGTCATCTTCATTATGCGCAACCATCACTGAGCCATCGATAGTTGCATCCTTGCCGGCGATTACCGTAAAACAATTAAATTCCTGTGCCGGTGCGACTCCGGAAGAGAGAATTATTAGAATAACTATAAACAGTACGCTTCGTGTCATGGGCTGTTAATTTGCAGTAAAAATAAGATAATTTTCATACTAAATGCATTTAGGCCCCGGATTATCTTTTGGTCATTTTTTTAAAATTCAGTTCTCCAAGTAAGAGTTTTTATATTTTTACAAATTGGATGATTACTTTTTTGAAAAAAACGGATATATAAACAGTAAGTAACGATTAACATATTTTCATATGAGCAGATGTAAAGAATTATTGCTGGCGATTTTTGTATGTATTGGTATTGGAGCTATGGCGCAGGGA